>NZ_JAWLNX010000035.1:0-72388 GCF_035320975.1 Saccharopolyspora mangrovi | reverse complement strand
GACGTCGGCGACGAACTCCCGGTAGCTCCAGCGCCTGCCCGTTTCGCACTCCACCAGCGCGTCGCGGTCCGGGAACCGCGCCGCGGTGCGGTCCAGGTTCGCGCCGATCGTGTCGCCCAGCAGCGGCGTGTCAGAGGTACCGGACGAATAAGAGATCTCGACCGCAGGCACGGCGTCCTCCCGGCAGGTGGCGTGGGCTGGTGACCGCACACAGTAGGGATTCCGCGCTCGCCGCGTTACACCCGAATTGGGGTAGGCCCTCCGGTCACGGCAGCAGCCAGGCCGAGCGGGCCCGCACCACGGCTTCGTGGCGGGTGTGCGCACCGAGCCTGCGCATGGCGGTGCGCAGGTAGGCCTTCACGGTTTCCGGTGCGAGGGAGAGCCTTTCGGCCACCTCGGCGTTGGTGCAGCCCAGCGCCACCTGGGCGAGCACGTCGATCTCCCGGCGCGACAGCTGGAAGTCCGGCGGCGGCCCGGTCTCCCCCGAGCGCAGATCGGCGAGCCGCTTGGCGACGTCGTACATCCGGGACCGCAGGTCCGAGTCCTGCAGCGATCCGGCGATGGCGCACAGCTCGGAGTGCACCGAGCGCAGTTCCTCCAGGTTCGCGACGTCGGGCACCTCGGGCCTGCGCGTGGCCGCGATCGTCTCGGCCATCGACAACCGCCGGTCGACCTCGTCCCGCACGGCCAGCTCGGCTGCGAGCCGACGTCCTGCCAGGACCAGCGAATCGCGCGCCCGGTCGCCGACGGTGACGCGCTGGCGGATCGCCCCGTAGAGCACGGCGCGGCACTTCCCGCGCACCCGCACCGGCACGGCCAGCACCGCCGACAGCCGCTCCGCCTTCACCGGGCCGTCGTAGTCGTGGGTGATGTGCCGCGCGGCGCCGTAGTCGGCGACGCCGATCGGCCTGCCGAAGGCCAGCGCCTGGCCGCCGAGCCCCTTGCCCTCGTGCACTTCCAGGTTCTGGATGCGACCGGTGTGCGTGCCGAAGCACTCGGTGAGCCGGACGCTGCCGCTGGCGACCTCGCCGCCGAAGGCGACCGGGAAGTCCAACTCCGTTGACACCGAGCGCAATTCGGCGCGCAGCGCGTCACGATCGTTCGGGCGCAGGCGGGTTCCGCCGCCTGCCCGGCCGTCGGGCCCCCGCATCACGGCGCCGTCGCCGCCTCCGCTGCCGGCCATAGTGTCCGTCCTCCATTGGCTGATCGGCGCGTTCCGGTCCGTGCCGAAGACACTTGCCACACCGTCGTGGCGTTGAGTTGCAAGACTATACCGGCCATTTGGGCTCTGAACCGATTCTCCGCGCGCGCGGCACCCCCGGACACCCCATTTCGGGGGCGGCTGTTCGGGTGATCTCCGATCACCCCACGTGATCGGACTTCGCTTCCTCGGCCCGCTGACCACGGGAGATCCGGTTCGTCTCGCGTCGCGCGGTTCGTCACGCGCCGGACACCCCATCTCGGGGGTATTGGAAGCGCAACCCGGTCCTGCAACATGTCTCGCCAACCGACTCACACCCGGCGAGACCACGACACCACTCCCGAACTGACCCGCCGTCGAAAGGTTGAGCCCCATGCGATCTCGTCGCACGGAAACCACGCCGGACACCTCCGGCGCCAACGCCCCCAGCAGACGCCGATTCCTGGGGTACCTGCTGGCGGCACCGACGCTGGTGGCCGCTGCCGAGCTCGGCGGCGGATCGGTGTTCGGCCCGTCCGCTGCCGCCGCCGAAACCGGCGCGGGCTTACCACCGACACCGCAGGTCGCCGACCACGTCGACCTCACCGACGGGCTCGTCTACGCCGCCCGCCCCACCGCCAACCTCATCGCGATCCAGCTCAACGAGGACGGCTCCGCGTCGTTCGCGCTGCACCGCACGGAGGTCGGGCAGGGCCTGACCACGGCGATCGCGATGCTCATCGCCGAGGAACTCGAACTCCCGCTGGAGAAGGTGCACATCACCCTCTCCGACGCCCGCCCCGAGCTGGCGTTCAACCAGCTCACCGGCGGTTCTGCCTCGATCAGCGCGCTGTACTGGCCGGTCCGGACCGCCGCGGCGGTCGCCAAGGGCAAGCTGCTGGAGGCCGCCGGGCACGTGCTCGGCGAGCAGGCCGACCTGCTCACCGCCAAGCTCGGCACGATCACCTCCGCGACGGGCGGCGCGATCCCCTACGGCGACCTGGTGCACAAGGCCGCCAGCGACACCACTCAGAAGGTGGAGGTGGAGCTCAAGCCGGAGTCGGAGTTCCGCATCGTCGGCGAGCGGACCCGGCGCATCGACGCGCTGGACGCCGTGACCGGGCGCAAGCAGTTCACCACCGACCTGAAGGTGCCCGACGCCAAGCCGACGATGGTGTGCCGGCCGCCGACGATCAACGGCACCGTGCGCGGGGTCAACAACCTCGACCAGGTGCGCACCATGCCCGGCATCACCGACGTCGTGCCGATCAGCAGCGGCGTCGCCGTCCGCGGCGAGACCTTCGGGCAGTGCATCGACGCGGTCAACGCGCTGGACGTCTCGTGGGGCCCGGGCCCGGTGGACGGCGAATCCGACGCGACGGTCGAGAAGAAGCTCAAGGCCGCGACACCACCCCCGGTGATCCCGCCGACGCCGCAGACCAAGACGCTGGAGCGGCAGTACACCTTCGCCTTCGTCAACGGCAGCGCGCTCGGGGTCAACTCGGCGATCGCCGACGTCCGCGCCGACAAGGCCGAGATCTGGTCGACCGTCAAGGTCCCGATCGTCGCTCAGGCCGCGATCGCCTCCGAACTGGGACTCGCGCAATCGCAGGTCACGATGCACGTGGTTCCCGGTGGCGGGTCGTTCGGCCGGTGCCTGTTCCACGACGCCGCCTCCGAGGCCGCCGAGATCTCCCAGAAGATCGGCAAGCCGGTCAAGCTGATGTGGCACCGCGCCGACGACTGCAGGCAGGGCCGGGTGCACCCGATGTCGGTGGGCACGATCCGGGCGTCGTTCACCGACGACGTGATCAGCCTGGAGCAGCACCTCGCGGGCGTGCGCACCGACTTCAGCCACGGCTTCGGCGAGGCGCTGACCTCCACGGCGAGCCGGTTGCCGCTGGCCGGCTACTCGATCTCCGAGGTCATCTTCACGCTGACCACGCCGTCGCTGTACAACTTCGGCGTCACCAAGACGCTGCTGACCGAGACCCACCAGTCGCCGTCGAACAACCAGAAGCGCGGCGGGTTCAACACCGGCAGCACGCGCAACGTGTACTCGCCGGACGTGGCGACCACGCGGGAGCTGTTCGTCGACGAGCTCGCCGAGGCGATGGGCATGGACCCGTACAGCTTCCGGCGCAAGTACGTCAAGAACGACAAGCTGCTGAAGGTCCTGGACAAGGCCGCCGAGGTGGGCGGATGGGGTCAGCCCACGCCGGAGGGCGTCGGGCACGGCATCGCGCTGCACCACGAGTACAAGAACACGATGGCCTGCTTCGTGGAGATCGACTGCCGGCCGGAGACCGTCAACCGCCCGATCCGCGACGGTGTCACGGGTCCGCGCGTGACGCGGGGCGTGCTGGTCACGCTGCCCGGGCACATCGTGGTCAACCCGCTCGGGCTCGAGGCGATGATGCAGGGCGGGTTCATCGACGGCTTCGCCCAGGCCCTGACCGCCAGCGTGCACCTCAACCAGGGGGCGATCGCCGAGGCCAGCTGGGACAACTTCTTCTACTGCAGGCAGTGGAACCTGCCGTTCGAGTTCACCCCGGTGATCCTGCCCGCCGAGGAGAGCGAGATGCCCTCCGGCGGCGGCGAGATGGGTGTCGCGCCCGCCTTCGCGGCCACGGCCTGCGCCTACCGGGCGGCGACCGGCAAGACCCCGACGCACTTCCCCATCAACCACAACGACCCGCTCGCCTTCGAGCCCTACCCGCACGTCCCACCGCTGCCCCCATCACCCACCAACGGCCTGGACTACGCCTACTAGAGGAGGCAGGATGCCGACGCACACCTTCAAGCTCAACGGCAAAGAGATCACCGTGGAGGCCGAGGACGACGTCCGGTTGTTGTGGGTGATCCGCGACCTGCTCGGTGTGACCGGACCGAAGTACGGCTGCGGGATCAACGTCTGCAAGGCCTGCACCAGCCACATCAACGGCAAGGCGTTCAACCCGTGCGCGGTGCAGGTCAAGGACATCGAGCCGACCGACGAGATCACCACGATCGAGGGCCTGCCGGCCACCGTCGGCGAGGACCTGCACCCGATGCAGGAGGCCTGGCTGGACCACGACGTCGTCCAGTGCGGCTACTGCCAGCCGGGCCAGATCATGGCTGCGGTGGCCAAGGTCAAGCAGGCCAGGGCCAAGGGCCGCGACCTCACCGACGCCGACATCGAGGAGATCCGCAACGTCTGCCGCTGCGGCACGTACTTCCGGATCCGAGACGCGATCAAGGACGGCGCCCCCCGGATGTAGCCCCCGCGGGGAGTCTATTTCCGCGCGAATTTCCGCGCCTCAACGCGGGCCTCGAACTTCGCGCGAAATTCGACCACTGCCCCGTCCGCGACGCGCGGGACATCTCCACGGCCGGAGCGTCGTGCCTGGTCAGGGCGCTGGGGCCAGGTTTCGCGCTGGGTTGGATCGGCTCCGGTGGGTCACATTTCGCGCGAAATGTGAATCCGGCCCGGTCAGGACGGTTGCGGTGCTGCGCGAGGGGTCAGCCGTTCCGCTCCGGTGTAGACGTTCATCGAGTCGCCGCGGAGGAAGCCGACGAGAGTGAGGCCTGCGTCGGCAGCGAGTTCGGCGGCCAGCGACGACGGGGCCGACACCGCCGCCAAGGCGGGGATCCCGGCCATGACGGCCTTCTGGACGAGCTCGAACGAGGCCCGCCCGCTGACCATCAGCACCGTCTCGCGCAGCGGCAGCCGGTCCGAGCGCAGCGCGTCGCCGATGACCTTGTCCACCGCGTTGTGCCGCCCCACGTCCTCCCGGACGCTGATGAGCTCGCCGTCGGCGGTGAACAGCCCGGCCGCGTGCAGACCCCCGGTGCTGTCGAACACCCGCTGCGCCTCCCGCAGCCTGTCCGGCAGCACCCGCAGCACCTCGGGATCGAGCCGCAGCGGGTCGTCGGCGACCGGCCATGTCGTCACGGTGCGCACCGCGTCGAGGCTCGCCTTGCCGCACAGCCCGCACGACGAGGTGGTGTAGAAGTTGCGCTCCAGCGAGGTGTCCGGCGGGGCCACGCCGGCGGCGGGCACGACGTCGACCACGTTGTAGGTGTTGGATCCGTCCTCGGCCGTCCCCAGGCAGTAGCGGATCCCGGCGAGGTCGGCGGCCTGGTGCACCACTCCCTCGCTGACCAGGAACCCGGCCGCGAGGTCGAAGTCGTGCCCCGGCGTGCGCATGGTGACCGTCAGCGCCCGCCCGCCGACGCGGATCTCCATCGGTTCCTCGGCGGCGAGGGTGTCGGGCCGCTGCGACCGGGCGTCGCCGCGAATCCGCAGCACCGGCCGCCGCACGGTGACTCGTCCCATCGGCGTTCCTTCCTCGCGAGAAGCATCAGCCCTGGTCGGACGCCGGTTCCAGCCGCACGATGACGCCCTTGGAGGTCGGCGTGTTGCTGACGTCGGCGACGCTGTCCAGCGGGACCAGCACGTTGGTCTCCGGGTAGTAGGCGGCCGCCGAACCCCGCGCCGCCGGGTAGGACACGACCCGGAAGTTCGGCGCGCGCCGTTCGACACCGTCGTGCCAGACGCTGACCAGGTCCACCAGAGCGCGGTCGGTGAGCCCGAGCGCCTCGACGTCGGCCGGGTTGACCAGCACGACCCGGCGGGCGTCGTGGATGCCGCGGTAGCGGTCGTCCATCGCGTACGGGATGGTGTTCCACTGGTCGTGGGACCGCAGCGACTGCAGCACGAGGTAGCCCTCGGGCGCGTCCAGCCACTCGAACTCGTTGGCGCTGAACACGGCCTTGCCGCTGGGCGTGCGGAACTCGCCGCTGTTGACGGGGTTGGGCAGCTGGAACCCGGCGGGATCGGCCACGCGCCGGTTGAAGTCCTCAAACCCGGGCACCACGCGCGAGATCCGGTCGCGGATCGCGTCGTAGTTCGCCTCGAACTCCTCCCACGGGAGGTCGGGCTCGTCCCCCAGCACCCGGCGGGCCAGGCGGGCCAGGATCGCGACCTCGCTGAGCAGCGCGTCCGACGCCGGTTCGAGCCGGCCGTAGGAGGCGTGCACCATGCTCATCGAGTCCTCGACGGTGACGAACTGCTCCACGCCGTTCTGCACGTCCCGGTCGCTGCGCCCCAGAGTGGGCAGGATCAGGGCGGTTTCGCCGCACACGGTGTGGGACCGGTTGAGCTTGGTGGAGATGTGCGCGGTCACCCGGCACTGCCGCATCGCCTTCTCGGTGACCTCGCTGTCGGGGGTGGCGCGGACGAAGTTGCCCGCCACGCCGAGGAAGAACCGCGCGCGGCCGTCGAGCATGGCGCGGATGGAGTCCACCGAGTCCCAGCCGTGCTCGCTGGGCGGGGTGAAGCCGAATTCGCGCTCCAGCGAGTCCAAGAAGGGCTGCGGGACGCGCTCCCAGATCCCCATCGTGCGGTCGCCCTGCACGTTGCTGTGCCCGCGCACCGGGCACACGCCGGCGCCGGGTTTGCCGATGTTGCCGCGCAGCATCAGGAAGTTGACGACCTCGCGGATGGTGGCCACGCCGTGCTTCTGCTGGGTCAGCCCCATCGCCCAGCAGGCGATGACGCTGCTGCTGGCCAGGACCCGGTCGCGCACCTGCTCGATCTCGGTGCGGGTGAGCCCGGTCGCGGCGTGCACCTGGTCCCAGGACAGCTCGCGCGCCTGCCGGGCGAACTCCTCGAACCCGGTGGTGTGGGCGCGGATGAACTCGTGGTCCAGGACGGTGCCGGGGGCGGCGTCCTCGGCTTCCAGCAGCAGCAGGTTCAGCGCCTTGAACAGCGCCAGGTCACCGCCGGGCCGGATCTGCAGGAACTGGTCGGTGATCTCGGTCCCGCGCCCGAGGACGCCGCGGACCTTCTGCGGGTTCTTGAACCGCATCAGCCCGGCCTCGGGCAGCGGGTTCACCGCGACGACCTCGCCGCCGTTGTGCTTGGCGCGCTCCAGGGCGGTGAGCATGCGCGGGTGGTTGGTGCCCGGGTTCTGGCCGATGACGAAGATCAGGTCGGAGTGGTGCAGGTCGTCCAGGCTGACGCTGCCCTTGCCGATGCCGAGGGTCTCCTGCATGGCCGAGCCGCTGGACTCGTGGCACATGTTGCTGCAGTCGGGCAGGTTGTTGGTGCCGAAGGCGCGCGCGAACAGCTGCAGCAGGAAGGCGGCTTCGTTGTTGAGCCGGCCGGAGGTGTAGAACAGCGCCTCGCTCGGCGAGTCCAGCGAGCGCAGCTCCGCGGCGAGCAGGTCGAGGGCGTCGTCCCAGCTGATCGGTTCGTAGAAGTCGGAGTCCGAGCGCTTGACCATCGGCTCGGTCAGGCGTCCCTGCTGGTTGAGCCAGTAGTCGGACTTCTCGTCCAGTTCGGACACCGAGTGCTGCCGGAAGAACTCGCGGGTGATGCGCTTGGAGGTCGCCTCGTCGTTGACGTGCTTGGCGCCGTTCTCGCAGTACTCGTTCATCGGCCGGTGCTGGGGGTCCGGGTCCGGCCACGCGCATCCCGGGCAGTCGATCCCCTTGCCCTGGTTGAGGTTGAGCAGCGTCAGCGCGGTCCGCCTCGGCGAGGTCTGGCTGAGCGAGTACTGCAACGCGTGCGCGACGGCGGGGGCACCAGTGGCCCACGTCTTCGGCGCGGTGACCTTCAGGTCGTCGCTCGGGTCTTGCATCCCACTCATGCTGTGGCCGTTCCCCTGTTCGTAGCTCGCGCGCCGGTGCGCCGCCGAATGCCGACGATCGCCAGCCTTGGCCGCCCACGAGGTGAAGTCAAAGAACCCATGCCTATGGGTTGATAAACAGCAGTTTCCAACACCGGCGACAAGGCTCCCACTACATCAAAACCGCAGGTGAGACGCCCTGTCGGGCTTTCTCGGGCGGAATCGGAACCGCACCGGATGTGCCTAGGATCACTCCCGTTCCCGACACGCCGAATTGCTCCGCGAACAACGGACCGTTGGGTTTCGCCTAATTGTTTTCGCCCCGGACCGCTGCTGGGGGGGCCCCGGCCGACCCGGGGCCCGCGAAGCGTTCGAACTCATCCTGCGAGGGTGCCCGCGATGCTGGTGCACAGTTCGTAGGTGGCCCACAGACCGACTCCGCCGATGAGGGCGAGGACCGTGGTCTCCCACCACTTGTTGGCGTAGCCCTCGATCATCAGGGACCGCTTCGTGGTCATCACGATCAGACCGACGATGATCATGGGCACGGTCAGCACGTTCACCGAGTTGCCGAGCAGGGTGATGATGACCATGCCGGGCATCCCGGGCAGCGAGAACACGATCGGCACGACCATGATCACGGTGAGGATGATCCAGAACAGCCGGTCGTAGGAGAACGCGTCCTTGTCCGCCACCCCGGCCAGGTCCCGTTCGGCGCGAAGTCGCGCCAACCGCTCCGGGCGCGACTTGTGCAGCGATTCCACGAACATCCGCACGAACACGCGCGGCTGGGTGACGATGTTGTTGAACACCGTGAAGAAGATCGCCAGCCACATGATCGGCGGCCCCGCCGGGCCGATGGCCTTCTCCATCATGCTCGCCAAGCCGTCTGCCGAGGACACGCTTTCCCCGGTGCCGTGCAGGGTTTCGGCCGCGACGACCCACACCGCCAGGACGAGGGCGAACATCACGAAGCTGCCGAACCGCAGGTCCAGGCGCTGCAGCTTGAGGAATCCGGCGCCGCGCCAGCCCTTCTCGTGCATCAGGTACGGGTAGAGCAGGTTGGCCGCCGATCCGCCGACCGCGCCGATGAGACCGACCGCGGTGCTCGCCGCGGTGATGTAGCCGGCTTCGCCCGGGGGCATCTCGAACAGCAGCCCGCCGAACAGCTTGGGCAGGTCCAGGCCGGTGCCGATCAGCGCCAGCAGGAAGCAGACCACGAGCACGGCCATCGTGATCTGCGCGACGATCTCCAGCCCGCGGAAGTGCCCCTTCCGCCGAGAGGCCAGCGCGTAGGCCACGACGGTGGTGACCACCGCCCACAGCGGAATCCCCCAGCTGCCCAGCGGCAGCACCGGCCGGAACAGCGCGTCGAGCGCGGTCGCCGCGGCCAGGGTCAGGAAGGAGACGTAGACGAACCCGAGCACGCAGGTGGTCGCCCCGATGAACATCGGGAAGCCCTTCCACACCCGGCCGTAGCCGTCGAGGATCGTCTCGTCGCCGACCGCGTTGCACAGCTGGTACTTCGACATCGACGAGACGATGAAGTACCGCGAGATGGTGGCGACCACCAGCGTCCAGATCAGCGCGTAGCCGAAGGTGGAGCCGGAGACCGAGGCGCTGATGAAGTCGCCGGTGCCCAGCCAGGACATCACCACCACGATGCCCGGCCCCATGCTCCGCAGGAAGCCGGACCAGGTCTCGGGTGGGCCGGCTTGGGTCACCGCCTGGGTTTTCGCGTTGAGTTCACTAGACATGGCTGCTCCATTGCGAGGCCGAAGGTCAGCCGCCGAACCACGCTGGCGTCACGCGAACGTGCTTGATGGCCCGGCGGAAGTGGGTGAAGGCGACGTGCAGATCGCCGTCGTCGGTCTGGGTGATCGAGGGGTAGGACAGCTCGCGGTTGAGCCCGTCCCGGGAGTTGTTGGTCAGGCAGTAGCCGTCGCCGACCTCGACGTCGCGGCGCACCGGCCAGCTGCGCCCGCCGTCGGCGGACAGGGCGACGGTCAGCGGTGCGCGCGGGGCGCCCCAGAACGCGGTTCCGGGCGGTTGTTCCTGCACCGCACCGGGTTCGGCGATGGAGTCGCCGTCGATCTCGTCGTAGAGGGAGGCGCGGCGCTGCGTGGCGTCGGCGGCGCTGCTGTGGTTGTAGGCCAGCGCGAGCCGCCCGTCCCGCAGCGCGGTGACCTGGATCGACGAGTTGTTGTTGGGCAGCTCGGTCGGCTCGGGCTCGCTCCAGGTGATGCCATCGCCGGACCGGCTGGCGAAGATCGCGTCGGCCTGGCGGCGCCGGAACAGCGCGAGCAGCCCGCCCTCGGCCAGCGGCACGACGTTCATGTGCACGCAGCCCGTGCTGCCCGGGACGTCGTGGTGCGACCAGGTGGCGCCCCGGTCGTCGGAGACCAGGACCGCGCTGGTGTCCTCGTCGCCTCGCCACCGGCCGGTCGCCGGGCGCACGCAGTGGAACACCGGGAGCACCCAGCGGCCGGACTCCAGCACCACGACGGGCTGGCGGATGAACACACCACCGGTGTCCGAGGCGGGCGCGAGGGTGCGCGGAGCGCTCCAGGTGCGTCCCTCGTCGCCGGAGACGGTCAGCCGCACCTCGGCGGTGTCCTGGTTCCCCGAGAGCTGCGCGGTGTAGAGCAACCAGAGCTCACCACCGGGGGTGGGGAACAGCACCGGGTTCTGCTCCGAGCGCTCCGGGTCCGCGGAGACCTGGACCGGCTCGCTCCAGCGCCCCTCCCCGTCGAGGCGGGCGAACCAGACGTCGATGTCCGAGAGCCCTTCCTGCGTGCCCGCGAACCAGGCGCAGCCGAGCTCCCCGCTGGGCAGCGGCATGAGGTTGGCGGCGTGGGACTGCGCGGTGCCCGCGCTCAGGTGGGTCTCGTGGCGGCCGGGCTCGACCGCGCGGAGCACGCCGTCGGCGATCACGTCGGTCATCGCTGCACCGCCTCCAGGTGTTCGCCCGCCGCCCGCTCCAGGTGGACCAGGTCGCAGGCCACGCTGGCGAAGGTGTAGCCCTGCTCCAGCCTGCGGGCGGCGGTGGCGCCGTCGGGTGTGTGGATGCCGGCCGCGACGCCCGCTTCGCCGGCCGCCTGCTGGATGTCGGCCACGGCCTGCTCGAACTCGTCCGCCACGGCCGGGTCGCCCGGGAACGCTCCGCCGACGGCCAGGCACAGGTCCGAGGGGCCCACGTAGACGCCGTCGACGCCCTCGGTAGCGCAGATCTCGCGGACGTTGGCCAGCCCCTGCGGCGTTTCGATCATCGCCAGCAGCACGGTGCTCTCGTCGGCCTCGGCCGGGCGCGGGCCGATCCGCAGCCCCGAGCGCATCGGCCCGTAGGAGCGCCGGCCGCGCGGCGGGTACCGGGTGGCGGCCACGGCGGCGCGGGCGTCCTCGGCGGAGTCGACCAGCGGCACGATGACCCCGCCCGCACCGGCGTCGAGCGCGCGTCCGATCGCGGCCGGGTCGTTGGCCTCCACCCGGGTCAGGCCGACGGACCTGCCTCCGGCGTCGATGGCCATCATGGCGTTGAGCAGGCCGGAGTAGCCGAGCAGGCCGTGCTGGGCGTCGACCGCGACGTAGTCGTAGCCGAGCCGGGCGATGCGTTCGGTGCCGATCGGGTTGTCGAGCACGACCCAGTAGCCGACGGCTTTCTCGCGGGCGCGCAGCTTGCGCGCGAATTCCGCTGCGGACACGGGGAATTCCTTTCGTTCGCGGCGATTCAGCGGTTGTAGGCGGGCATCGGGCCGCGCAGGAACGCCCCGACGGCGTCGCAGGCCTCGACCACGTCCGGCGGGAGCGGCCCGGCACCGAGCGCCGCGATGTTGGCGCGCAGCTGCTCGACCTTGGATCCGCCGAGCAGGACGGCCGAGGTGGCGGGCTTGCTGAGCACCCAGCGCAGGGAGAGCTCGACCAGCGGGATCCCGGCGTTGTCGGCGATGGCGCCGAGCCGTTCGATGGCGTCGAAGAGCCGCTCGTCCCAGTAGCGCTTCCGGTACATCTCGGCGAGCCGCGAGTCGGCGAAGCGGCCGGAGGACGGGTCGCGCTCGAAGCTGTGCCTGCCGGTGAGCAGCCCTCCGGCCAGCGGGTTGTAGACCATCGTCAGCAGGCCCGACACCTCGGCGAACTCGACGTACTCCTCCTCGACCCGGCGGGCCAGCAGGTTGTGGAGCTGCTGGGCGATGACCGGGCGCGGCGCGCCCACCTCGTCGGCCACGTGGTTGAGCTCGGCGATCTGCCAGGCCGCGAAGTTCGAGACGCCGAGCGCACCGATCTTGCCCTCGGCGATGAGGCTCGCGATCGTGGCGAGCGTGTCGGTCAGCGAGGCCGCCCGGTCGGGCTGGTGCAGGTAGAACAGGTCGATCCGCTCCACGCCGAGCCGGGACAGGCTCCCGTCGACGCTGGCGCGCAGTCCCGTCGGGGACAGCGGCGAGTGCTCGCCGGCGTCCGGGTGCGGCATGCCCGCCTTGGTGGCCAGCGAGATGCGGTCGCGGCGGGAGGGCAGGAGCCGGCCGAGGATGCGCTCGGTCTCGCCGCCCGCGTACCCGTTGGCGGTGTCCACCGCGGTGATGCCCGCGTCGAGCGCGGTGTCGAGCATCGTCGCGGCTCCGGCGGCATCGACGGTGTCGCCGAACGTCATCGTCCCGAGCACGAGGGACGACATGGGCACCTCGACGCCGGGCACCTCCAAACGCGGAACGGTCATGCGGGAACTCCTCGGGGAACGGCGTCGGCCACCCGGCCTCGTTACGTGGGTCACCCTTGCAGGATTGCGCGTTTCGCGCAATAGCTATGGCGCGAAACGCGCAAGACCGCTAGCGTGGCGACCACGCCGCACGCCGAGCCGCGGTCGAGCGACGTGACCGCAGCGAGCTACCGCGAGGAGCTGAACTTGCTGAAAAGAGGGCTACTCGTGCTGGCCGACGACCTGTCCGGCGCCGTGGAGACGGCGGCCTGCCTGCCGCTGCCCGGGCAGCCCGCGACCGTGGAGCTCGCGGGGAAGGATTTCGCTCCACTTGCGCACAACACGCAATCCGTGGTTGTGATGGACCTCGACAACCGCGCGGTCTCGGCCGCCGAGGCGAGCCGCACCACCGACGCCGCGCTGCGCGCTGCGGGAGACCGGCAGGTCTTCGTCAAGATCGATTCCCAGCTGCGCGGCAACGTCGCGGCGGTGCTGGCGGCCGCTGCGGCCCGGCCGCTGGTGGTCGCACCGGCACTGCCCGCGCTGGGCCGGACCGTGGTGGGCGGCGTCGCGCACCTGCGCGGCGTTCCGCTGCACCGCTCGACCGGGTGGCAGGCCGAGGACGCGGACCCGCCGCGCAGCATCGCCGAGGCCCTCGCGCCGCTCCCCTGCCGCAGCATCCCGCTGGCGACCGTGCGTTCGCCGTCGTTGCGCGACGCGTTGGCCGAAAGCCTCGCCGCGGGCGAAGTTCCGGTCTGCGACGGTGTCACCGACGCCGACCTGGACGCCGTGGTGGCCGCGGTTCCCGAGGGGGCGAGACTGGCCGGAGCCGGCGGACTGGCCGCAGCCGTGGGACGCGCGGCCTCGGCGGCAGAAGGCGAAAACCGGGTCGAGCCAACCGGAAACCCGCTGCTGCTGGTGATCGGGACGGCCGCGCCCGAGGCCGCCGAGCAGCTGCGGGTCGCCGAGCTGCGCGGAACGCGCATCGTCGGGTGCGGCACCGCTGACCTGCTCGGTCGCGGCACCAGCGAGTCCGCCCTCTCCCGGGCGCTCGTCGCGCTCGAACGCGGACCGACCGCGCTGACCATCGCCCCCGGCGATCCGATCGAACCCGGCCGGTCGCGGGACCTGGTGCGGGGGCTGGCCTCCACCGCAGCACGCGTCGTCGAACGCCAGCCCGGCCCGGTCGACCTCGTCCTCACCGGCGGGGAAACCGCGCGGCTGGTCCTCGACGAGCTCGGGGTGCGCACCCTGACTCCGGTCGGCCAGATCCACCACGGCGCGGTGCGCAGCCGCACGCCCGCCGGCACCTCCGTCGTGACCCGCCCTGGCAGCTTCGGCGAGTCCGACAGCCTCGCCGAGATCATCGAACACCTCCGCCCCCAGGATTGAAAGGTTGACGAAGTGAACAGTGCCTCCTCCACTCCCGTGATCGCCGTGACGATGGGCCACGGGGCCGGCGGCGCCCCCGCGGACCCCGTCGGGGCGCTCCTCGACGAGGCCACCACCAGCCGGTGCCGTCCCGTCGTCATCGGCGACGCCGCCCGGCTGCGGAAGGCCGCCGGGATCCTCGGAGCCGACGCCGAGGTGGTCGCGGTCGACTCCGTCGACGGCGCGGTCTTCGCCCCGGGCCGGATCAACGTCATCGACCTCGGCCTGCTGCCCGCCGACCTGCCGTGGGGAGCGGTCTCACCGGTCGCCGGTGACGCCGCCTACCACTACGTCCGGGTGGCCAGCGAACTCGCGACCAGCGGTGCGGCGCAGGCCATCTGCACCGCGCCGCTGAACAAGGAGGCGCTGCACGCGGCCGGGCACATCTTCCCAGGGCACACCGAGCTGCTCGCGCACCTGACCGGCACCGAGGAGGTGTCGATGATGCTGGCCACCCCGGCGATGAAGGTCATCCACGTGACCACCCACATCGGACTGGTCGACGCGGTCGCCGCCATCGAGCCCGGCCTCGTCGAGCGCACCGTGCGCCGCGGTGACCGCACGCTGCGCGACTCCGGCGTCGAGTCCCCGCGCATCGGCGTCTGCGGCATCAACCCGCACGCCGGGGAGAACGGCCTGTTCGGCTACGGCGAGGAGGACGACAAGATCGTCCCCGCCCTGGAGGTGCTGCGCGCCGACGGCATCGACGCCCAGGGCCCGCTGCCCGCCGACACCGCGTTCTTCCTTGCCACGCGCGGGGAGTACGACCTCATCGTCGCGATGTACCACGACCAGGGCCACGGTCCGGTGAAGGTCCTGGGCATCGAGACCGGCGTGAACATCACGGTCGGCCTGCCGGTCATCCGCACCTCGGTCGACCACGGCACGGCCTTCGACATCGCCGGAACCGGCAAGGCCAGCGCCGACAGCATGGTCGAGGCGATCCGCCAGGCCACCGACCTGTGCGCGTGAACCGCGCGGGAGGGAACGCGATGCCGCGCGGAGCGCGCGAACGCCGGGCGGCGATCCTCCAGCTGGCCGGCAGTTCCGGGTTGACCAGCGTCGAGGAGCTGTCGACGACGTTCGGGGTGACCGCCTCGACGATCCGGCGCGACCTGGCCCAGCTGCAGGCCGCCGGACGGCTCGCCCGGACCTACGGCGGTGCGATGCCGCTGCAGCACGAGGCGTCGCTGCGGCAGCGCAACGGCGAGGCGACCGAGGCCAAGCGCGCCATCGCCCGCTGGGCCGCGGACCAGGTCCAGCCCGCCGAGACGATCCTGCTGGACTCCGGCAGCACCACCACCGCGCTCGCCCGCGAGCTGGCGCACCGCAGCGACCTGACGGTGGTGACCACGTCGATCACCGTGCTGCACGAGCTCGCCCACGCCGACCTCCAGGTCGAGTGCTTGGGCGGCGCGTTGCGGCAGCTCAGCCAGGGGTTCGTCGGTCCGCTGACCGAGGTCGCCCTGCAACGCCGGACGTTCGACCGGGCGTTCCTCGGCGCCGACGGCGTCACCGCCGAGCACGGCATCTGCGAGGCCGACCTGGAGCAAACCCGCCTCAAGGAGCTCATGGCCGGTCGAGCCGAGCAGGTCTACGTCCTGGTCCACGCCGACAAGCTCGGCCAACGCCCCTTCCGGGCGCACACCCCGCTGGATCCTCGCTGGACGCTGGTCACCGACGACTCGGCCGATCCCGCGACCGCGGCCCAGTTCCACGCCCGCGGCCTCGACCTCGTCGTCGCCTGATTCACGCCGGGTCCAGCAGGACGAGAAGGGTTCTCGGTGCCGCCGAAGCGGTGATCTTGATTGTCACGGCGCTCGCGGCGCCGCTACGCTCGTCGTTCTTTGTCCGCTATTCGCGCAATGTGGGGATTGGGCCGATGAGCAGTGGACTCGGGGTGCGCGAACACGACGGCACGACGCCGTTACCGCTGTTCCACGGCGTGGTGAACGTGCTGGAGCTCATCCGCGCGCTGTACCGGCGCCGCTCCGAGGGCCGCGACTCCAAGCACCCGGCGAACAGCGGCGGACTTCCGATGTTGTGCCTGGTCAGGTCGCGGGAGCAGGAGGACCTGCTGCCGGCGATCGCCGAGCGGCTCAAGAGCGCTGAACCGCACCGCGTCCCGCACGCCCACCTCCGGCTCGAGCCCGCCACGACCGATCCTGGGGACGCGCAGGCCACGCTCCCGCCGCCCGAGGTCGACACGATTCGCGGACTGCTCGCCGAGATCGCCGAACAGCTCAACGGACCGCTCAACGCCCAGGCCGGGCGCATGCGCTTCCCCCGGTTCAGCCTCGCGCTGTGGCTGATGCGGCAGGACCTGTCCGGCACCGAGATCCCCAGGCGGGAAGCGGAACTGCGGAAGCGGCTGTGGCGCCGCGACCCGGCCCAGCGGATCTCCGAGCTGATCAACGCCAACACCGCCGACGCGCCGGACCGGACGGTCTGGTCGGTGCTCAAGGTGCTCGCCGTCCTGCCGTGGCTGTGGTTCCAGCTCAAGGTGCACTGGCGGCTGCCGCTGCCGGGCGGGTACCGGTGGTTCCGCCGCCAGAGCTACCTCGCCCCCGAGGTTCCCGGGAACTTCCTGGGTTTCGCCGAGCGCCTCACCGAGAACGAGTGGAACAAGGAGGTTCCCGAGCAGGTCGCGAAATTCCTGATCAACACCCTGCTGGAGGACCTCCGCCGCTCGTACCGCCGCTTCCCGTGGCGCCTGCGCGGGAAGTGGCGCACGACTTACACGACCGTGCTGCTGGACAACGTCACCCGCTCCAACGGCGGGTACGCGCTGCTGAAGATGGTCAACGACATCCGCAACGAGACCGGGCTGGTCGATCCGCTGCTGCTGATCACCACGAGTTCGCTGGTGCCGCCGCACGCGGTCGAGCCCACGGTCGACAACGTCCAGGACGTCGTGTGCCAGGCGCACGAGGCCGACCGGGAGGGTTATCGCGCGTGGCGGCACAAGCTCGCCGAAGCGCGGCGGGCGCGCCGGGACATGACCTGGTACCTGCCGGTCGAGATCCCGGCCGCGGCGGCCGAGGAATCCCGGCGGAGCGAGATCCGGCGGCACCTGGCCGCCACCGACAAGTACCGGCTGGACTCGCCGCCGTGGTGGTCGCAGCGCGCGGTTCCGGCCGCCCTGCTGCTGGCCCTGGCCGGCGCCGGGATCTTCGGCTACTACTCGTGGGGCGTCGAGCGCTGCGGGGTCCCGTTCCAGGCGCCGTGGACGTGGCTCGGCTCGTCCCCCGAGCTCGGTCACCTGGAGGCGGTGGGAGCGGAGTGCGTCGGCGTCACCGACGGTTCCCACCTGGACGCCTTCATCGACGCGACCCTGCCCGGCCAGACCCGCCAGGCCCAGGAGGGCGCGCGCCCGATGACCTCCGGGCTGCGGGCCATCGGCGAGGCGATCGCGCAGGAGAACGAGGCGGCGCTCGAAACCGGGCGCGCGACGGGACGACCGGTCTTGACGCTGGTCTACCTCGGTGACCTGTCCCCGGGCACGGACGCGTTCAACCTCGCGGCGCAGCACGAGACGCTCGCCGGCATCGCGGTGGCCCAGCGGGACCAGAACGCCGGCACGGACACGCCGCTGGCGCGGATCGTCATCGCCAACGGCGGCAAGGACATGGAGCGCGGCGAGCACGTCGTGCGCAACCACATCGCGCCGCTGGCCGCGCAGGATGCGGGCATCATCGGCGTGATCGGCCTGAACTACAGCCGCCAGGAGACCTTCCGGGTGATCAGGGACTTGGGCGAGGCGGGTCTGCCGACCGTGGCCTCCACCCTCTCCTACGACCACGTGCCGCAGTACTCGCCGCTGTACTTCCAGGTCTCGCCGCAGAACCGGACGCAGGCGCGGCGTGCCGTGGAGTTCGCCGACCAGCGCGGATTCACCCAGCACGCCAGGATCTACCGCAACGAGCGGGATCCGTACAGCACCAACCTCGCCGAGGACGTGGCGGCCGAGTTCCGCGGCAGGCATCCCGGCCGCACGACCGAGTGGCTGGCCGCCGAACCGCACGTCGCCGGTCGCGAGGCGTGCCTGGCGGGTCCCGACGAGCTGGTGTACTACGCCGGGCGGGGCGCGGACTTCCGCGTGTTCCTGGACGGGGTGGGCGCCAGCTGCCCGAACGATCCGCCGATGATCCTCGGCAGCGACGACGTGGGCAGCCACGTCGCCAACCGGGAGGCACGCTCCGCGAAGCTGGGCATCCCGTACTTCTTCCAGTCGTTCGCGGTCGCACCCAGCACACCGGAACCCGACGACCCGCGCGGGAACGGCCTGGACAGCGCCGCGCTGAACTTCTACTGCAAGCTCAACGGCTTCCTGGCGGGACCGGCGGTCCAGGACCAGTGCCCGCCCCGAGCCGGTGACCTGTCGCTGGACGGGCACGCCGCGCTCGCCCACGACGCGACCAGCGTCCTGCTCAGAGCGGCGAACCAGCTCCACCGGGGCGGCCCGATTCCGATCAACGCGGGCACCGTGTGGCGGCAGATCAACGCCGACCAGCACAACACGGAGAAGGACCTGCCCTCGAAGTACGGCCTGGCCACCGGCCAGATCGACTTCGGCAGCGACACCAACAACCGCGTCCCGAAGGACAAGATGGTCTGGACGCTGCACGTCGACGCCACCGGCCAGGTCACCGTCCCGTAGGACCTGCCTCGACCCGGCCGGTGGCGTCGAACCCGCGCACGGCGGCGCTGCTCAGGCTCGGCGCTCGACGTAGAGGCGGTTGCCCTTCGGGCCGGTCCACTCGACGCGGACGATGCCCGGGACCGCGGCGTTGGGGTCGTCCTTCCAGCGGCCCGCGACCGGGTTGCGGAAGAACGTGGCCCACAGCTGCCCGTCGGCGTCGGCGAACAGGTTGTTGTGGCCCGCGCCGATGCCCGCGGTCCAGCGCTGGGAGTACGGGCCCTCGAACCTGTCCGCGACCGCGATGATCGCGTCGTACTGGTCCTTCTCACCGTCGGGCGTGTACGCGTGCCGGACCTCGCCGTCCGGTGTGGTCGTCTTCTTGTTCCAGGCAGCGTGCACGAGGTAGTACTTGCCCTCGTGCTTGAGCACGTGCGCGCCTTCGAGGTAGGGCTCGGGCTCGTAGCGGGTCTGCTCGAACCGCGGGAGCTCGGTCTTCTGGACGATGTCCTCCATGTCGTCCTGGAACTCGGTGTAGAGGTCGTTGTGCAGCACCAGCCACGCCTTGTCGCCTTCGACGTGCATGCCGCCGTCGATGTGGTAGTAGACCTTCGGGTCGACGCTCTCCACGGCCCGTCCAGCGAGTCGGCGATCCACACGAAGATGCCGTCGTTCCACCGCTGCGCGGTCTCGCCCGCAGCACGGGTGGTGCCGGTGGCGACGTAGACGGTTTTGCCGTCGACCACGAAGCGGTTGACGTAGGTGTCGCGGATCCAGACCCGGCCCAGTTCCTCGTCCCTCGGGCGGGTTTCGAGTTCCAGGATCCGCGAGTTGTCATCGCGGGGTTCCAGGTCCTTCCGCGTGTCGGCGTTGCCGTAGGGCTCCACCGGAGGCCAGTTCGGCGGGTACTCCTGCTGCGGCGACACGCCCTCCGCCCATCCGCCGACGGGCAGGACGGCCGCCACCCCCAGTGCACCGGCGGTCCCGAGCAGCACGGACCGCCGGCTCAAGCCGGTTTCGAACCCGGACATCGAGAAGCTCCTCTTCGTAGCGCACCACATGATCTGACCGACATGCCCCCAGCCGGTCGCTGATCGACGCTACAGCGCTTTCCGCACGACGCCCCGGAAATCGTCGCCCCTCGCGCGAATCGCTTCGCGGTCAGATCAGCGGATGTTGCGCACGAGTGATCGGCGCCACAACGAATTCCCGGGGTCGTCCTAGGCCCTGGTCTGGATGAGGGCGTGGGAGCCCTGGGTTCGCCAAGCTTGGCCTTCGGCGTCCAGCGAGGACACGGTCGCGGCGGGCAGGCCCACGACGACCTCGGACTTGAGCACCCGCAGGGTGGCCACCGGTCCCGGGAAGTGCGAGACGACGTCGGCGAACGGCGTGGTCGCGGGCCAGTGCCGGTCCCCGACGAGCCGCCGGTAGTTGAGGTCGCCCTTGAAGATCGTGACCGCTGCCGAGGCGAACTCGGCGCGCAGGTCGTCCGGCATCTCGCCGAACTCCTTCGGCGCGCAGAAGAACCGGTGCGCCCGGACCGCGATCCGCCCGTCGCGCAACGCTTCCTCGACGCGGCGGCCGATCTCACCCGCCTCGCCGGGCGATCCGGTGAGGCGGTGCAGGACTTCGAGCACGTCGGTGGGCGTGGCGTCGGAGACGTAGTAGGGCGTCGGCTTGACGTGCAGGACGACGTGAGCGGCGCGTCCGGTGGTGAGCAGCCGGTCGATGAGAACGAGGTCGGCGGCGAGCTCACCCGCGGCGTTGTCGGCGACGAGGTGGACCTCGCCCGGCTCCGCGAACAGCGACCAGAACTCCTCCGGCGAGCCGGTGACCAGGCCGGACGTGGTTCCGCTGGCGTCGGTGGACAGCTGGAAGGCCAGGTCGGCCTGGTTGCCCCACACGGCGGCCGCCACCGCGGCGGCGTCCCGGTCCGCATCGGCGAGGCCCGGCAGCGCGTCCAGGGCCTTGAGCGTCTCGGCGGTGGCCGCGCTGCTGAGCTCTGCGCGCTTCATCGGCGCGAACGGGTCCACGCCGCGCCACGGGCCCGGGGCGAAGTAGCCGGTCGCGGCCAGCAGCTTCCGGAAGAAGTAGCTCTCCGCCCACAGGAACGACATCTCCGACCACGGCCGACCCAGCTGCCCAGCGGTCCAGGCCGTCCAGACGTCGTGGTCCGGCGCGTCCTCGTCCAGCGCTGCGACGACTCCTCCGGTCGTCTCCTCCAGCAGCGCCGACAGCGCATCGCGCACGTCGGGCCCGAACGGGTGCGCCGCGCGGAGCCGCTCGATCATCACCGGGTGGCGTTCGTGGAACACCCGCCACCCGAAGGACCCCGGTTCATCGATGCTGATCAACGGCGCGTCCACGGTCTCCTCCTCCAGCTCACGTGCGACGGGCCGATTCGATCACACGAACCGGGGCCCGCGCACCGGCAGGAGCCGCGTCAGCCGGCGTCCGGGTCGAGGTGGGCCTCGATCCGGTAGTCGACCTGGACGTCGCGGTAGGTCTCGTCCTCGCGGACCGGGTCGGGGAGGTTGGTCCGGTCGCTCCCGGAGGTGGATCGGTCGTCGGCGTCCCCGGAGAACTCGACGCTGGTCTCGGGCGCTTCGGAGAAGGTGATCTCCTCCGCGCGCACCGAGCTCGTGAAGGTCACGTCCGGTTCGTCCTCGGGGGTCATCGGCGTCGCTCCCTTCTGGACGGACGCGATGAGGAATCGCGGCTGCTGCTGCGCGTCCTGCGATCGGAACCGCTCGTCGTGCGGCGCTTTCGAGGGCGTTCCTCGTCCGAATCGTCCTCGTCGCCGTCACTTCCGCCGCCGACGACTTCGCGCGCGCCCTTGCCCGCCTGCTCGGCGGTCTCCCCGACGTCCTCGACGGCCTCCCCCGCCCCCTCGCCGACGCTCTCCACCGCACCACCAGCACCCGAGCCCACGTCCTCCACCGCACCACCAGCACCCGAGCCGACATCCTCGACCGCACCACCAGCACCCGAGCCGACATCCTCGACCGCACCACCAGCACCCGAGCCGACATCCTCCACCGCACCACCAGCACCCGACCCCACGTCCTCCACGGCCGAACCGGCACCCGACCCCACGTCCTCCACGGCCGAACCGGCACCCGACCCCACGTCCTCCACGGCCGAACCGGCACCCGACCCCACGTCCTCCACGGCCGAACCGGCACCCGACCCCACGTCCTTCACAGCCGATCCGGCCCCCTCGCCGACGTCCTCCACGGCCGAGCCCGCGCCCTCGCCGACGCTCTCCACCGCGCTCCCGGCGCCGGAGCCCACGTCCTTCACCGCTGAACCGGCACCTTCGCCGACGTCCTCGACGGCTTCTCCGGCACCCGCGCCCACGTCCTTGACGGCCGAGCCCGCGCCCTCGCCGACGTCCTCCACGGCGCGCCCCAGGCTCTGGGTGAGGTTCTCCAGGATCTGCGGGTTGCGGTCGATGGTCGTCAGGACCCGGTCGAGCACTTTGGCGACGTTGTCCAGGCGGACCTTGAGGAGGGCCTGCGCCTCCACGCCCTTGATCTGCAGCGCGACGCGCCCCAGCTCGGCGTCGACGCCGACGTTGAGCTTGAGCAGGTCGAGGACTTCGGCCTGCAGCGACACCCGGGCGCGCAGGTTCTCCACCTCGAGGCTGATCTCGTCGACCTTGACGACGGGAACGTCCAGGTAGACGTCCGGGTACTCGTCCTTGTGCCCGTCCTTGTGCCCGTCCCCGGACGCCTCTCCCCCGGACACCTGTTCGCCCTCGACGCCGGCTTCCACCAGCTCAGCGTCGTATCGGCCTTCTTCCGGCTGCTCGTCCCTGTCGGCCATCGTCGAATCCCCTCGCTCTCGCGCGGTGGCAGGCGCGGTCCGCGCTCGTGTCCAGCCTTGGTCGAGGGGTTTCCGACGGAGAAGAGGAATTCGACTCTACGAACCGCGGCAGCGCGCTCCTAGGTTCGTCCGCGGGCACCTCTCTTGGCCGCGTCACGCGATCATGCGGTTGACCAGCGCCAACATCATGGCGGCCCGCACCTGGACGATTTTCGGTGTCGATGTGTGCACGCACCCGTCCGGGGGTACGTCTGACTCGGACTGCACTTCGCAGCCCGAGGAATTCCTCGCAGGAGGTCGGGATGAAGCAGGGACCTCAGATCGCGACGGCAGTGGCGATCGGCTACGCGCTCGGTCGCAGCCGCCGGATGAAACTGGCACTCATGGTCGGCGGGGTCGTCCTCGGGCGGCGCATGGGCGATCCCAAGGAGCTGCTGGCGAAGGCCGGCGGAGCGGTGGCCCCCTCCGGCGAGCTCGGCGGCGCGCTCCGCGACCGTCTCGCCGAAGCGGCCAGGACGGCAGCCGTCGCCGCCGCGAGCAACGAGATCAAGTCCCTGAGCGACAACCTCTCCGAACGCGCCGCTCAAATCCGCTCCCCGCAGTCGGATTCATCGGAAGCCGAGGACGACGGGGAGGTCTCCTCGGAGGGCCCGGAGACTCCGGAGCAGCGCACCTCGAGCGAGGACGAACCGAGATCGGAGTCTTCGGAGAAGCGCACCTCGAGCGAGGACGAACCGGAATCGGAGTCTTCGGAGAAGCGCTCATCAACCGCGGACGACCAGCAGGCCGAGCCGGGCACGCGGGCTCGCGCACCGCGCAAGCCCTCCGCCCCGAGGAAGAAGGCCGCGGCGGGTTCGTCCAGCGGATCGAACCGCAGGTCAGGTGGGAACGATGGCTGAGACCGATCAGCGCGACAAGAGCCTGACGGACGAGCTCCCGCTCGACCGCCTCAAGGAGGCCGGGCAGGAACTCCTCGAAGCGGTGGTCTCCCGGGCGGTCGGCTCGGCCACCGGCAAGGTCACCGACCTCACCGACAGGCTGACCAGCGTCGCCGACAACGGCGGTTCCGGCCTGACCGCAGCGCTCACCGGCGCCAAGGACCTCGCCGAGGGGAAGTCACCGATGAAGGCCGCTCTCGGCGCCGGGATCGCCGGCGCGAAGGACAAGGTCAAGCAAGCCGTCGGCGGAGGCGGAGGTGGGGGCAGCAGCGACGCGAAGGTCGTCAACATCATCGAGGAGTTCGACGTCGGGATCCCGCTCCGCGTCGCCTACAACCAGTGGACCACGTTCGAGGACTTCCCCAGCTTCACCAGGAAGGTCGAGAAGGTCGAGCAGGAGTCCGACGAGAAGATCACCTGGCGGGCGCAGATCTTCTTCTCCCACCGCGATTGGGAGTCCACCATCGTCGAACAGGTCCCCGACGAGCGGATCGTGTGGAAGTCGACCGGCGCCAAGGGGTACGTCGACGGTGCCGTGACCTTCCACGAGCTCGCTCCGACGATGACGCGCGTGCTGCTCGTCTGCGAGTACTACCCGCAGGGCTTCTTCGAGAAGACCGCGAACCTGTGGCGGGCGCAGGGACGACGCGTGCGGTCGGACTTCAAGCACATCAAGCGGCACATGATGACGCGCACCATCCTCGACCAGGAGGAGGTCGAGGGCTGGCGCGGCGAGATCCGCGACGAGGAGGTCGTCAAAACCCACGAGGAAGCGCTCGACGAGGAAGACGAGGCCGACGGGACAGAAGAGACGGACGAGGGCGAAGACTTCGAAGACGAGTACGAGACCGAAGACGAGGAGGAGGAGGAGCGGGTACCCGCTCAGGCCTCGCGGAAGAGCTGAACCGCTTCTCGTGATCAGGGCCACGTCGATTCCGCGCACGGCTGTGCCAACATCGGTGAACGATCCGGCCTGCGCAGGGTCCACGACCCGACCACGAGGAGACGAGTGTGGAACTGAGCACCATCCGCCACGACGTCACCGACGGCGTACTCGTCGTCACGCTCCACCGCCCCGACCAGCTCAACGCCTTCACGCCCACGATGGCCGACGAGCTGGAGGAGACGTTCGTTCAGGTCAACGACGACTACTCGGTCCGCGCGGTCGTGGTGACCGGGGCGGGCCGGGCGTTCTGCGCGGGGATGGACCTCAGCAGCGAGGGCAACGTCTTCGGCCTCGACGAGTCCAAGTCTCCGACGCTGGCCGACATGCAGGACCTCTCCTCCCCGGAGCTGCGCCGCGTCCGCGACACCGGTGGGCGGGTCACGCTGGCCATCCACGACTGCCGCAAGCCCGTCATCGCCGCCATCAACGGCGCCGCCGTCGGCATCGGCGCGACGATGACGCTGGCGATGGACGCGCGGCTGCTGTCGAGCAAGGCGCGGTTCGGCCTGGTCTTCGGCCGGCTCGGCATCGTGCCCGAGGCCGCCTCGACGTGGTTCCTGCCCCGCATCGTGGGCATGTCGAAGGCGCTCGACCTCGTCTACCGGGCCGACGTCCTCGACGCCGCCGCGACGGCGGAGGCCGGCCTGGCCGACGCCGTGCACGAGCCCGATGACCTGCTGGATTCCGCCTTGGAGCTCGCCGACGCCTGGACCAAGGGCAAGTCGCCGGTCGCGACCGCTCTCACGCGGCAGATGATGCGCCGCAACAGCGCCCTCGACCACCCCCGCGAGGCGCACCGGATCGACTCGCTGGCGATGTTCCACACCAGCATCGGCGACGGCGCGGAGGGCGTCGCGGCGTTCACCGAGAAGCGCGATCCGGAGTTCCGCGGCCGGGCCTCCGAGCTCCCCGCGTTCTACGACGAGTGGACGGGTCGCTGAGGGCGAGCAATTCTGGTCCTCGATGCCCCGGAAATCGGATTGCGGGGCGGTCGAGATCGCCCTAGCGTTGATCGAACGTCAACCTGGGGGATGATGTTCGATGAGCGATCACCTGTGGCGGCGGTTGTCCGCGGCGGCTCTCGCCGCGGGTCTCTGCGCGAGCGCGCCCGCAGCGGCCTCGGCTGAACCGGCCGCTGCCGATTCCAAGCCGGTGCTGCTGGTCCACGGCTACAACGAAGGCGCCGACGCGCACTGCGACGAGCTGTGGGCGGACGCGAAGGCCGAGTTCAGCGGCCGGTCGGCGCGGACGATCGGCTACTACCAGGACGACTCGGGCTGCGCCGAGTACGTCGACGGCAAGGCGAACAACGACAACGAGACGCCGATCCAGGACATCGCGGAGGAATTCGCGAACCACATCTACTCCGACTACACCAGCAAGGGTCAGTCGGTGGACGTCGTCGCCCACTCGATGGGCGGTCTGGTCAGCCGCGTCGCGATCCTCGGGACCCGCGAGAAGTGGGAGGGTTTCCCGCCGAAGGTGGACGTCGAGGACGTCGTCACGCTCGGCACCCCGCACGGCGGGATCACCAAGGACCCGTGCTCGGACCCGGCCGATTGCACCCACCAGTGGTGGCAGATGACGCGCGCCCAAGACGGCGGGTCGGGTTTCATCAGCAAGCTGCACGAGTCGAAGGACGGTGCCGAGGACCGGGGGTTCGACGACCCGTGGGCCGAGGGGATCGACTGGAGCCTGGTCGGGTCCGAAGAGGACACGACGGTGGCCTACGACCGGGCCATCGACGAGGGCTACTGGGCGCACCAGAAGTACGGGTTCGACGAAGACCTGAACAACAACGGCGATCCGGACTGCACGAGCCCGAAGAACATCGACCACCAGGCCATCCGGGAAGTCCGCGACGGCGACTTCTGCCTCCGGTACTGGCACCACGGTGACAACGGGGGCCCGTTCACCACGGACAAGGGTTGGGCCCCGCTGGAAATCGCGCGCAACGCGATCAACCACGAGGGCGACAACCTCCCGCGCTGAAGTTCCGGCGGTGGCGTCACCACTGCGATGACGCCACCGCCAGCACCGCCGTGATCACGCCAGCGCCGATGAGCAACGTCGCCAGCCGCACCCTGCGGAACTTCGTCGCACCGAGCCGGGAGATGGTGAGCAGCTGCTGCCGGTACCAGCGCTGCGGGTCGTCGACGATCCTCTCGACGAAACCCGCCATCTCCTCGTCGGTCATCCGCCTGCTGTTGTGGAAACCGCTGCCGCGCAGGTGCGGTCGCACCACGGCGAGCAGGAGCAGCACCGCCAGCAGCAACAGCACCAGCGCGCACCACAGCACCGCCCGCCCGGTGGCGGGCAGCGGGATCCGCTGGACCGCCGCAGCGCCCACCGTCACGATCGGGCCGAACACCGCGAGCAGCACGCTCGCCTTCGTGTCGGTCCGGGCGATCGCGGCGTCCGCTCGCGCCAGCTCCGTCCGCAGCACCTCCAGCGCGGCATCGCCGTCCCGCTCCTCGACTCGCGCCACAGCGCAGCTCCCGTCGTCCGTCCCGCGATCACGGTGACGATACGGCGAGAACCCGCCCCGCGGGTGGGATCTCGCGAAGTTCGACCCCGCCCGGGATCAGGAGTTCAAGTCCGCTCCCCTGGGTTCCTTCACGGCGGTGACGGCGGCGAAGGAGATGACGCTCAGCGCCATGATGTAGGCGCCGACCGAGTAGGCGCTGCCGGTGGCCTGGGTGAGGGCTTGGGCGATGGTCGGCGCGAAGGCACCGCCGAGGATGGCGCCGAAGGCGTAGCCGATCGAGACGCCGGAGTAGCGGACCCTGGCCGGGAACATCTCGGCGTACATCGCCGACATCGGCCCGTAGGACAGCCCGATGCCGAACGACAGCACGACGATGGCCAGCGCGAACATCACGCCGCTGCCGGTCTCCATCATCAGGAACATCGGCAGCATCCACACGAACACCGCCGCGTAGCCGATCTGGAAGGTCCGCACCCGCCCGATCCGGTCGGACAGCGCGCCCGAGTGCACGGTGAACACCAGCCACCCGACTGCGCCGACGATCGTCGCCAGCAGCACCGTAGGACGGGACAGCCCGAGGGTCTTGCCGTAGCTGAGGAAGTAGGCGATGACCAGGTATCCGGCGGCGTTGTTGGCGATGAAGATCAGCGCGGCCAGCACCACGTTGCGGGTGTTGCTCCGGAACAGCTCCGTCAGCGGCGCCGAGGAGTAGGCCTTGCGCTCAAGCAGCTCCTTGAAGACCGGGCTCTCCTCGACGAGGCGGCGCACCAGGTAGCCGAACACGATGAGCACCACCGACACCAGGAACGGGATCCGCCAGCCCCACGAGTTGAACTGCTCCTCGCTGGTGGAGGAGCTGATCACCCACAGCACGCCGGTGGCCAGGATCAACCCGAGCGGCACACCCGTCTGCGGGTAGGAGCCGAAGTACCCGCGCTTGCCCTTGGGCGCGTGCTCGACCGCCATCAGCGCCGCGCCGCCCCACTCCCCACCAGCGGAGAAGCCCTGCAGGATGCGCAGCACGATCAGCAGGATCGGCGCGGCGACACCGATCTGCGCGTAGGTCGGCAGCAGCCCGATCAGCGCCGTCGCCGAACCCATCATGATCAGCGTCATCACCAGCATCGCCTTGCGCCCGAGCCGGTCGCCGAACCGGCCGGCGATCACGGCCCCGAGCGGCCGGAACAGGAAGCTGATGCCGATCGTCGCCAGCGACAGCAAGCTGGCCACCCCCGGCGCGTCATTGCTCAGCGGCGCGAAGAAGTGCGGCGCGAACACCAGGCTCGCGGCCTGCGCGTAGATGAAGAAGTCGTACCACTCGATGGTCGTCCCGACGAGCGTGCTGGCCAGCAGCCGCCGCTCGTCCCGAGTGCGCCCAGCGCCCGCAGCGTGCTGCACGGAGTCCGACATGGCTGAACCTCGTTGTTCCGTCGTCCTTGTCCTGGGTGTCTGTCTAGTCGGGACGACGCGCCAGGTCGAGAGCCCAGCCACAACGATTCACGACGAATCCGCTCCTCGCACGTTGCCCAGAAGGTCTGCTTCAGCCGAAATAGCTGTCCGTAGTCAGATCGGCACCGTCCGAAGCGACGCCCTCACCGCACGAACCGGTCGCCCTTGACCGCGTCGATGAACGCCCGCCACTGCGACGGCGTTGCGGTGAGGTGCCCCGCGTCCGGCACCTTCGAATCACGCACCGCGGCGTGGCCGGACAAGTCCCCCACCTCGACGCAGTCTCCGTTGGGGTGGCTGAAGCTGGACTTCCGCCAGCCGACCACGTGACCGACCTCGACGCAGTTCCCGTTCGGGTGGCTGTGCGAGGACTTCCGCCAACCCTGGATCTCACTCATCTCTCGATCCCTTTCTCCTCGGCGATCCTGCCTATGAGCTCCGCGCTAGCTTCAGGGCTCAGAGCCAGCTTGCCGATCGCACCGATTGCTTGTCGATACTCCTGCACATCAACGACATCGACGACGAAGGCGCCAGAGCTGTAGTGCTCGAAGTGAACCGTCGCCGGGGAATCGGGGAACTCGTAGAGCACGAACGGACCGACCAGCCCTGGGTGCCAGCCGACGAGCGAGGGAACCACCTGGATCGTCACGTTGTCCCGGCTGGCCATGTCTCGGAGGTGCGCGAGCTGATCGGCCATGACCTCGGAGGGACCGATCTGGTCGCGGAGCGCGTATTCACCGATCAAGGCGTGCAGCCGCAGCGGAGACCTTCGGGTGAGCACCTCGCGCCGTGACGCTCTCACCATCGCTCTGGTCTCGACCTCGTTCGGCGGCAAGCCCGCTGCGACGGAAGCGGCGCGGGCATATTCGGTGATCTGCAGCAGTCCGGGTACGGCCATCGGCGACCACTCAATGGCAGCCGACGCGGCACGTTCGCACTCCACCACTCCCGCGAGCTGGTGCGGAACACCAGGTATGCCAACAGTGAGCCAGTTCGGTTCACTCGCATGTCGGGCGAGGTCGACGAGTCGCCGTTTCTCCTCCCCTGTCACCCCGGCGACCGCGAGCAGCGATGCCACATCCTCCGGCGTCGGCACCCGTCGGCCGGTTTCCCAGTGCGAGATCGTCCCGTGGCTCATTCCGAGTCGTCTGCTCAGTTCTCGTCCACTGATCCCGGTTTCTTCCCGGACCGTTCGGATCGCAGCGGCGAGCGCCCGCGCTCGGGGCGTCACCGCGCTCACGTCTACAGGCATGAGACAGATCGTATGGTCGTTGACCTGGTATATCCATTCCACCATCGGGTAATTGATCAGTGCCTAGTAGACGCCGATTCTGGTCTTGACACGATCAACACGGAACCGCCTGGGGGTTGCGATGTACCAGTTCCACTGGGTGCCGGCGAACTCGTCGCGGCACGCGAGCACGGATCGGCGGCCGGACGGCGCGCTGGCCTATCCGACGGGGACCGCTGTGACGACGTTGTGCGGCAAGACCGATCAAGTCGCGGACAACTCCGAGCTCGCATGGCTGTGGTCGACCTGTCCGGAGTGCTATGAAGCGGCATTGCGGATGGCGAGGGCAGCGGACGGATGACGACCCGTCCCTGAACCTGGAACCGCTCGGCTTGACTCCGCGCCGAGCGGTTCCAGGTCGGCCGGTGCACCTTCCCCTCCCCCAGCACCGGCCGACCACCCTCGAACCAGAACGCCGCAGGCGGTGCGCCCGACCGCCGGGCTCCTCTGATCAGCGACGACGCGGGCCGATAGTGTCGGCTGCATGGTCGATGGACTCCGAGCGCTGGCATCGCTGCGGGCTACCCGGTGGTTCACCGAGGACGAGGTGGGCGACGACGTGCTGCGGCAGGTGCTGGAGACCGCGCGGTGGACGGGGTCCGCGCGCAATCGCCAGCCCTGGCGGTTCCACACCGTGCGGGATCCGGCCACGCGCGCGGAGCTGAGCCGCTGCGGCGCCTACGCGGTGCACCTGCGGACGGCGCCCGTGGTGCTGCTGCTCGCCCTCGACCACAGCTGGGGCGACGCCGAGTTCGACGGCGGCCGGGTGGCCCAGAACATCATGCTGGCCGCGCACGCGCTCGGCCTCGGTTCGTGCCCGGTGACGTTCTTCCCGGACGACAACGTCGAGCGGGTCACCGCTCTCGCGGGATTCAGCGCCCCGTGGCAGGTCCGCACCGGCATCGCACTGGGCCACCCCGCCCCCACCCCAGCCGGCCGCTCAGCGATCCCCACCGGCAGACACACCCTCGACACCCTCTGGACCTCCGACTAGCCCTCCGGATCACCGGGTTTCCGCGGTCTCGCGCTGCTGCTCCGGCCCGCGGATCAGCCTATGGCCCCGCAGTCCGAGCCAGGTCAGCATCGCCAGCACCGCTACGACGAGGTATTCGATCAGCGGGATGCGCACGATCTCGTCGAGTTCCAGCAAGGACCGGGTCGAGTACACCGCGATCGCCGCGCCGAGGTGGAAGGCGACCAACGTCCACCGGGTGCGCTTGGACAGGCCCAGGCCGTGCATCTGCGTGATGACGAAGACCGCGAGGAATCCGAACAGGAACATCGGCCACATTCCGCCCGGCCCGGAGTTCATCACCGCCACCAGCGTTCCGTGCACGGCCACCAGCAGTTCCAGGGTCAACGTCCACCAGCGGTCGGTGTGCGCCCGGGTGAAGAAGATGCTGCCCTGCAGCAGCAGCAGGAACATGTAGGCGAAACCGATCAGGTGGCCGCTCGTGGTCTCCATCGGGTGGTACCAGAACGTGTAGATCGCCGCCCAGCTGAACAGGTACCCGTGGTACTTGCGGAAGAACGCGGTGACCTCAGCGGAGATCGGGGCCGGCCTGCCGAAGAACATGCCCCGGCGGCGGTTTTCCAACACCAGCACAACGATGAGCAGCAGGATCACCGAACCCTGCGACGAGAAGATGGAGACGTCCTGCGCGAGTCCGTCGTAGAACACCTGCGTCTGCAGCTCGTGCAGCGCGATGAAGCCGAGGTTGGCCGCTAGCGCGACGACGTTCACCGGGTGCAGTCCGCCGGTGCAGTCGCGGACGCGCCGCTGCGCGTAGCAGATCAGCCCCCAGCTGACCAGTTGGTGTGCCGCGTACCCGGACCACGCCGACGCCCTGGTCCAGAACGTGGGTTCCGGGAGTTTCCAGTAGTACCAGGAAGCGCCCTGGTCGGGCAGCAACGCGATGTCGCCGAGCCACCAACCGCCCGCCCACACCCCGGCGGTGAGCACCAGGCACACCGCCGCTCCCGCCCCGAGCACCGTGCGCGCGTTGTTCGGCATGCCGCCCATTATCGCGTGAGACCCGGGGAGCTCTGGCGCGTTTCGCCTTGCGCGACCAAGTTGTCCGTTCTTGACCTGGGCTGACCGGCGACGTAGCTTGCCTAGCAAGCGCTTGGTTCGGATGAGGCGGGTGTGCCAATGGCGATGCCGGAGTCGGTTCCTGTTTCGGAGGCGGTCGGTCGCACCCGCGAAGTGCGGAAGGTGGCCCTGTCCGGGCTTTTGGGCACCGTGATCGAGTACTACGACTTCCTGCTGTACTCGACGATGGCGGCGCTGGTGTTCGGGACGCTGTACTTCCCGGGTTCGAGTCCCGCGGTGTCCACCATCGCCGCGTTCGGGACGTTGGCGGCCGGGTACGTGGCGCGGCCGCTCGGCGGGTTGGTGTTCGGGCACTTCGGCGACAAGCTCGGGCGCAAGTCCGCGCTGGTCATAAGCATGGTGCTGATGGGCGTGGCGAGCGTGCTCATCGGCGTGCTGCCCACCTACTCCTCGATCGGGCTGACCGCTCCGGTGCTGCTGGTGCTGCTGCGCTGCGTGCAGGGCATCGCGGTCGGTGGCGAGTACGGCGGGGCTGCGCTGATGGTCATCGAGCACGCCGATGCGCGACGTCGCGGCACCTGGGTGGGGATCATGCAGGCCGGTTCGCCGCTCGGTTCGCTGCTGTCGAACGGGGCCGTGGCGCTGGTGACGTTGCTGCCCCGGGAGGACTTCGTCTCGTGGGGCTGGCGGATCCCGTTCCTGGCCAGCGCCGTGCTGCTGATCATCGGGCTGTACGTGCGGTTGAGCGTGGTGGAGAGCCCGCTGTTCCGGCAGGCGATGGAGAAGGCCGGCGAGCGGGAGCCGCTGCCGCTGCTGCGGGTGCTGCGGCGACCGCGCGCGGTGCTGCTGGCCTGCGCTGCGGGGATCGGGCCGTTCGCGATGACGGCGCTGATCGGTTCGCACAGCGTCGCCTACGCCAAGGGCCTCGGCTACGACCTGCCGGACATCATGCGGGCTCACCTGCTGATCAGCCTCACCGGGCTGATCGGCATCCCGCTCTTCTCGGCGCTGTCTGATCGCCTCGGGCGGCGGCGGGTGCTGCTGATCGGCGCCGCGGGCGCGGTGCTGTTCGCGTTCCCGATGTACGCCCTGCTGGAGCTGCGGACGGTGCCGGCGATGATCGCGGCTCTGGTCATCGCCCAGGTCTTCCAGAACCTGATGTACGCGCCGCTGGCGCCGATGCTGTCGGAGATGTTCGGCACCCGCGTCCGCTACACCGGTGTGTCGCTGGGGTACCAGATGGCGAGCCTGATCGGGGCGGGCTTCACGCCGATGATCGCCGCCACCCTCGTGGCGAGCACCGGCGGCTCGAGCCTGCCGCTGAGCTGCATCATCGTGGGTGCGGTCGGCATTTCGATCGTCTCCGTGCTGCTGGTCTCGGAGACCCGGGGCAAGGACCTGGCCGGATCGTGAGGACCTTCGCCGAGATCGTGCACGCGCGCGCCCGCGACGAGCGGGTCGGGCTGCGCTTCGGCGACCAGGTGTGGACCTGGGCGCAGGTCGTGGCAGAGGGGTCGCGGCGCGCCGGTCTGCTGCGCAGGCGCGGCGTGCGGCACGTCGGGGTGCTGCTGGAGAACGTGCCGGACTACGTGTTCTGGATCGTGGCCGCCGCGCTGGAGGGCGCGGTGGTGGTCGGGATCAACCCGACGCGGCGCGGGTCCGGTCTCGCCCGCGACATCCGGCACACCGACTGCGATCTCATCGTCACCGAGAACCGGCTGGCGGGGCTGCTCGACGGGCTGGATCACGGGGCGGCGGTGCTCAACATCGACTGCGACGACCTCGACCTGGTCGACGAGGAGCTGCCGGCACGACTGCCGGATGCGGCACGAACGTTGCTGCTGCTGTTCAGCTCCGGATCGACCGACGCCCCGAAAGCGGTGATCTGCTCGCAGGGGCGACTCGGTGCGCTGGCGGAATCGCTGGCGGCGCGCACCGAGCTCACCCGGGATTCGGTGTCGTACCTGTGCATGCCGCTGTTCCACGGCAATTCGGCGATGATGAACCTGGCTCCCGCGATGCACGCCGGGTCGACGGTGTGCCTGGCTCGCAAGTTCTCCGCTTCCGGGTTCGCCCGCGACATCCACCGCTACGGCGTGACTTTCGTGAACTACGTGGGCCGGACCCTGTCCTACGTGCTCGCCCAGCCCGAAGGCCCGGACGACCGGTGCAGCGCCCTGCAGCTCGCGATGGGCACGGAGGCCTCGCCCGCTGACGCGCAGCGGTTCGCCGAGCGCTTCGGCTGCCAGGTGTCCGAGGGCTACGGCATGAGCGAAGGCGTGCTGCGGATCAACCGGACTCCCGAAAGCCCGCCGGATTCCCTGGGGTTGCCGGTCGGTGGCGCTGATGTCCGCGTGCTGCGGGAGGACACCGGCAGCGAGTGCCCGCCGGCGGAGTTCGACGAGCACGGGCGCCTGCTCAACGCCGACGAGGCGATCGGGCAGATCGTCGCCGTCGACCGGGCCGGGGCATTCGAGGGCTACTACCGGAACCCGGAAGCGCAGGCGGAACGCGTTCGGGGCGAGGACTTCTGGACCGGCGACCTCGCCTACCGCGACGCCGACGGCTACTTCTACTTCGCGGGCCGCACCGCCGACTGGCTCCGCGTCGACGGCGAGAACTTCGCCGCAGCCTCCCTGGAACGCGTCCTCCACCGCTGGGATCCCGTCGAGGCGGTCGCCGTCTACGCGGTGCCGGATCCGCGCACCGGTGACCAGGTCATGGCCGCCCTCCAGCTCCGAGGTGACTTCGACCCGGACGCCTTCGCCGAATTCCTGTCCGCTCAGCCCGACCTGGGCACCAAGTGGGTCCCCCGCTTCGTCCGCATCACCGCCGACATCCCCACCACGGCCAGCAACAAGACGGCCAAAGCTCCCCTGCGCCGAGCGGCCTGGCGGACCGAGGACCCCGTCTACCACCGCCCGGGCCCCAGCCCCGACTACCGCCTCCTCACACCGGCCGCCCGCGACGAGTGGGAACAGCCCTTCACCACCCACGGCCGCGCGGCACTGCTCCCACCGCGCTGCTGAGGGCGGATCTGCTGTGGGCAGCATGGGGCGCCGGACCCGGGCGTTCGGCGGCAGGGTGGGGGCATGAGCGATGACCAGAAGCAGCCGATGTTCGACCACCGGCTTCGCGAGAAGTTCCTCAGCCAGCGGGTTCTGGTGCTCGACGGACCGCTGGACGACGACAACGGCACGGTGCTGATCACGCAGATGCTCTCGCTCGCCCACGCCGATCCGGGCAAGGACATCGCGCTGTGGATCCACTCCCCCGGCGGCTCGGTGCCGTCGATGCTGGCGATCCGGGACGTGATGCGGCTCGTGCCGTGCGACGTGTCCACGCTCGCGCTCGGTTTGGCGTGCAGCGCGGGGCAGTTCCTGCTGTCGGCGGGCACGCCCGGCAAGCGCTTCGCGCTGCCGCACGCCCGGATCCTGATGCACCAGGGCTCGTCGGGCATCGGCGGTTCGGCCGTCGAAGTGGAGGTGCAGGCCGACGACCTGCGCTACACGCGGGACACGGTGCTCGGCCTGATCGCCGAGGACACCGGCCAACCCGTCGAGCGGGTCTTCGCCGACTCGCTGCACGACCGCTGGTTCAACAGCGAGCAGGCCCGCGAGTACGGGTTCGTCGACCACATCGTCGAGGGCTTGGGCCAGGTGATGCCCACGCGCACACCGATGGGCCTCAACGCGGAAACGGGGGTCCGGGCATGAGCAGCTACACGATCCCGAACGTGATCACCCGCAGCGGCAACGGCGAGCGGATCATGGACGTCTACTCGCACCTGCTCGCCGAGCGCATCGTCTACCTCGGCACGCCGATCGACTCGGGCGTCGCCAACGCGCTGATCGCCCAGCTGCTGCACCTGGAGGCCGACAGCCCCGACCGGGAGATCAACCTCTACATCAACTCCGAGGGCGGAGACCCGTCGGCGATGCTGGCGCTCTACGACACCATCCGCTACATCAAGGCCCCGGTCGCCACGACCTGCGTGGGCCAGGCGGTCGCGGCCAGCGCGGTGCTGCTCGCGGCCGGGGCTCCGGGCCATCGCGCCGTGCTGCCGCACACGCGGGTGGTGCTGCACCAGCCCGCCGCGCAGGGACGGGGCGCGATCCCGGACCTGATCCTGCAGGCCGACGAGATCGTCCGGGTCCGCACCCAGCTGGAGGAGATCCTGTCCAAGCACACCGGCCGCGACGTCCCGACGCTGCGGCACGACACCGACCGCGACCGCGTCTTCGACGCGCAGGAGGCCGTCGCCTACGGCCTGGCCGACCACGTCCTGGACGAGCGGAGTTGAGAGGAGGCCTTCCCGAGCGTTTTCCCTTGCGGGAGAAAGGATTTTATGGCTCCGGCGGCGGGCCGCTAGCGTCGGGACCATGGAGTGGAACCTTCGGTCGGCCGGAGAGCTGTTGGCCGCGTTGCGCGCTGGTGAGGTGTCCTCGGTGGAGTTGACCGAGGCGGCGATCGCTGCGATCGAACGGGATGACGGGGTGATCAACGCGATCTGCGTGCGCGACTTCGACCGCGCCCGGGAGGCTGCGCGCCAGGCCGACCGGGCGCTCCGGCGGGGCGAGGATCGGCCGCTGCTGGGCGTTCCGGTGACGGTCAAGGAGTCCTACGACGTGGCTGGGCTGCCCACGACCTGGGGCATGCCGCAGCACCGGGACTTCGTGCCGGTCGAGGACGCGGTGCAGGTGTCGCGGCTCAAGGACGCGGGCGCGGTGGTGCTGGGCAAGACCAACGTGCCCCTGGGCCTGCAGGACCTGCAGAGCTTCAACGAGATCTACGGCACCACCAACAACCCGTGGGACCACGACCGCACCTCGGGCGGCTCCTCCGGCGGATCGGCCGCGGCCCTGGCGTGCGGGTTCGGCGCGTTGTCCATCGGTTCCGACCTCGCCGGTTCGCTGCGCACGCCGGCGCACTTCTGCGGCGTCTACGCGCACAAGCCGACGCTCGGACTGGCGGCCACCCGCGGCATGGTGGCTCCGCCAGCCCCGCCGTTGCCGGTCGAGTTCGACCTCGCCGTCGTCGGTCCGATGGCCCGCACGGCGAGCGACCTCGCGCTGCTGCTCGACGTGATGGCCGGGCCGGACCCGCTGACGCTGGGCGTGGCGCACGAGGTGACGTTGCCGCCGCCGCGCCACGAGGTTCTCGGGGACTTCCGGGTTCTGGTCCTCGACGAGCATCCGCTCCTCGCGACCGGGGCCGCGGTGCGAGCGGGCGTGAACCGGGTGGCCGATGCGCTCGTCGCCAGCGGGGCCCGCGTCGAACGGCGCAGTCGCCTGCTGCCCGATCTGGCCGAAGCCGCGTCGCTCTACACGCAGTTGCTGTTCTCCGGCTCTTCGGCGCACTTCCCCGTCGCGGCCTACGAGCAGCTGCAGGTCCGCGCAGCCGCTCTGGACCCGGACGACCAGGGCCTCGACGCGGCACGGCTGCGCGGGATGGTGTTGAGCCACCGCGACTGGATCGAGGTGACCAACCGCCGCGAGCTCCACCGCCACGGCTGGCGGCAGCTGTTCACCGAGTTCGATGCCGTGCTGTGCCCGGTCACGCCGACTCCCGCGTTCCCGCACGACCACAACCCTGATCTGCTGGAACGTCGGCTCGACATCGACGACGTCGAGCACCCGTTCTTCGACCAGCTCGTCTGGGCCGGTCTGGCGACCATGCCCGGACTGCCCGCCACCGCGATTCCCGCGGGCCGGTCGCCCGGAGGTCTGCCGGTGGGCGTGCAGCTCATCGGCCCGATGTTCGAGGACCGCACCACCCTGCGGCTGGCGGAACTGCTCGAACAGCAGCTCGGCGGCTTCCAGCCACCGGTGTAGCCGACGGCTAGGCCGCCATGAGGACGGGGCCCGCTGGGTGGGCCGCACCGCGGGTGCGGCGGACGTCGCCTGCGATGTTGATGAGCAGGTCGGGCAGCTCGATGCCGAGAGCGCCGGTGATGGCGGCGATCATCTCGCTCGACGGCTCCTTGCGGCCCCGTTCGACCTCCGAGAGGTACTGCGGCGACACACCGGCTCGCTCGGCGACGTCGACGAGCCGGTCACCGAGGTCCTCCCTGGTCGTGCGCAGCGTGCGGCCGAGCTCCTCGCGCCACAGCGGCTCAGGCCTGGCCTCGCGCTTCTGCTGGAAGTCGACGACATCGCCCATGCGCCAATCCTGACATCGATCGAGCCGCCACTCCCCCGATTTCCGCTGACGGCGGAACCGATCACTCCTGCTCGCCCACGGCTGGTGCGCTCATGCCGATGTGTCTTGGAGTTCGGTGGGTTCTGCGATGACGTCGACCATCGCGCCGTTGCGGGTGACCGTGATCTGCAGGGGTCGTCCGATGGCTTCGGCGAACATCAGCCGTTGCAGGCCCTGGGCGTTGCGGACCGGCTCGCCCGCGGCCGTCAGCACGAGGTCTCCGGGGTGCAGGCCGGCCCGGTCGGCCGGGCTGCGGCGCATCACGTCGACCACGCGCAGGCCGGTGCGCTGGTCCAGGCGCGCGGCCAGGTCTTCGGGAAGCGGAGCGGGTGTGGTGACCAGGCCGAGGTAGGCGCGGCGGACCCGGCCGGAACGCATCAGCGAGTAGATGATGCGCCGCGTGGTCGAGTTGATGGGGACCGCGAGTCCGACGCCGACTCCGGCCACGGCGGTGTTGATGCCGACGACGACGCCTCGCGCGTCGGCGAGCGCCCCGCCGGAGTTGCCCGGGTTGAGCGCGGCGTCGGTCTGGATGACGTCCTCGATCACCCGCGCGGCACGACCGCCGCCCGACGGCATCGACCTGCCCAGGCCGCTGACGACCCCCGCGGTGACCGACCCGGTAAGCCCGAGCGGATTGCCCACCGCGACCACCAGCTGACCCACGACCAGCTGGTCGCTGTCGCCGAGCTCGACCGGCCTCGGGTGCTGACCGTCGACCCGCACCACCGCCAGGTCCGACAGCGGATCGGATCCGACGACGGTCAGCTCGCCGCTGGTGCCATCGGCGAAATCGGCGGTCGCCTCGCTCGATCCACCGAGGACGTGCGCGTTGGTCAGCAGGTATCCGTCGTCGGTGAACACCACCGCCGAGCCCTTGGCCTCACCCCACTCGCCGCGGGTGCGCAAGCTCGCCACGCTCGGCGTGATCGCGGCGGCGACCGAACTGACGGTGCGCGAGTAGGCGTCCATCGCGTCAGTCATCTCGACCTCCCCGCCTCGAACCACTACCCGTCAGAACACCGCGCCACCACCTGGGCATTCCCGTCGATCGCGCGGCCGTTCCACCGGGTTCAGCTGTAGGCGCGGAGGAAGGTGTCGACTCCGTCGGCGATGGCGGCGCGGACGGGCCGAGCGATCAGGGCTGCTGCGCGGTCGGCCGGGTCACCAGGCCGCGGGCGACGATCTCCAGCACCGCTGCGATCGCCATCGCCTCGACCGCCAGCAGCCCCATCAGCACGAACAGCTGCACCACGGCCGCCTGGACCGGATCGGCACCGCCCAGCAGCATTCCGACGAACGCGCCCGGCAGGGTCACCATGCCGACGGTGCGGGTCTGGTCCAGGGCCGGCACGAGAGCGGTTCCCGCCACGGGGCGGCTGATTTCGAGGCGGGAGTCCCTCCCGGACAGCCCCAGCGCCAGCGCCGCCTCGACCTCCCCGCGGCGCTGCGCCAGCTCGTCGAGCAGTCGGCGACCGGCCAGCGCCGTGGCCGTGAGCGCTCCCCCGATCAACTGCCCCACCAGCGGAATCAGCACCAACCCGGTCAGCGGCACGGCTCTCGTCGCCAGCAGCAGGGCCACGACCGGGCCGACACCGACGGCGATGGGCGCGGCCGCCCACCACCAGGTCCGATCGCTCGTGATGCGCCGTCCCGCCGTGCGCACCGCGATCGCGAACATCACGACGATGAACACCGCGACCAGCCACGACCACCGCACCACGTAGGTGATGATCAGCGACACCAGCAGCAATTGCACCGCCCCGCGCGCCCCGGCGCGCAGCACCGCCCACTGCCGGCCGATCCCGCCGAGCCACACCACCGCAGCGGCCACGACCAACAGCAGCGCGACAACTCCACCGAGCACCGGCGTCACCGGCACAGTCCCCGAACCCACCCCGCGACCTTACGGCCCGGGCGCGTGGCCCCGCAGCTACCGGGGAGCGGCGGTGGAGCCGCGCGGGATGAGAGTCGGTGCGCTGACCAGGGTTTCGCCGCCGCCCTGCCCGTCGTCGAGGAGCAGGCGCAGCGCGTCGGCGGCGATCTGGCGGAACGGCACCCGCACGGTGGTGAGCGGGACCGGCAGCCTGCTGACCACCGGGATGTCGTTGTAGCCGACGATCGACAGGTCCCGAGGCACTTCGAGGCCCAGCGCGTGCGCGGCGGCGAGCACACCGATCGCCGTGTTGTCGTTGACGGCGAACACCGCGCTCGGCCGGTCCGGGCGGTCCAGCAGCGCACGCCCGGCGATCTCGCCGGCCTCGATCGAGAACGCGTCACCGGCGACCAACGCGGGGTCGAAGCCGATCTCGCCGCTGTCGAGCGCTTCCTGGTAGCCCTCCGCGCGTCCTCGGGCGCTCGAGGCGTACGCGGGTCCGCCGACCAAGCCGATCCTGCGGTGCCCCAGGTCGATGAGGTGCCGGGTGGCCAGTTGCGCTCCGAGGCGGTCGTCGCCGATGGCGGCCGGGCTGCTGCCGTCCGTGCGGAGCGCGAGGGCGTAGGAGGTCTTGCCGACGTCGACCGGTTCGCCGACGCGCGCGGTGGTGAGGATGAGCCCGTCGACCCTGCGCCGCCGCAGCGACTCCACGGCCTTGTCCTGCGCTTCGGGCAGGTCTTCGGTGGTGGCCACGACCGTGAACAGGTCACGTCCGGCCGCGACCTCGGTGATCGCCTCGTAGAGCATCGCCATGACCGTGTCGGTCAGCCTGGGGACGATCACCCCCACCGTGCTGGTCCCGGAGCGGCGCAGGCCGGAGGCGAGCGGGTCGCGGACGTAGCCGAGCTCGGCCGCGACCTCGCGCACGCGCTCCGCGGTCGCGTTGGTGGAGCGCGGAAGGCGTTCGTCGAGCACGCGGGAGACCGTGGACTTGCTGACCCCGGCCGCCCGGGCCACATCGAGAATCGTCACCACGACCCGGAGCCTACCGGAAGTTGGGAACGTTCCCGGGATCGGTCTTGACACCCGGCGAGTCGTGACGCATGGTTCTGGGAACGTTCCCGCGACCGTTCCCAGAAATGGAGTCCCAGGCATGTCTCTCGATCTCCGCGGCCTCAACCCCGCTCCGGTCACCCCGTTCACGCCGGACGGCGAGGTCGACCACCAGGCGATGGCCAAGCTCGGCCAGTGGCTGGCCGGCCACGACGGCGTCAAGAGCCTCGTGGTGCTCGGCCACGCCGGCGAGGGGACCTTCCTGACCCAGGACGAGCAGGTCGCCACCATCTCCCAGCTGGTCGATGCCGTCGACGTCCCGGTCATCGCCGGGATCACCGGCGAAGGCACGCACGTGGCCGTCGAGGAGGCCAAGCGCGCGGTCGCCGCCGGAGCCCAGGCAGCGCTGGTGTACCCCTCGCACGGCTGGCTGCGGTTCGGCTACCAGCAGGGCGCCCCGCAGGAGCGCTACCGCGCGATCTACGAGGAGGCGGGCCTGCCCTGCATCCTCTTCCAGTACCCGGACGTCACCAAGGCGAACTACGACCTCGAGACCCAGCTCGAGATCGCCGCCCAGCCGGGCGTTTTCGCCACCAAGAACGGCGTGCGCAACATGCGCCGCTGGGACACCGAGATCCCGGTGCTGCGGCGGGAGAACCCCGATCTGCAGATCCTGTCGTGCCACGACGAGTACCTGCTGCACACCATGTTCGACGTCGACGGGCTGCTGGTCGGGTACGGCAACATCGCCCCCGAACCGCTGCTCGAGCTCATCGCCGCCGGCAAGGCCCAGGACTACGCGGCCGCCCGCGCGGTGCACGACCGGCTGCTGCCGGTCACCAAGGCCGTCTACCACCGCGGCTCGCACATGGAGGGCACCGTTGCCCTCAAGCTGGCGCTCAAGGCGCTCGGGGTGCTGGAGAACGCGACCGTGCGCTCCCCCCTGATCGACCTCTCCGCCGAGGCCGAGCAGGAGATCGTCCAGGCGCTGCGCACCGCGCAGCTCATCTGAGCCACCCCGCGGGCCGGGTGCGCGTGCGCATCCGGCCCTTGCCGGCCACCCGGCCGGTCCGGTGACAATGCCGTCCCCGAACGACCCCGCGACAATGCCGCGTGGGGGTGAGGAAGCACGATGTCCGACGCAGCACCCGCCCGGATGAACAACGGGCCCAGCGACACCTCCGGTTCCGCTCCGGTCGGCCGTGGACGCCGAATCATGCGGATGCTGGCCCTGATGGGGCCGGCCTTCATCGTCGGCGCCTGGCAGTTCGGGCCCGGCAACCTCACCTCGGCGGTGCAGGCCGGGAGCCGCTTCGGGTACTCCCTGATCTGGGTCATCGCCGTCTCGACCGTGCTGATGCTCGTCTACGCCGACATGAGCATCCGCATCGCGCTCGTCTCGAAGGGCTCCGTCGTCCAGACGATCAAGGAGCACCTCGGCCGCCGGGTCGGCGGGCTCGCCGGGTTCGGCGTCTTCGCCATCACCCTGATGTTCTCCGTCGGCAACGCGGTCGGCTCGGGCCTGGGCCTGTCGCTGGTGTTCGGCGGCTCGCCGATGTGGTGGACGCTGGCCTGCACCGCCGTGGTGGTCGGGATCCTCTTCGCGCGACGGCTCTACACGCTCATCGAGAAGCTCGTGCTGGTCATCGTCGCGATCATGGCGGCATCGTTCGTCGCCACCGCGATCGTGACCCGGCCCGACTGGGGCGCGGCCGCCGTCGGGTCCGTGGTCCCGATCGTCCCGTCCGGGGTGGGGCTGCTGATCGTCGCCCTGGTGGGCACCAACTTCTCGGTCAACGCCGCGTTCTACGCCGGTTACGCCTCGCGTGAGCGAGGACTTCGCCGCGAGCAGTACCGCGAGACCACCATCGCCGACACCATCCCCGGCATCGTCGCGCCCGGGATCATGACCGCGCTGGTCATCATGGCCGCCGCCGCGGTCTTGCCCGGGGTCGGCGGCGAGGAGGGCGCCACGCTCAAGCAGTTCTCGGCCGTGCTCACCCCGATCGCCGGCGAGGCCGGGCGGACCATCTTCTCGCTCGGCTTCACCGGGGCCGCGCTCTCAGCGATGATCGCCAACGCCACCGCGGGCGGCACACTGCTCTCCGACGGACTCGGCTTCGGCAACAAGCTCGCCTCGTGGCGGGTCCGCGCCGGGATCCTGGGCGTGCTCGGCTTCGGCGCCCTGGTCACCGTCATCGCGCGAGGGCAATCACCGGTCCAGCTGATCATCGCGGCGCAGGCGTTGACCGTCGTCGTCGCTCCCGTCCTGGCCGTGCTGCTACTCGTGCTGGCCAACCGACCCGGCCTGATGGGCGACCTGCGCAACAAGTGGTGGCAGAACGCGCTGGCCGCCATCGGGCTGGTCGCCATCGCCGCGGTCTGCTACCAGCTCGCGGTCACCAGCTTCTCCTGACCGACGAGTTCGCGGTGTGCGGCCTGCGCCATGTCCGCCGCGTGGTGCAGGCCGCTCTCGGTGAAGCGGGTGTGCAGCGCGCGCAGGTCCGCGTCGACCTGCCCGGGTGAAGCGCCTTGGCGCGCTTGGGATTTGACCAGACCGAGGCGGGCGAGGGCTTCTCCCCGGGGCTCGGAGATGCGGGTGAACTCCTCGATCGTGTCCCGGTAGACCTGCTCGGCTTCGGCGTAGCGGGCGGCCCGGTAGAGGACGTTGCCGCGCATCTTGTGGTTGTAGGCCAGGGCGGCCTCCAACCGCATCTCGCGGCAGGTCTCCTCGGCGTCGGCCAGCAGCTCCAGGGCCCGCTCGACGTCCCCGCGCAGCGAGGTGAGGTCGGCGATGCCGCGCAACGCCCACGCCCGTCCGCGCTGGTCATCGCCCTGGGTGGCGATCTCGCACGCCTCGGTGAACAGGGCCAGCGCGGTGTCGTGGTCGCCGTGGTGCCGGTGGATCTGCGCGATCCCCTCCAGCGCCCACACGACGTGCCGGGGCTGACCGTCCGCTCGCGCCTCCCCCAGCAGCTGCTCGTGCAGCCGCAAGGTTCCGGCGAAATCGCCTTGCACACGACCGGTTTCGGCCAGACCTGCCAGGGCGTAGCCGCGGGCCATCCGGTCGGTCCCGCGCTCGGCGGTCGCGGCGGCGTGGGAGAGCAGCCGGTGCGCGAAGACGTACCGGCCGCGCTGCCGGGCCAGGGTTCCGCCGCTCCACAGCGCCCAGGCCATCGCCGCGGCATCACCGGCGTCGCGGCCGGTGCGGTAGCTGGCCCGCCACGCGCGTTCCGCGCGCTCGACCCGCCCCAGTCGTCTGCACGCCTCCGCGATGGCCAGCTGCGCCCCGGCCCGTTCCAGCGCGGTGGTCGCCGCCGCGTCGTGCTGCTCGGCCTGTTCGAGCACCTCGTCCAGCGACGCGTTGACCGACAACGCGGCGAGCCCACCCCGGTACTCGGCTGCCTTGGCGTGCATGGGTCTCCCTCCAGTAGGCGGATCACGCCGGTCCGCGAGGAAGGACGGCATGATCAATTCCACTGAGAACGCTATGGAGAACGCGGCCCGGAAACCTCAGGTCTCACCCCGGAAACCATCCCCGAGGCCCCCTAGGGGCCGTCCCGTACAACCAAAGTCGGTCTCCCCCACCACCCAAAACCGAAGCCCCACCCCAGAAGACCCCGCAACCCCGGACAACCAAGGCACACCGGGCCCCGGATTACCGCCGTATTCCGTCCCCCGATTACGGCGGTAATCCGTCCCTGTGGCTTGGCAGCACGTTCTCGGAAGCACCTGGCAGCGCTGGTGTGTGACGATCCGCTGCACCCGAAACCAGAGGAGCCAGTTCGATGGAGGAAGTCGTGTTGGCCGCGAGTGCGGTGTTCTTCGCCGGGATGGGCCTGTTCGCGCTCGTGTCACCGGCAGCGCTGGTGCATCCGTTCGGCCTGGTGGCCACGAGTGCGGTGAGCCGTTCCGAGGTGCGCGCGGTCTACGGCGGGTTCGGCCTGGCGATGGCCGGGGTACTCGCCTGGTGCGCCGCGGGCGACGGCGCGATGCGCGACGGTGCTGCTTCAGCGGTCGCGATCGGGCTGGCGGGCATGGCCGTCGGCCGGGCGATCTCCCGTCTGCTGGACGCCCCGACGAGCTTCTACCCGAACTGGTTCTACTGCCTAGTCGAGATCACCGTCGGCGGCCTGATCCTGGCAGTCGTGCGAACATGACAACCACGACCGCGGAATGCCGGAAGGTGTGGCTGTGGCCGGGACGAGCCACCTTCCTCGGTCCCGATGAAGGTTCCTGGCGCCGCCGGAGCGCCCTGATACCAGCGCGCGTTCCGCACCGGATCGAGGCCGGTGCCGGGCGCATGCTCTTCCACTACCTCGATCCCGGATCGGCCCACGCCACCGGAGTGCGAGGCCGCATGACCGAGACGCTGGGAACGATCGCCGCCACCCACCTCGCCGAGCAGGCGATGCTCGCCCAGGTGCACGACCCGAACGAGTTCAGCCGACTCGCGCTCGGCGACACCTCGAACTGCGCCGTCGACCCGCGGATCCGCACGGCGATGGACGCGGTGCTCGCCGCACCGGAGCGGGAGCACGACGTCGCCTCCTGCGCCGCGGCGGCCGGCTTGTCCCGCTCCCGGTTCCTTCACCTGTTCTCGGAGAACGCGGGAACCAGTTTCCGGCGGTTCCGGGTATGGGCGCGCCTGCTCAGAGTGGGAACGGCCATCGAATCGGGCGCGAGCGTCACAACCGCGGCGACCGAAGCGGGATTCGCCTCGGCGAGCCACTTCAGCGACACGTTCCGCCGGATGTTCGGCCTGTCCGCAACCACACTCCTGACCAGCAGCACCCAGTTGATCACCATTCCCGATCACCGATCACGCGAAGTGCGCCAGGACGGCGGCGGTGAGGGCTGAGCGCTCGAGCATGCCGGTGACGGTGGCGTGTTCGCTGCGAGCGTGGGCACCGCCCCACGACTCCGAGGCCGTCGAGGACGGGAATCCCGGCCGCCTACGCGAAGTTGCCATTGGCACTGGCAGACATGACATTCAGATTTGACGTCCTCCCCCTCCCTGACGGGGGGGTTCCTACTACACGGCATGCGCGTCTCGGTGGGTTCCTGCTTCAACCCCGTCTGCCCCGGTAGGGGTCTTACATCGGATCCACAGGCGTTTAGCCTCTCCGCACGTCCTGCGGCGAGGATGTTCCTAGCGGCGTTCACGTCGCCGTCGTGTTCGGCGCCGCATGGGCACGACCACGACCGGACGTTGAGGGGCTTCTTCCCGTCGATGCGCCCGCAGGCGGAGCAGGTCTGCGAGGTCGGCAACCAACGGTCGATCACGACCACATCGCGTCCGTACCTTGCGGCCTTTTCTCCCAGCAGGCGCCGGAACGTGCCCCAACTGGCGTCGTGCACGCTCTTGGCGAGGCGGGTGCGAGCGAGACCGGACACCGCAAGATCCTCCACATAAACCGCTTGGTTTTCGCGGATCAGCGTGGTCGTTGCCTTGTGGAGCCAATCGAGCCGGGCATCCCGAACCTTGGCGTGTTGACGTGCCAGGCGACGCCTGGCTTTATTGCGGTTGTTACTGCCCTTCTGCTTCCTGGACATAGCACGTTGCAACCGCTTCAGCTTACGTTCCGCGCGTCGCAGAAACCGCGGGTTATCGATGACACCACCCTGGTCATCTACGGCGAACGCCGACAACCCCAAGTCGATGCCGAGTTCATTCAACAGGTTCGAGGGCTTCGTCCCCAACCTCAACCACGAAGGACACGAAGTACCGGTCGTCTGCGGTCTTGATGACCGTCACCGACGACGGAACAGAAGGCAGGTCTCGCGACCACGCGACCTTGATGTCACCGATCTTCGCGAGCGTTAGCTTTTCGCCGTTTGCGGTGCTGAACGAGCCCCTGGTGAAACGGATGGCCTGTCGGAACTCCTTGCGGGACTTGAAACGCGGACGACCCATCTTCCTGCCCACGCGCCTGCCTTTGAGGCTGTCGAAGAAGTTCGTGTACGCCTGGTCGCAGTCCCGCACGGCCTGCTGGAGCATCTGCGCGGGCGCTTCGCTCAACCACGCGCGTTCTGGGGTCTTTTTGGCATCGGTGATCAACCGCTTCTGCAACACCGTGCTGCTCGGATACTCCTCGCCGTTGGCGTAGGCAACGCGGCGAGCGGCAACAGCGTCGTTGTAGACAACGCGTGCACACCCAAACGCCCTTGAAAGGCTAGCTTCTGCCCCGATGTAGGGTACAGACGGTACTGGTAGCGCAACTGCACGATTGATCACCTCCAACCGTGGTCACCGTAGCGATCCCCCCTGAGAGTCCAGAGAACCGCCGTCCGGCGGACGATCGCGCTGACCTGCAGTCACCCGTCCACCGCGAGTTCCTCGGCGACGGCGGTCTCGAGCTCGCCCGGTGTCGTCGGCGGCGCGCCAGTCGGCCCGCTCGTACGGCGGAGCGTGCGAGGGCCGCAGGTCGGCGGAGGCTTCGGGTGGCAGCGGACCGGTGCCCGAGTCCGGCGCCGAGGCCCGTTGAGCTGGAGCGCCGCGACAATGCGGCGATCCACCTCGTCAGGACGCTAACCAGCAGAACAACCGCGGTCAACGCTGGAATCCTGCAAAGTTCCTGGTGAACACGATGTTTCCAGCCACGCCTGGCGGCCTCCAGCGGGAAACCCCCAAGCCAGATCTTCAAACCGGCGAGCCGAGCAGGCCCCGGACGACTGCGGGGAGGTCGTCGGCCGCGACGTCGGCCGGGTCGAAGGTGGGGTTGTAGCGCCCTTCCAGGCGGCTGACCCATCCCGTTCGCAGGCCCGCCCGCTTGGCGCCGTGGCAGTCCCAGGCGTGGGCGGCGACGAGGGCGACCTGGTGCGGTGGGAGGTCGAGCCAGGTCGTGGCGTAGCGGTAGGCGCCGGGAGCGGGCTTCCAGACGCCGACGTCGGCGCAGGACAGGACCGTCTCGACGTGCTCGGACAGGCCGTTGTGGGCGAAGAACCCGCTGATCGTCCTGGCCGATCCGGTGGTCAGGCCGATGACCCGCACACCGGCGGCGCGGAGGTCCTCCAGCGCCGGGAGCACGTCGTCGTGCGCCGGGAAGCGGTCCCAGCCGCCGAGCACGTGGTCGATCGTCGCCTTCTCGACCTCCTCGCCGGTGATGTCGCGCAGCGCGGCGGCGCAGATCTCGTCGAAGTCGCGGTAGCCACCGGCGGCGGCCAGCGCCATCCCGTCGCGCACGGCGCGGTTGAACCACGCGTCGAAGAGCCCTGCGGGATAACCGCGTTCGGCCAGTCGGCCGGGAACCTCGGCCAGCGACATCAAGGTTTCCACGACGTCGAACGCGACGGCCTTGAGCTCGGGCACAGCCACCTCCAGGAGCAGAACGGTCGTTCTGGTAGAACGACCGTTACACTAGTCCCGTGATGGCGAAACCGGCAACCCCGGCGCGGGAGCGCCTGCTCGCAGCGGCGGACGAGCTGTTCTACGCGCGGGGCATCAACGCCACCGGCATCGACGCGATCGTCGAGAGCGCGGGCGTGGCGCTGGCGACCTGCTACAAGCACTTCGGCGGCAAGAACGAGCTCGTCGCCGCCTACCTCGCCGAGCGCGACCAGCAGTGGCGGGCGGCCTGGGAAGCGGCCATCGCCGAGACCGACGAACCCCTGCTGGCCCTGTTCGACGCCCTGGAGCGCTGGTGGGACACCTCGGGGCAGCACCGCGGGTGCGCGCACGTGGACGCGGCGGTGGAGCTCACCGACCCCGACCACCCCGCCCTCGCCGTGGTCGCCGAGCACAAGCGCCACCTGCTCCACCGGCTCACCGAACTCGCCGCCGCCGAGGGCTTTTCCGCACCCGCGGAGCTCGCCGCGGACCTCCTCCTGATCTACGAGGGCACCCTCAGCGCGCTGCTGCTGAACATCACGGCCGACCCGTTCGCGCAGGCCCGGCGCCTCGCCGCAGCGCGCACCTCGCGCTGACCGCCCAGGTGTCGCACGACCTCGCCGGAGCGCGCCCGTCCTGCTGCACCGAATCCGCGTCCACGCGGCGGGAGCCCCGGACGACGTCCTCACCCCCGCCACGATCAACGAGGTCTGGACGCCGTCCTGAGCCCACCCCCCGGACGACTCAGACCGGTTGCGCGACGGGCACTTCCGGTGTTCCGGCACGCGCGCCGGGCCGGGTCGCCAGGAAGGCGACCAGCCCCAGCGCCGTCATCGCCGCGCCGACCACGGCCAGCACCGGGTAGTCGAGCGTGCGGGCCAGCACGGTGCCGCCCACCGCAGAGCCGAAGGCGACCCCGAAGTTGAAGGCGGCCGCGGCCAGAGCCGAGACCAGCGCCGACGCCGTGCCCGCGACCTGCAGGACGTAGGACTGCAGCGGCGGCACCATGCCGAAACCGGTTCCGCCGAGCAGCACCAGCAGCACGATCACGGCGGGCAGCAGGGAGCCCAGCGCCCACAGCGCCAGCAGCGACACGACGAGTCCGCTGAGGATCACCACGACCGTGCGCGTGACCGACCGGTCCGCGTAGCGGCCGCCGAGGCTGTTGCCGACGATCAGCCCCACGCCGAACAGCAGCAGCAACCAGGTCACCGCGCCCTGCGACACACCGGTCACCGAGATCAGGAAGGGCGCGATGTAGGTGTGGACGACGAACAGCCCGCCGTAACCGAGCGAGATCGCCAGGAACAACGTCCACAGCCGGCCGTTGCGCAGGACGCCGAAGCCCCGGTCCTCCGCTGCCCCGCCGGGCGCGCTGGGCAGCACCAGCCACATCGCCACGACGCCGACCGCCGCGAGCGCGGACACCAGCCAGAACGCGGCCGACCACCCGGCGGCGCGACCGGCCAGGTTGCCGAGCGGCACCGCGATCACGTTGGAGGTGGTGAACCCGGTGAACACCACGGCGATGGCGGTGGCCTGCTTGGACGGTGCGACCAGACCGCGGGCGATGGTGATCGCGGTGCCGAGGAACCCGCCCAGCATCGCCCCGGCCAGGGCCCGCGACAGGGCCACGACCAGCAGCGATCCACCGGAAGCCGTGACGGCGTTGGCGACCAGGAACACCAGGGTCAGGCCGATCACGAGGGTTTTGCGCGGCAGGCGGAGGGTGGCGGCGGCCACGATCGGGCCGCCGATCACCGCGCCGAGGGCGAAGCTCGTGGTCACCCAGCCGGCCAGGGACACCGAGATTCCGAGATCACTGCTGATCAGCGGCAGCAGACCGTTGGGCACGAGCTCTGCGGTGCCCAGCGCGAACGCGGTGAGGGCCAGAGCGACGATCGGGATTGGCATGCTCCCGACACTGCGCGGCTGCGCAGGCGGCTACCAGCTCCCCTTCGTGGGCTCCTCGCGGTGGGTGGCACTCGCGGGGATACCTTCGCACCACACGATCCGGGCTACCGTTGAGGTGTGAACGATCCGGGTGAGCTGGGAATCTTCCTGCGGGGCAAGCGCGCGGCGCTACCGCCGGAAGCGACCCCGCTGAACGGCTTCGGGGTGCGACGCCGGGTTCCCGGCCTGCGCCGGGAGGAGGTCGCGCAGCTCGCGGGCGTCAGCGTGACCTACTACACGCGGCTGGAACAGGGGCACAGCCGCAACGCCTCCGACGAGGTGCCGCTGGCCCTGGCCCGGGCGCTGCAGCTGTCGGTCACCGAAACCGAGCACCTGCTCGACCTCGCGCGCGCCCGCCGGACGACGCCCGACCAGGGGCCGGAATCGGCCAGCCCGCAGGCCCTGGTCCTGTTGTCGCTGGTGAGCGCTCGCCCGGCGATCGTCCTCGGCAGGCGCAACGACGTCCTGGCCTGGAACGAGCTCGGTCACGCGCTCGTCGCCCCGCACCTACCCGCCGACGCGCCGGAGTCACCCGCCGCGCGCCCGTCGCTGCCGCGGATGCTGTTCCTGGACCCGAAGGCCCGCGCGCTCTACCGCGATTGGGACCGGGAGGCCGCCGATTACGTCGCCTACCTGCGCATGGCCAGCGGCAAGCACCCCGACGACGAGGCGCTGACGCGCATGATCGGCGAGCTGTGCATCCGCGACGACGCGTTCGCCGACCTGTGGACCTCGGGCCGGGTCGGCGAGTGCGTGGCCGGGACCAAGCGCATGGCGCACCCGGGCGCGGGCGAGATCACCGTCGACTTCCAGCTGTGGGCCCAGTCGGATCGACCCGAGCAGCGCCTGGAGATCTACACCCTCCGCGACGACCCCGACGGCACCCGCACCCGATCCCTGCTCGGCGCCACCTCGGCGACCTCCGGCAGGAGCGCGCTCCCAGGGGCGTAATCGGCGCCGCTCACCGGGGCTCATGATCGAACCGGCTGGTCAGCGTCCGGTTGGCGGGTCTCTCGACCGGGGCATGATCGATCCCACGTCGGCTTGACGGGCACCTCCCTTCGCAGCAGGATTCGCGATCACCATCCGAATCGAACAAGGGAGTTGAGCTCGGGTGAAACTGCATCGTTCCAGCGGGGTCGCGGCCGCTGCGCTGATGGTCGCCACGGCGGCGGTCGCGCCCAGCGCAGCTGCCGCTCCTGCCGCAGAACGCTCGCGCTGCGCGACCGGTGAGGCGTGGGAGATGTCGACCGACCAGTTCGACCCCGCCTACACCGCGCACGCCTTCGTCGGCAACGGCTACCTGTCGCAGCGCGTGCCACCGACCGGTGCGGGCTACGTCGCCACCGGCGAGAAGACCGGATTCCCGCTCGAAACACCCCGCTACGACGGCGCTTTCGTCACCGGGCTCTACGGCGAGGGGCCGAGCTCGCAGAGCGATGTGCCGCGGCACGCCATCGCGGCCATCCCCACCTGGTCGTCGCTGACCGTCCGCGCCGGCGACCACGTGTTCACGCCGCAGACCCCGCCAGAGCAGATCTCGGACTTCCGCCAGTCGCTCAACGTCCAGTGCGGCGTGCTGTCGACGTCGCTGACCTGGACCACGCCCGACGGCAAGGCCACCGACCTGGCCTACGACGTGGTGGCCGACCGGACCAACCCGCACGTCGGTGCGGTGCGCGTCCGGGTGACACCGCGCTGGTCCGGGCAGTCCGAGGTGACCGGTGCGATCGAGGGCGCCGGCGCGCGCCGGATGCACCCGACCGCCGGAGCGGTCGACGGCGCAACCGCGCGCGTCGGTTTCGAGACCGAGGGCGTCGGCGCGCGAGGCACCGTGGCCTCCACGGTCGTCGCACCGGACGACGTCCGAACCGCCCCCGAGCAGCGCGTCGACGGACTCGACGCCGAGCAGAAGTACCGCTTCGACGCCCAGCAGGGGCGGACCTACGAGTTCGCCAAGTTCGTCGGCGTCGACACGACGGTCACCACGCCCGACCACGAGGCGTCCGCCGTCAAGGCCTCCCGGGAGGCCGCCGAACGCGGCTGGGACGACCTCCTCGACGCCCACGTGGCCGCGTGGAAGAAGCTGTGGGAGAGCGACATCCGCGTCACGGGCCGCCCGGACCTGCAGAAATCGTTGCGCTCCAGCAAGTACGCGATCCTGTCGAGCATCCGCGAAGGACAGGACACCAGCGTCGCCCCGGCTGGCCTGAGCAGCGACAACTACGCGGGACTGAACTTCTGGGACACCGAGCTGTGGATGTACCCGAGCCTGCTGCTGCAGCACCCCGACATCGCCAAGTCGGTGGTGGCCTACCGCGAGAAGATGCTGCCCGCCGCGCGCAACAACGCCCGCTCCATCGGCCAGCAGGGCTCGTTCTACCCGTGGACCAGCGCCGACAGCGGTGACCTGCAGAAGGACTGCCACAGCTGGGACCCGCCGCACTGCCTGACCCAGAACCACCTGCAGAGCGACGTCGCGCTGGCGACCTGGCAGTACTACCTGGCCACCGGCGACGAGGCGTGGCTGCGCGAGCACGGCTGGCCGGTGCTTCGCGGAGTCGCCGAGTACTGGGCCGGACGCGTCACGCCGAATCCCGACGGCAGCGTTTCGATCAACAACGTGGCGGGCCCGGACGAGTACAGCAACGGCGTCAACGACGCGGTGTTCACCAACGCCGGCGCGGCCAAGGCGCTGCGCGACGCCACCGAGGCCGCGCGGATCCTCGGCGAACCCGCCCCGCCGGAGTGGAACGCCATCGCCGACAAGGTGCGGATGCCCTTCGACCAGCAGGCGCAGGTGTTCCAGCAGTACGACGGCTACTCGGGCCAGCGGATCAAGCAGGCCGACGCGGTGCTGCTGCAGTACCCGCTGGAGTGGCCGATGCCGCCGGAGGTCGCCCGCAACACCCTCGACTACTACGCGCCGCGCACCGACCCGGACGGCCCGGCGATGACCGACTCGGCGCACGCCATCGACGCCGCCGCCATCGGCGAACCCGGCTGCGCCACCAACACCTACCTGAACCGGTCGATCCGGCCGTTCGAGAAGGACCCGTTCGCCCAGTTCTCCGAGGCGCGCGGTGAACGCGCCGGGGAGGGCGCGGGAGCCCCGACGTTCAACTTCCTCACCGGCGCCGGCGGCTACACCCAGGTCTTCACCCACGGGCTGACCGGGATGCGCTGGCGCGGCGACGAGGTCGTGCTGGACCCGACGCTTCCGCCGCAGCTGGACGGCGGTGTCGAGCTGACCGGGCTGAAGTGGCAGGGCCGCACGTTCGACGTGCGCATCGGCGGCGACCAGACCGCAGTGGTCCTGCGCGACGGTGACCCGTTCACGGTGCAGGCACCGGAGGGCGAGCACGTGGTCAGCGAGCAGCAGCCGCTCATGCTCAAGACCCGCAGGCCCGACCTGACCCCGACCGACAACCTCGCCCGCTGCAAGCCCACGGAGGCCACCAGCGAGGAGCCCGGTCGCTACGCCGAGGCGGCCTTCGACGGCAACGCGGCCACCCCGTGGCACCTCAACGGCGCTCAGGGCTCGGCGACGGTCGACCTGGGCGCGGCGCGGGAGATCTCGTCGATCACGCCCCGCTGGAGCGAACTCGCCCCGACCTCCTCCCGGCTCCTGACCTCCCTCGACGGCAGGACCTTCACCGAGGTCCCGGCCCAGCCGCCGCAGGGCCACCTCGCCCGCTACGTGCGGGTCGAGATCACCGGCCCCGAGGGCCCGGAGCACGCAGGGGTCACCGAGCTCGAAGTCCGCTGACACCACTCCCAGGGCGAGAACCGCGGTTCTCGCCCTGGGGTGGTCGGGTCGTGCACGGATTGGCGAGGGGTGTGCGCGGATTGGTGATCGGGTGAGCCTTTCGGCCCGTTGTACTGGGCGTGACGACGGAGTCACCGGAGGTATCAATGCCGATCACCACCCGCACGTCCATCATCCGCCAGGTGCCCGGGACCTACGAGACCGTGGAGGTCGAGCTCGACGACCCGCGGCAGGGCGAAGTGACCGTCAAGCTGGCCGCGTCGGGGTTGTGCCACTCCGACGACCACGTCGCCACCGGTGACGTGCCGGTCGGCGTCTACCCCTACGCGGGCGGCCACGAGGGAGCAGGCGTCGTGACCGCGGTCGGACCCAACACGCCCGGGTTCGAGGTCGGCGACCACGTCGTGTTCTCCTTCCTGCCCGCTTGCGGCAGGTGCGAGTTCTGCGCGCGCGGCCTGTCGAACCTCTGCGACCTCGGCGCATCGCTGCTCACCGGTGCGCGCGCCGACGACCCGTCGAGCTTCCGGATGCACCTCGACGGCGAGCCGGTCGGCCAGCAGTGCGGCATCTCGACATTCAGCGAGCACACCACGGTCTCCATCGACTCCGTGGTGAAGATCGACGAGAGCATCCCGCTGCGCTCGGCCGCGCTCGTCGGCTGCGGCGTGCCCACCGGCTGGGGCTCGGCCGTGCGCTCGGCGAACGTCCAGCCGGGCGACACCGTGATCGTGATGGGCATCGGCGGCATCGGGGTCAACGCGCTGCAGGGCGCCGCGCACGCCGGGGCGACGACGATCATCGCCGTGGACCCCGTTGCGGCCAAGGAGGATTGGGCCAAGCAGTTCGGCGCCACCCACTTCTGCACCACCATCGACGAGGCCGCCGAGCACGCTCGCTCGGTCACCAACGGCCAGGGCGCCGACGCCACGATCGTCACCATCGGCGTCGTTCGGGGTGAGCACATCGGCGAGGCGCTGGCCTCGATCCGCAAGGCCGGCACGGTCGTGGTGACCGGGCTGGGCGACATCACCGCCGTGGGGGCACCGATCGCCCTCGGCGACCTCACGCTCATGCAGAAGCGGTTGCAGGGATCGCTGTTCGGCGAGTCCAACCCGCGCCGCGACATCCCGAACCTGCTGCGCATGTACCAGCAAGGTCGCCTCAAGCTCGACGAGCTGGTGACCAAGACCTACACGCTCGACCAGGTGGCCGAAGCCTACGACGACATGCACGCCGGCCGGAACCTGCGCGGCGTCATCGTCTTCGACTGAGATCCTCGAGGAGTTCCCTTGCGCACTGACATGTTCATCAGCGGGAAGTGGACCGGCGGCGACGGCACCACGTTCTCGACCCGCAACCCGGCGACCGGCGAGGTCATCGCCGAGCTCCCGGAGGCGACCGCGTCCGATGTGGACGCAGCCGTGGACGCGGCGCAGGCCGCGTTCGCCTCGTCGGAGTGGGCCGGGTTGCTGCCCGCCCAGCGCGCCCGCCTGCTGCTGAAGGCCGCTGACCTGCTCGAAGAGCGGGCCGACGAGTTCGCCCGGCTGGAGACCACCGACCAGGGGCAGCCGCTGGCGATCAGCGCCGGGTTCTCGGTGCCCAACGCCGTCGAGCACCTGCGCTACTACGCGGGCTGGTGCACCAAGATCACCGGCGTCACCACCGCCCTGTCTGTCCCCGACGTCGACCACCGCACCCGGCGCGAACCGCTGGGCGTGTGCGCGCTGATCACGCCGTGGAACTTCCCGCTGATGATCCTGGTCTGGAAGCTCGCCCCGGCCCTGGCCACCGGCAACACCGTGGTCGTCAAACCCGCCGAGCAGACGCCGCTGACCACCCTGCTGCTGGCGGAAGTGCTGGAGCAGGCGGGGATTCCGGCGGGCGTGGTCAACGTCGTCACCGGCGGGCCTGAGGCGGGCAAGGCGCTGGTGCGCCACCCCGGCGTCACCAAGATCTCCTTCACCGGTTCCACCGCCGTCGGCCGCGAGATCGGCGCCGAGGCCGGACGGGCGTTGAAGAAGGTGTCGCTGGAGCTGGGCGGCAAGGCGCCGAGCATCATCGCCGCCGACGCCGACGTCGACGCGGTCATCGAGGGCAACCTGATGTCCGGCCTGCTCAACTCGGGCCAGGTGTGCGCGGCGGCGACCCGCTTCTACGTCGACAGCAAGCGGGCCGACGAGTTCGCGGAGAAGATGGCCGGCGCGGCCGGAGCCATGAAGCTGGGACCCGGGCTCAACGAGTCGACGCAGCTGGGACCGGTGGCGTCGCTGGAGCAGCTGGAGCAGATCGAGCGCTACGTGGCCATCGGCAAGTCCGAGGGCGCGCAGCTGCTCACCGGCGGCAGCCGCGCCGACGGGCCCCTCGCCAACGGCTACTTCTTCCAGCCCACCGTGTTCGGCGGGGTCGGTCAGGACATGCGGATCGCCCGCGAGGAGATCTTCGGGCCGGTGCTCACGGTGCTGCCCTACGACGACCCCGAGGAGCTGGCGCCGCGCGCCAACGACACCGAGTACGGCCTGGCCGCCTACATCTGGAGCCGCGACATCGGCACCGCGAACCGGCTCGCGCACCAGGTCAAGGCGGGGACGGTGTGGATCAACATGCCGCCGCTGCTGGACGCGGGCGCCCCGTGGGGCGGGATGAAGTCCTCCGGTTCCGGCCGGGAGATGGGCTGGGAGGCGATCGAGGCCTTCACCGAGGTCAAGAGCATCTGGACCAGCCTGGCGTGACGGAGGTGCTCGGCGGGTGGCTACCGCGCCTCCCGCCGGATCTCCATCGCGGTCAGCCCGAACTCGGCCTTGAGCGCGCGGCTGAGGTGGGTGGCGTCCAGGACGCCCCAGCGGGCGGCGATCGCGGCGGCGGTGCGGTCGGCCAGCGCCGGGTCGGCGAGGTCGCGCCGGATGCGCTGCAGGCGTTGCCGCCGGATCCAGGCGGAGAGCGTCATCGGCCGCTCGGCGAACAGCTTGTGCAGCTGGCGAACGGAAACGTGATGGGCGCGTGCCACGGATTCCACCGTGAGACCCGGGTCGTCGAGGCGGGCGAGGCAGTGCGCCAGCACCCGGTCGGCGAGGTCCTCGCCGGGCTCGGGGCGCAGCTCGGCGAGCTCGGAGATCACCATCGACACCAGCGCGTCGGTGAGGTGCCTGCCCGCGTCACCGCTGAAACCGCCGGTGTCCTCGCCGAGCACGTCGGTCATGGTGCGGAAGAACCCGCCGACGACCCGCTGCACCCCGCGCGAGGTGGGCACCGCGATCGCGCTGCGCGTGGCGAGGGTGTCGACGTGACCGCCGAGCAGCCACTTCGGCACCGCCACCACGGTGATGTCGTAGGGGGCGGGGAAGTTCAGCTGGTAGGGCCGGTCGGTGTCGTAGTTGACCAGATCGCCGGGCGTGAGCACGCAACGCCGGCCGTCCTGCTCGACCTCACCGCGGCCCTCGGTGAGCATGGTGACCTTCACCAGGTCGCGGTCGCCCGAGCCGATCAGCCGCGGCGTGCGGCGCACCTGGCAGGGGGCGCACCTGATGCGGGTGACCGCCACTTCCCCCGCGGAGGTGGCCCGCAGCGAGCTCCGGAACGGTCCCGGCCGCAGCGGCCGGATGCGCAGCGGGGCGAAGACCGTCGAGGCGGAGGCCTCGAACTCCCCGACTTCCTCGTCCGAGCTGACCGACATCATCGTCCGTCCTCACCGATCGTTCAGCAACGGCAAACACTACGTCGTGACCAGCACCGATGGCAACGCTCCCCACCCCGCTCCCCCGATTACCCCGGTATTCCGGGACCCGATTACGCCGGTATTCCGGGATTCGATTACGCCGGTATTCCGGGTCCCGATCACAGCGGCGCCCCGGTGCTGGAGGCGGGAGGGCCCGGATTACTCCGGTAATCGGGGAACGGATTACCGGAGTAATCCGTCACCTGCGTCGAGAACCGGGCACTGGCGGGAGACCGACCGAGCTGGTTTAGTACCTGCCGCCGAACTGAGCGCACCGCCGCGGGTTCTGGGACGTCGTCTGGTGAGTGCGTCGCGACGCCGTGCCGGGCGTCGGCATCGGCATCGGGCGCACGGGCCAGGTGGTGTTGCGGGTTCTGCTGCTCGCACCGCCGGGTTCGACGACCGCAGGAAGAGTTGCCCTCGACGTCGAGGAGGCACGCATGGCACTGCCGCCGGTGGCGTTCGCGACTGAATCGGTGCTGGCCTGGCAGCGGGTGGTGTCGTCGTCGTTCGTGCCGCTGGTCGTCGACGACCTCAGCGACGGCCGGTTCGCCGCCACCATCCGGGGCCGGGTCATCGACGAGGTGTTCTTCTCCCGGCTGCAGGTCACCCCGCACGAGGTGCACCGGACCCCGGCGCTCATCGACGCCTCGCAACGGCTGTTCTACAAGGTGACGCTGATGCTGGAGGGCACCGGTGAGCTCGTGCAAGACTCCCGGACGGCGCTGATGCTGCCCGGCAGCGTCAGCGTCTACGACACCGCGCGGCCCTACGACCTGCGCTTCGCCGACCCGATCGACGCCGTGGTGATCATGTTCCCGCGCGACCTGATCGATCCGAGCCCCGACCACGTCCGCGCGATCACGGCGACCTCGCTGGGCCCGGAGGAGTCGCTGACCAGGCTCGTCACTCCCCTGCTGACCGAGATCTCCAGCGACTTCGCCGCGCTGGAGGGCCCGGCCTCGGCGCGGGTCGTGCGCACCGCGATCGAGCTGATCTCGGCGCTGCTGAGCACGGCCGCGCTCGCCCGCACCACCGACCACGACCGGGAGCACCTGTCGCTGATGCTGCGCATCCGCGAGCACATCCTGGACAACCTCGGTGACAGCGAGCTGAGCCCGGACAGCATCGCGCGGGCGGTGTTCATCTCCACCCGGCACCTGCACGGGCTGTTCCACCAGCAGGGCACCACCGTGTCGGCCTGGATCCGCGAGCAGCGGCTGGAGGCGATCCGCCGCGAGCTGGCCGATCCCCTGCAGGCGCACCGCCCGATCTCGGAGATCGCGACCTGCTGGGGGTACCCGGATCCGTCGCACTTCTCGCGGACCTTCCGCCAGCAGGTCGGCACGGCGCCCAGCGCCTTCCGCCGCGCCGCCCTGGGACGTGCTCAGCGCGGCGGCGGGGATCAGCGGCTGACCACCGGGTAGTCGAGCACGACGGCGCCGGTGGCGTAGTTGGGCACGTCGGCCTGGACGGCCTCGCCTTCGGGGGACGCCAGCGCCGCGGCCATCGTCGCGGCGTCGGGGAAGTCGGCCTCGAACACCGCGAAGTAGGGGCTTTCCGGCTCGGCGTGGACGTTCAGCGAGTACCGGTGGTCCAGCATTCCCGGCAGCTTCGCCGCGAGCGGGAGGTGGACGCCCTCGTAGTGGGCCTGGAAGGCCGCCGGGTCCTCAGGATGCGGGTAGAGCACCAGGAGCTTGTGCATCAGGACACCTTTCCGGTGGTCGGGTCGTTGCCGAGCGCGGCGTGCCGGGCGATCGCGGCGTCCACGCGTTCCGGGGTGGCGACCATGTCGCCGTTGCGGTGCGGGTAGCTGAAGTTCTCGGTGAACTCGTCGCAGAGCGTGCGCATCTGCGACATCGCTCCCAGCAGCTTCTGCAGGTGCGGCGGCGTCGGGGTGGCGATCATGGTGTTCACCCAGGTGCTGAGCCCGTCGACGCGTTCCCGGAGGCGCAGCGCGACCTTCTGCGCGAAGCGCTCGTCGACCACGCCGTCCTCGATGATGGCGTCGGCCGCCACCTGAGCTTCGAAGGACGCCGAGTTGGCGCCCTGACCGGTCACCGGGTCCACAGTGGAGTGCGCGTCGCCCAGCGACAGCACCACGGTTCCGTCCGGCAGCAGCCGGTAGTCCTCGCGCACGACCGGCCGGGCGGCGCCTTGGAGGACGTCGCCGGGGCGCATCAGCTTGAAGCGGGACTCGTCGATGCGCTCGTGGACGGTCGGGTGGTGCTCCTTGAGCTTGTCCAGCGTCAGCCGGCGGTAGGCCTCGGGATCGTCGGATTCCTTCTGCGTCATCAGGACTTCCAGGTCACCGCCCGGGACGTTCTCGCACAGCAGGGCGCTGGCCCAGCCGTCGAAGGTGGTGATCGGCAGGTCCAGGAGTTCGCCGTGGCCGGGCGAGATGCTCATCGTCACCGCGCGGGGTTCGGTCTGCGCGACGCCGTCCCAGAACCCGACCGCGAGGTGCCGCTGCGGCTTGGCGTAGGGCGAGACGTCGGGGCGTTCGCCGAAGTACTCGGCGAAGGAGCGCTTGCCGGCCGCGACCACGATCAGGTCGTGGTGGCGGGCGAGCTGCTCGAAGTCGGCGGGTTCGACGGAGCGCTGCTCGATGGTCCCCCCGCGCTCCTCGTACTCGGCCATCAGGCGCGGCAGGTATATGCGGTAGTCCAGGACCCGGGAGGGCCGCAGGAAGTCGCCGCGGAACACCGGCGGGCCGTCCGGGACGTTGAGGTGGTGGTAGTGGACCTGGTACCCGTACTCCTCGACCGGCCAGAAGTTCACGCCCATCGCGCTCTCGCGGGCGAGGGTGGGCGCGTGGTGCGACACGCTGTTCTGCGGTCGTCCCGACGCCACCTGCTCGGCGGTCTGGTTGGTGTAGATCCGGGTGGTGACCCCGGCCTGCTGGAGCAGCAGCGCCAGGTGCAGGCCCGCGGTTCCGGCTCCGATGATTCCGATGTTCGGCATCTGCGTCTCCTCGTTGAGGCGTGCCCGGTCGCGGTCATCGTGGCCCGTCGCGCGCGGTCGCCGGAAGTGCGCCGGGCCGGTGTTCACCGAGGTGCAGGTCCGCTGCGCTGGCGGTCAAGTGCCCGCCCCGACGCTGCCACAGGAGGGCGGTTCGGCGCTGTCCACCGAGCGCACGGCTCTGTGCACGCGGAGCACGGCGTCGTGCGGCCGTTGCCCGGCGCCGGAGCCGATCCTAGCGTCGATCGGTACCGGAGCGGCCCGTTCCAGGCCGAGGATCGCGGCGCAGCCGCTGTTCCAAGTGCGGGACTCCGCACCGCCGAGCAACGCAACCACAAGACCTCTCCTAGGAGCGATCGATGATGATTGCAACCTCGGCTCAGTCCTCCAAGCAGGTGTTGCGCGGGTGCCTGGGGCGGTTCGCCACCGGTGTCGCCGTGGTGACCTTCGACGGCGTCGCCGACGGTGCGGTGAAGCGGCACGGGTTGACCGTCAACTCCTTCACCTCGGTGTCGATGGACCCGCCGCTGGTGCTGGTCGCGATCCAGCGCTCGGTCCGCGCGCACGCGCTGCTGACGGGGCGCGCGTTCACCGTCAACGTCCTCGGCGCCGAGCAGCGCGACCTCGCGATGCACTTCGCGGGCAAGCCCCACGTCGAGCCCGCCTGGGTCGAAGGCACCCGCGCACCTCGTCTCTCCGGAGCGGTGTCCTGGTTCGAGTGCACCCCGTGGACCGAGCACGACGGCGGCGACCACACCCTCTTCCTCGGCAAGGTCGAGCGCTTCGACCACCGCCCGGGCCCGTGCCTGGGCTTCGCCGACGGCACCTTCATCACCATCCCCGAAACCACCCCCTGACCAAGTCCCCACCCCGGAAACCCCCGATTTCAGTGGAACTCGAGGTCCCGATCTCCACTGAAGTCGAGGACACGATTTCAATGGAAGTCGTGGACGCGAGTTCCACTGAAGTCAGGTCCCCGATTTCAATGGAAATCGAGGGTCCGAGTTCCGTTGAAATCCGGTTCAGGGGGACGGGACTGCCCCTTCGGGGTGCGGGGTCGGGTGACGTGTGGTGATGCCGTGGAAGAACGCGGTGAGGTCGTCGCGGGCGTCGAGCGGCAGGACGTGGGAGACGTAGTGGTCCGGGCGGACGACCACGAGAGCGCCGTCCCTGGTGATGTTGCGGGCGTCGAAGATGTCGTCGGCGGGATCGGCCGCGTAGACCTTCTCGTAGTCGATGAGGTGGTACGGGCCGACCTTCGGCAGGTACGCGGCGGGAACTCGGCCGAGGTCGATCCCGGTGTGCGGCTGCTGGTAGATGACCTTGACGTCGAAGCAGGCGTCGACGTCGCGGCCTCGCGGGGTGTGGGTGAGCACCGGTGAGTCCGGCGAACCGGTGATCCACTCCGCGAAGTCGGTGGCCCTCGACGGCTCGCCCGGGCCCGGCCGGTCGGCGAAGACGTAGAGGCGCCAGCGGCCGTCGGCGCGGTGGTGGTGGCCGAGGTGCACGGGGTTGCCGTCGCAGACGCGGGTCACCGGGTGGGACTTGAACCGCTTGCCGATCGGGAACCCGGCCGCGAGGTCCTGGTGCTCGGCTCCGGCGGTGATCATCGACTGCTGGTACTGGGTCATAAGACCGGCCGGGAACTCGGCGGTCTTGACGTAGAAGTCCTCCAGCTCGGTCGGGTCGGAGAGCTCTTCCGGTTTGGCCGCCATGAGCTTCGACCAGCGGCGGTCGAAGTCGATGAGGTTCTGGGCGATGACCTGCCGTTCGGCGGAGTAGGTGTCCAGCAGCGAGGGGTCGGCGCGCCCCTCGAGGACGTGCCCGACCTTCCAGGCGATGTTCCAGCCGTCCTGCATCGACACGTTCATGCCCTGCCCGGCCTTGGCGCTGTGGGTGTGGCAGGCGTCGCCGGTGATGAACACCCGCGGTCGCCGCACGCCCACGAGCTCGGCCGGGACGTCGTCGAACTTGTCGGTCAGCCGGTGCCCGACCTCGTAGACGCTGCGCCAGGCCACGTGCTTCACGGTCAGCGAGTACGGGTGCAGGATGCGGTTGGCGCGCGCCTCCACCTCGGCCTGCGTGGTGTCGCGGACCTTGCCGTGGTCCTCGTCGGAGACCTCGCCGAGGTCGACGTACATCCGGAACAGGTGGTTGCCCTCGCGCGGGATGAGCAGGATGCTGCCGCCGTCGTGGGACTGGATCGCGCACTTGGTGCGGATGTCGGGGAAGTCGGTCTCGGCGAGCACGTCCATCACGCCCCAGGCGTGGTTGGCCCGGTCACCGACCAGTTCCCGCCCGATCGACTCCCGCACCCGGCTGCGCGCGCCGTCGCAGCCGATGACGTACTGGGCGCGCACGGTCCGCTCGGCGCCCTCGTCGGGACCCGTGGTGCGGCGCAACCGAACGTCGACCCCGTCCTCGCCGACGTCGAGGTCGAGGAATTCCCAGCCGTAGTCGGGTTCCACCCTGGCGGGGGCGTTGCGGGCGGCTTCGGCGAAGTAGTCGAGCACGCGGGCCTGGTTGACGATCAGGTGCGGGAACTCGCTGATCCCCGTCGGGTCGTCGGGGGCGCGCGCGGCCCGGACGATGCGGCTGGGCTGGTCGGGGTCGGGCTTCCAGAAGGCCATCTCGGTGATCCGGTAGGCCTCCTCGGTGATCCTCCCGGCGAAGCCGAACGCCTGGAAGGTCTCGACGCTGCGGGCCTGGATCCCGTCTGCCTGGCCGACTTCGAGCCGACCGGGCCGGCGCTCGACGAGCCGGGTGGTGATGTTCGGGAACTGCGCCAGCTGCGCGGCGGCGATCATGCCGGCCGGGCCGCTGCCCACGATGAGCACGTCGACCTCGCCCGGCAGCTCCTCGGGGCGGTCGAGCCCCACGCCCGCGGCGGGCTGCACGCGTGGATCACCGGAGACGTATCCGTGGTGGTGGAACTGCAACGATCTCTCCTCACTCCATCGTGAGCTCTGACCGCTCAGAGCGAAGTCCCGAGCTTGAAGCCCTGCTCCTCGTCGCCCTTGCGGGTGTAGGAGAAGCCGTCGGCACCGACGGTGACGGCCATTTCGCTGCTGTCGGTGCGCTTCTCCAGCGGCTGGGGGGTGCCGTCGAGGTCCAGCACCGGGGAGGCCTCGGTGTACCAGGACGGCACGACGGGGTTGCCCCACCAGTCGCGTCGCTGGTTGTCGTGGACGTCCCAGGTCACCGTGGGGTTGTCGGGATCGCCGGTGTAGTAGTCCTGGGTGTAGATCTCCACCCGGTGGCCGTCGGGGTCGCGGATGTAGAGGTAGAAGGCGTTGGACACGCCGTGGCGGCCGGGGCCGCGTTCGATGACGTCGGACATCCGCAGCGCGCCGAGCTTGTCGCAGATGGACAGGATGTTGTGCTTCTCGTGGGTGGCGAAGGCGATGTGGTGCAGCCTCGGTCCGTCGCCGCCGGTCAGGGCGGTGTCGTGGACGGTGTCCTTGCGCCGCAGCCACGCCGCGTAGGTGGTGCCCTCGGCGTCCTGGATGTCCTCGGTGACCCGGAAACCCAAGTCCTCCAAGTACTCCCGGCCCTTCGGCACGTCCGGGGTGACCTGGTTGAAGTGGTCCAGGCGCACCAGCGCGCCCGGGGTGTAGAGGTCGTAGCGCCACGCCAGCCGCTCGACGTGGGCGACCTCGTAGAAGAACTCGTAGGGGAACCCGAGCGGATCGGTGACCCGCACCGAGTCGCCGATCCCCTTCGCGAACCCCTCGGCCCGGCGTTCGGTGCGGCAGCCGCGCGCGGCGAACCACTCCTCGGCCCGGTCCACGTCCTCAGGCGTGCGGACGCGGTAGGAGAACGCCGCCGCGGCGGCAACCGGCCCCTTGCGCAGCACCAGGTTGTGGTGGATGAACTCCTCCAGCGTGCGGAGGTAGATCGCCTCGTCGTCCTCCTCGGTGACCACCAGGCCGAGGACGTCGACGTAGAACTCCCGCGCCTTGGCCAGGTCGGTGACGACCAGGTCGAGGTAGGCGCAGCGGACGATGTCGGGAGGGGTGAGGTCGGCACTCATCGTTGAACGCTCCTCCGTTCCGGGCGTCAGGCGCCGAACTTGGGGGTGTGGACGGGGGCCAGCGAGATGTGCACGGCCTGCTGGTCGGAGTAGAAGTCCAGCGACCGGTAACCGCCCTCGTGGCCGAGACCGGATGCCTTCACGCCGCCGAAGGGGGTGCGCAGGTCGCGGACGTTGTGCGAGTTCAGCCAGACCATCCCGGCGTCGATGCGCTGCCCGACGTTGTGGGCCCGCTCCAGGTTCGAGGTCCACACGTACGCGGCCAGCCCGTACTTGACGTCGTTGGCCAGGCGCACGGCTTCCTCGTCGGTGTCGAACGGCGTGATCGCCACGACCGGCCCGAAGATCTCCTCCTGGAAGATCCGAGCGGTGGGCGGCACGTCGATGAACACCGTGGGCCGCACGTAGTTCCCGGACTCCATGCCTTCCGGGCGCCCGCCACCGGCCGCCAGCGTGGCCTCGGTCTTGCCGATCTCGATGTAGCTGGTCACCTTCTCGTAGTGCTCCGGGTGCACCAGCGCGCCGACCTCGGTGGCCGGATCGTGCGGATCGCCGACCTTGACGTTCTCCGCCCGCGCCACGTACCGGCGCACGAATTCGTCGTAGACGCCGCGCTCCACCAGGATTCGGCTGCCGGCGGTGCAGCGTTCGCCGTTGAGGGAGAACACGCCGAACACCGTCGAGTCGATCGCCGCGTCCAGATCGGCGTCGGCGAACACGATCGCCGGGCTCTTGCCGCCGAGCTCCATCGACAGCGCCTTGAGCGTCGGAGCGGCGTTGGCGAAGATCAGCTTGCCGGTGGCCGATTCACCGGTGAAGGAGATCAGCTGGACGTCTTCGTGCTTGACCAGCGCGTCGCCCGCGTCCTCGCCGAGACCGTTGACGATGTTGAAGACCCCGTCGGGAACACCGGCCTCGCGGAAGATCTCCGGCCACAACCCGGCCGACAGCGGCGTGAACTCAGCGGGTTTGAGCACCACCGTGCAGCCGGAGGCCAAGGCGGGCGCCAACTTCCAGCTCTCCAGCATGAACGGCGTGTTCCACGGCGTGATCAACCCGGCCACGCCCTTGGGCTTGCGGTTGACGTAGTTGACCTGCTTGCCCGGCACCTTGTAGGTGTCGTCGGCCTGGGCGACGATCAGGTCGGCGAAGAACCGGAAGTTCTCCGCGGCGCGCTTCGCCTGCCCCAGCGCCTGCGTGATCGGCAACCCGGTGTCGAAGGTCTCCAGCTCCGCCAGGCGCTCGTTGCGGGTCTCGACGATGTCGGCGATGCGGTTGAGGATCCGGGCGCGTTCGCGCGGCAGCATCCCCGGCCACGGACCTTCGTCGAAGGCCTTGCGGGCGGCCGAGACCGCGCGGTCGATGTCGGCCTGCTTGCCCGACGATGCCTCCAGGTACGGCTTGTTCGACACCGGGTCGAGGACCTCGAAGGTGTCGCCGTCGAGGCTGTCGACGAACTCCCCGTCGATGAAGTGCTGGATCCGCTTCGGCAGATCCGCCGGCACGTGCTGCATGATCAGTTCCCTCCGGCGATGGTGTCGGTGTCCTCGACCGGCGACAGGTGATCAGCGCCCTCGGCCAGCAGCGCGCGGATCTTATCCTTGCCCGCGTCGGTCGGTGTGATCAACGGCGGCCGGACGTGCTCGGAGCGGATCAGGCCGCGCTGCGCCAACACCCACTTGACCGGGGCCGGGTTGGTCTCCACGAAGATCAGGTCCACCAGCGGGTGGACCCCGTAGTGGATGTCCAGCGCCTCGTCCATCCGTCCACCGTGGAACGCCTCGTACATCTTCTTCGTCGCGCCGGGCGCGATGTTGGCCGTGGCGCTGACGAAACCGGTGCCTCCCAAGGCCAGCAGCGGCAGGCACAGCAGCTCGATCCCGGACCACACCAGCAGGTCCCGGCCCGCCGCCTTGATCACCCGCGAGAAGTGCTCGAAGTCCTTGGTGGTCTCCTTGATGCCCACGAAGTTCGGCACGTCGCGGTGCAACCGGGCCACGGTTTCCGGCGCGATCTCCACCGCCGTCCGGCTCGGCACGTTGTAGGCGATGATCGGCAGCTCGGGGTACTCCTCGGCCACCGTCTTGTACCAGACGTAGAGCGCTTCCTGCGTCGGCCGCGCGTAGTACGGCGTGATGATCAGCGCCGCGTCCACGCCCGCGTCGTAGGCCGCACCGGTGAGCTCGATCGTCTCGTCCAGCTTCGCCGATCCGGTGCCCGGAACGACCGGTGCGCGCCCGTCGACGGTCTTGAGCACCGTGCGGATCGCATCGGCCCGCTCGTCGATGGTCTGCGCGCTGGGCTCGCCGGTGGACCCACCGATGGAGATCCCGTCGGAACCCTGCCTGAGCTGCCAGTTCACCAGGTTGGCCAGGGATTCGTGATCCACCGCCCCGTCATCGGTGAACGGGGTGATCACCGGGGCGATCGACCCGGTCAGCTCTTCGGGGCGTGTGCGCCAGTTCGTCATCGGGTTCCTCCCTGGTCGTCGTGCTCCGCGTCGTAGCGGCGGCGCCACTCGCCGGTCAGCGGGTAGAGCCCGTCCACCGCCGCGCCTTCGGCGACGCGGGCGGCGATCCACTCCTCCTCGGCCTCCTGCTCGATCGCGGCGTCGAGCACCTCGTCGAGCAGCGCGGGCGGGATGACCAGCACGCCGTCGTCGTCGCCGACGATGACGTCGCCCGGCTGCACCGTCGCCCCGCCGCAGGCCACGGTGATGTCGTTGTCCCACGGCACGTGCTTGCGCCCGAGCACCGCCGGGTGCGGCCCGCCGGAGAAGGTGGGGATGTCGAGCTCCTTCACCGCGCTGTGGTCGCGCACGCCGCCGTCGGTGACGATGCCCGCCGCACCCAGCACCTGCGCCCGCAGCGCCAGGATGTCGCCGACGGTGCCACTCCCCCGCTCGCCGCGCGCTTCGACCACCAGCACGTCGCCGGGCTTCAGCGAGTCGAAGGTGCGCTTCTGCGCGTTGTAGCCGCCGCCGTGGCTGCGGAACAGGTCCTCGCGGGCGGGCACGAAGCGCAGCGTGCGGGCGCGACCGATGACCTTGCTGCCGGGCTTGTCGATGCGCACGCCGTCGATGGAGACCTGGTTGTAGCCGTGCTTGCGCAGCTGCGCCGACAGCGTCGCGACGGCGACCTTCCGCAGCTTGGCGACGCGGTCCTCGGTGAGCTCGAACGGCGGTTCCAGCCCGGCGGCCTCGCGGCTGCCCCAGGCCTCGGCCCGCTGGTGGTCGTCGACCGACGGCTGCGCGCTGAACTCCGGCAGCGGCTCGGTCCCCGCGACGACGGTGGTGCGCAGCCGGCCGGAGCTGCGCTCGGCGCCGGGCACGTCCACCTCGACCTCGACGACGTCACCGGGCCCGACCACCGACGATCCGGCGGGCGTGCCGGTGAGCACGACGTCGCCGGGCTCCAGGGTGATCAGCTGGGAGAGGTCGGCGACCAGCTCGCCGAAGGGGAAGACCACGGTGCCCGACGAGTCGTCCTGGACCTGCTCGCCGTTGACCCAGGTGCGCACCCGCAGCTCCGCCGGGTCGATCTCGGCGGCCGGGATGAGCTCCGGACCGAGCGGGGTGTAGCCGTCGCCGCCCTTGGAGCGCAGGTTGGCGCCCTTGTCGGCAGCGCGCAGGTCGTAGACCCCGAGGTCGTTGGCCGCGGTCACCGCGGCGACGTGCGACCAGCCGTCCTCGCGCGGGACGCGGCGCGCGGTCTTGCCGATGACCAGCGCGATCTCGCCCTCGAAGGCCAGCAGCTCGGCCCCGGCCGGTCGCTCGACGGTCTGGTCGGTGGCGGCCAGCGAGGTCACCGGCTTCAGGAAGTACGACGGCTTCGACGGCGCGCGGCCGCGCTGGGCGATCCGCGACGGGTAGTTCAGGTGCAGCGCGATGACCTTGCCCGGCCGCCCGACGAGCGGGTGGTGCGCGAGGCCTTCAGCCGGAGAACGAACGGCATCGGTCGTCATGACCGAGGATCGTATACGATGCCATATCTGATTACAATGCAGAACGCGGCAGGGTCCGGAGGATCGCGCCTCGGGCAAGATGAACTGCCACGCCGGCGAAACGAGGAGCGATGACCACCGACGCAGCGGACGAGCGCACCGCGACCAGCAAGTCCCAGCTGGCCTACGAGTGGCTCCGCGACCGCATCGTCTCGCACCGGTTCACGCCCGGCTACCGGTTGGTGCTCAGCCAGCTCGCCGCCGAGCTCGGCGTGAGCACCGTCCCGGTCCGCGAGGCCATCCGCAGGCTGGAGGCCGAGGGGCTGGTCACCTACGAGAAGAACGTCGGCGCGCAGGTCGCCCTGGTCGACGAGGGCGAGTACGTCACCACGATGCAGACCCTCGCGGTCGTCGAGGGCGCCGCCACCGGGTTCTCCGCTCCCCTGCTCACCGCCGAGGACCTGGCCAAGGCGCGCGCGATCAACGACCGCATGCGCGAAACCCTGGAGCACTTCGACCCGCGCCGCTTCACCGAGCTCAACGAGGAGTTCCACTCGGTGCTGTTCCTGCGCTGCCCCAACGAGCACATGACCGACCTGGTCCGCCGCGGCTGGAGCCGGCTGCGCATGCTGCGCGACTCCACCTTCAGCTTCGTGCCCGGCCGCGCCGTCCAGTCGGTGGCCGAGCACGACCACCTCATCCACCTCATCGAGACCGGCGCAGCCCCCATCGACGTCGAGCTGGCGGCCAGGAACCACCGCACAGCGACCCTCGACGCCTTCCTCAGCGCCCAGCACCCGGCCCGCTAATCGCCCACCTGCGCGATGCTGGGCCGGATCACCAGCTCGCTCGGGAGCCGCTTCTCCCTGCGGCGCAGGCGTTCCGGGGAGTTCAAGCGCGTGTGGAGCATGTCGACCGCGTGCCGCGCCAGCTCGTCGAGCCGATGACGAACCACGGTCAGCGGCGGCGAGGTCAGCGCCGTCCACTCGGCGTCGTGGAAGACGATGACCGAGAGGTCCTGGGGCACTGAGATCCCCGCCGAACGCAGGTGCGTGACGACGCTGGCCGACACGGCGGTGTTGCCGACGATCAAGGCCGTCGGCGGCTGCGGCAGCGCGACGATCCCCGCCAGGGCGGTCTCCGCCTCGACGGGGCGGAAGGCGAGTTCGATGACCAGACCGGGGTCTTCGTCGATGCCGTGCTCCTGCAACGCCCTCCGATGACCCGCGATGCGCTCGCGACCGGTCGAGGTCTCACTCGGTCCGCTGACCAGCGCGATCCGCCGGTGACCTCGTTCGATGAGCGCCGTGGTCGCCGAGTGCGCGGCGTGCTCGTTGTCCATGCCGACGACGTCGATGCCCGGGATGCGGTCGATGAAGCGGTCCACGAAGGTGAGCTCGACGCCGGTCTCGCGCATGTGCCGCCACGCGGCGGCGTTCTCGGTGCCGGGTGCTGCGATCACGCCGCCCACGCGCTTCTGCAGCAGGAGCTCGATGCTCTTGAGCTCCATCGCCGGGTCTTCCTGCGTGGTGGTCAGCAGGACGCCCAGGCCGACGTCCGCCGCGTGCCGCACGATGTGGTCCGCCAGCTGCGAGAAGAACGGGTTGGCCACGTCGGCCAGCACCAGGCCGATCGTGTTGGTGGTGCGGGTGCGCAGTTCGCGCGCGGCGCTGTGCGGGCGGTAGCCGAGCTCGGCGATGGAGGCCAGCACCCGCTCGCGGGTCCGCTCGGACACCGAGCCGTTGGCGTTGACCACGCGCGACACCACGCCGGGCGAGACGCCCGCGTGCTCAGCCACGTCCTTCACCGTGGGTTCGCGACCTCGCGACATGGTCCCCTCTCCCGTCGAGCGCAGGTCCGCTCGCGCAGGTCAAGGGTTGACAGCGGAGCGACCGGATGACACAAAGTACAACGTTACACCTGGAGTATAACGTTATACATGACTGACGAAGGAGTCAGCATGATCGGCATCGGAGTCACCCGAACCCCCGCGATCGCACCCGATTTCGGGACAACGGAGGTGCGGAGATGAGCACGCAGGACGCCGGCTTGCCCGCGGAGCAGGCGCGATTGCCGGAAGTACCACCGGAACTGGCCAAACGACGCCTCAGCTTCGGCACGATCGTCAAGTTCTTCGGCCCCGGCGCCATCATCGCCTCGCTGACCGTCGGCAGCGGCGAAACCGTCCTCGCATCGCGGATGGGGGCGGTGTTCGGGTTCGCGGTGCTGTGGGTGGTCGTCGTGGGTGCCGTGGCCAAGGCGGCGGTGATCTACTCCTCCAACCGCTACATCGTGCTCACCGGGGAACACCCGATGCGCGGCATGGCGCGGGTGATCCCGGGGCCGCGCGGCTGGTTCCCGATGCTCATCGGTGCGCTCGCGGTCCTGTCCTTCCCGTTCGTGGCCAGCGCGCTGGCCTCGGGGATCGGCGGTTACCTCAACCGGGTCGCGGGCGGCCCGGCCATCGCGTGGGGTCTCGTCCTGCTCGTGCTGGCGGCGGCGATCGCCTGGTTCGGGTGGTACGCGCTGCTGGAGCGCGCCCAGATCGCGATCGTCGCGCTCAAGGTCACCCTGGTCGTCGTGGCGGTGTTCGCGGCCAACCCGCAGTGGCTCGACGTGCTGGCGGGCTTCGCCCCGCAACCCTTCTCCTACGAACACTTCGTGCACGTCGAGTACCCGGACATCGCCGCGGAATCGGCCTGGGTGGAGGCCGTGGTGTTCATGGGCGGCCTGGGCGGCGGCATGTACGACTACATCGGCTACGCGGGCCTGATGCGCGAGAAGCGCTGGGGCGCGCTCGGATTGCCCGGTCGCGGCGACGACGTTCCGGTCGTGGAGCCGATCGCGCTGCCCGACACCGACCAGGAGCGGCGCAAGGCGCGCGGGTGGGCTCGAGCGCCGCTCGGCGACGTCGTGCTCAGCTTCGCCACGATGGCGCTGACCGCGGTCGCGTTCATCATCACCGGCAAGGAGATCCTCGGCGCCGCGCACAACGTGCCCAGCGGCAACGACGTGCTGACCTACCAGGGCGACGTGCTGGGCGTGATCCACCCGCTGTTCCAGTACTTCTACATCGTCGCGATCATCATGGTCTTCCTCGGCACGATGTACGCGATCTGGGAGGTCTACACCCGCACCACGCACGAGTCGCTGTCGGCGGTGTCGAAGCGCGTGCACGCCGGTGGCGTGGGCCGGACGCGGCGCTGGGTCTACGGCTACGTGCTGCTCGGCGGTATCGCCCTCATCCTCACCGGCGGCGACCTGGTGAAGCTGATCAGCCCGGCCAACATCGTCGGCGGGACGGTGGCGGTGGGCGCCTACGGCTTCGGCCTGCTCGCCCTGGAGAAGCGGGTGCTCCCGGCCCGCTTCCGGATCAACCGCGCGGGCAGGGCGCTGATCTGGGCTTCGTCGCTGGTCCTGCTCGGCGCGGGCCTCATCGCGCTGGCGCAGTACGTGGGGCTGGTCCAATGAGGACGATCACGCCGGGGTACGCGATCGGGGCGGGCTGCTTCCTGCTGCTCGCCGGGTTCCGGCTGACCGAAGGCCGGTGGGTGTGGGCGCTGGTGTTCGCGCTCGCCGCGGCCTGCCAGGTCTACTTGGGACTGCGCGCCGCCCCGGCAACCCCCGCGCGCGAGGCGCCCGCGCACACCGAGCGCGAACTCCGCACCTGGCGAGCGCTGGCCCTCTCCTCGTGCGCCCTGACGGCCGCACTCCTGTTCCTGCAACCGGTCCTCAGCCCGGTCGCCGCAGGCGCCGGGGTGTACTGCCTGTGGAGGATCGGACGCCGCCGTCCCGCATGAACGCGATTTCAATGAGGTGATCTCAGTAAGGCGTGGTGGGTGTCGCCGTGGCGTGATCTGTGGAGGCGGCAGAGAGCCTGCCTAATGGAGTGGGACGTGGGGGCTCCTGGTAGAAGAACTCCGACCAAAGATGATCTTCACCAGGTAAGGCCCCCACGTGATCACCTATCGTGCCATCCTCGATGTTCCTCGTGATCTCGCCCTGTATCTC
>NZ_JAWLNX010000034.1:0-78647 GCF_035320975.1 Saccharopolyspora mangrovi | reverse complement strand
CGTCGATAACGCGCGGCGTCCACGCCCGGTGCCGCGGCGCCGTCGTTCGGCATTGAGGAGTCCGGCGAGGTAGAGGGCGAGTTCGTCAGCGACATCGAGCCTGGCACGATAGGTGATCACGTGGGGTCCTGGTTCCGTGAAGATGATCTTGTGGTGAGACCTTCTTCTACCAGGACCCCACGCCCACATCTCCCAGGCCTACCGCCACCTCACTCCACTGAGATCACCTCATTGGCCGGTGGCGTGATGATGGTGTCCGGTTCTCCATAGCTCGATGGTGGCCATCGTCAACAGCCCGTCGACGATGAGTGGCCAGAGCGCGGCGGTGGTCTCGTCGGCGCCGTATCGCAGAGCAAAATCGCGGCCGTGTCGGTATGAGACGTAGGCCGCTCCCACAGCTACCAGGAGGGTGCAGGCGCATTGCAGACGCAGTGATCGATCGCGGACGGAGCCCGGTGTGGAAGATGTGCTGGTCATCAGGCTTCACCCGCCTGGGAACGGCGCCTTCGGGTGATCTTGACCCGCCCTGATATCTGCAGCTCACGACCAGAGCAAGGTGGTGAGGATGCTGTACGTGCCCCCGGTGCGATTCGAACGCACACTGGACGGATTTTGAGTTAGCTTGGAAGCGTGACTGTCCATGATAGACAGTGTCGGGTAGAGGGCTGACTGTCCCACAATGGGCGGAAATTCGTGTCAGGTAGGTTCCGCCCGTGTCAGCCAGGTCCCGTCCGTGCAGCGTCATCTCAGCGTCACACGCGATGGCGTCCACATGATCCACTGATCTTGCCCATAGGAGGTTGGCGATTCTGTGGAACTCGCATTGGTGTCCGGTTGTGGGGTCGCTCGGTGACCTCTGCTTCAGATTTCCGAGGTAGGGGTGACCTTGTAGCTGGGCCTAATGGTCAAGGAATGTTGCCTAGTCATGTGGCTGTACGTGCGTGGACAGGTACCCCAGCCGTCAGAATCGTCTGAACACGGAGGCCTCGGCCAAACACTGGGAGACAGATGTGTCCCAACAAGGGCATCACCATGTGGGGACGCGCATGCCTCATAAGCGGAAGTGGACTACTCCACAAAGGCAGGCGTGTTACCCCTGCTTCATGTGTAATCTGCTGCGGTCAGGGGGTATCTTGAGCACCAGGCGTATGTGCCGGGCTGCTTGCTCATGTCTAGCGTAGAACGCTCGGCACCTGTGTTGATCAACACAACGCGTTGGGTGGCCGGATAATCAGGCTGCTGATGATCAAGGAATGGCCATTTCGATGGCGGTATCGCAGCCGGTGCAAGCCGTAGTAGCGCAGGTAGGCAGATCGCCAAGGTGGGTTGGTATCCGGATTAAGTGGGATCAGGTCGCTGGTGTGCCGATGTAGATCACTGAGAGTGACCTTCTTCGGGAAGGAAGAAGTCGGAGTCCATTGCGGCGTAGTCCCCGTGCGCGCTGACACTGAGTGAGTTGTCCTCGATCTCGGCCGTACGCATTCGGCCCAACAGACAGGCGGCCCACGGAGGTCCCGATCAGCGATGACCTGTATCGGCGGGGGTGCCACGGTGGCCACGACATCACGGAGCCCTTGCGGGCTAGGGCTTGGCCTGGACGATCGTTTCTAACGATGCCTTACGCGCCGGGTTTCACCAAACCTTGGTGGCTCCATTCCGAACCAGTTGGCTGGTGTCGTCCCGCAGCATCCTGCCTACCAGGTGTTGTGGGGTGACTACGCAGGTCGGAGGGGCGCTCCGACGCTCGACTGTTGCCTGCCTTGATCCTATTCGAGGGGTGCCGGGCTCATTCAGCCGATCCCTGACGAAAGCCGGGGTCGAACTGCGGCGCGGGCTGTGGTTCCTGTTTGGGAGAAAGTCGCACCGTCGAGATTTTTACGGACCCAAAATTTGGGAAGCCACTGTGTTGATCTTGGGCTTCTCCAGGGTCTTCGGGTCGTGGGTGGTGTCAGCACACCGGCTCTGGCCGAATAGACCCGCAACGGCGGTCTCGGACCTCGTAACGAGGCATCACGATGAGAGGTTCCGCTGTCCGGGACTGGATGTTCCTGCCATTGCCCGTTGGCCTCTGCGACGCGGGTCGGCGCGCCGCTGCCAGGAGTACACCTTGGGCCTACTGAACAAGCGGCGACCACCAGAAGTAGCCGCCTCCGCACATTGCGTAAACTATCGATCTTTCACCCGTTCGGGCTAGGGTACCGTGCCATGACTCGGATCAGCGTGGACGTGGTCGACGAGCTCTCCGACGAGCAGATCAACTACTTTCGTGGCCTGCTGGAGCGTGGGCTAAAGCAGATGGGGCTGCGCGGGCAGGTAACCACCCCGCCGCGGTTTCTGCTGCAGCAGAGCGCCGAGCCCGGAAACCTGACCGTGCTGCTGCATGCCGAGTTCGACCCGATCGATCGTCAGGACCCGTGCAGGTTCGTCGATGATCGCCGCGATGCGTGGGTGTTCACCCCGGCCGAGCTGCTGGACATGATGGCCAACCCGAAACGGGTCTTTCCGCAGGTGTGCCCGCGCTGCACCAGCAAGGCGGGTGCCAGCCCGGTCCGCAGGGTGATACAGGCCTACAAGCTCGGCAACTGGCCGGAGGAAGAACAGCGGCAGGAGATCGTCAAGGAGTTGCGGGGGCAGTTCCGCGACAAAGGGTTCTACTGATCAGTCCCGTCGGGCCGCGTCCTGCTCCGGGGCGGTCCTCATCCACGATCGATCGGGACGGCTTGACCGCCTCCGTGATCGTCCACTCCGACACCCGACCTCGGGCGACCTCATGGGATAACGCCTCCAACAGTGACGCCATCGTGTAGCGGCTCTGGGACGGCACCGTGGTGTCGCCCCCGGCTGAAATCGCCTGGCCCGTCCGGGCCCGCAGCGACGCGGCAGCGTCGTTCATGAGCTTCTGCGCCTCACACAACCGGCGGTCCCGTTTGGTCTCTCCCCACGCCATGCGCCGGAACCTAAGCGCAGGCCGCGACATGCGCCGCTGACCTGCGATAAAAGGAACCTCGCACGGTCGTGGGCACCGCGAGGAACAGCATCTCCCCCCGGTGTTGGATCTTGCCCCCGGGAGGGGGAGTCACCCCGGTGCCCGCGCCGTGCGATGAACAGCAATGCGCTGCAAGCTTCGTGTCCGGGCACTTGGCCTCTGGCGACTACACCGCTGGCGACTTACACCGTGATTGGGCGGCTCTTGCCAGAGCCGCAAGAGCTCGCGTGGAAGGAGCGCGTCATGCGATTCCCGCGTTTCCGGATCTTCACTTGGGTCATCCTCGCCATCAACGTGATCTTCCTCGTCTGGATCATCGGCGGCGTCGCCACTCGACCAAATCCGGAGGACACTGCGTCCAACGTCGGCACCGCCATCGGAGCCGGACTCATCATCGGTCTGTGGGTCGCCGCCGATATGATCCTTGGAATCCTCTGGCTGATCACCAAGCCAAAAACCCGTGACTGTCCGGCATGCGGTCGCACGGTCAAGCGCGGCCAGATGGAGTGCAAGGGCTGCGGATACGACTTTGCCCAGGCTGCGCGAGGCATCCAAGGAGACAGACGGAGTCCTCCAAACCCCGCGTGATCTCAATGCCCTTCCGATCGTTGGGTGATTCACGGCGCCTGACCTCACACAAGCGGCCCGTCTCTACGACCGGTTCCACTCGCGTCACGCTGGTCAGCCATGAGGTCATCGGGGAGAGGACCTCTCGGCGCCGCGTGGCGGTCCCGCCTGCGGTCGGGCCGCCGGTACTGACCCGCATCATGACTGCTGGTTGGTCTTCGGCTCTGCTGGCTTTGCGAGTCCGACACGCTCATGACCGTGTGGCCCACAGCACGGTGTTGCGCTACCAGATGACTGTGGGCACGAGGTTGGGCAGCCAGAGCAGGGGCAATGGCGGTGTGGAAGTGCCAGAGCTGTAGGACGGTTGGAGGGTGCCCACGGTCCTGCGGACACGGTCCATGTCGCCTTCCGGCCTCGTTGTTCCCGCCTGGTGACGAACCTTTCAGCAGTGAGATCCCTGCCCTCCGGGTAACCAGGCGCAGGGCACGGCGCGCTCTAGGCCGTTCGTGTTGTCCTGGGGCATGATCGAGTAGAAACCCTCATCCGACCGATGGGCAGGTCCGATACCGTGCGCGGTGAACCTAACGAATCACGCATGCAGGGGGCCGTGACCAACAATGCGCGCTGGGGACGACGCCGCGCCCGCGGTGATCGGAGCCGACTACATCGCCGAGCAGAATGGCGAGGAACCGGAGCCGGTCTATCTACCGCTAGAGAAGCCGCTGACCAGCTCAGACGCCGACGCCACGATCTCGATGCGGGAGCTTGAGGACGGCCGAGTAGCAATCTTGGTTTACACCTCGCTGGAATCGCTGGTGGTGCACTGCGGCGACCTGCAGCCGTGGGCTTCCGTCCTGCCAGATCAGCTCGGTGACATTCAGGCTCGCAGCGGTGCGGACATGGTCGCCTGGGATGAACCGCTGCCGCCTGAGCAGCGCAGCGACTCTGCAGGAGGTGACCAGCGATGAGCGGAACCCATGCACACCTTGGCGAGCTTGACGGGCTGGCCAGCACAATGCGCAACGGGGCCTCTAGCCTCGACAGCAGCTCCCCAGCCCCGGCGGCGCCGCAAGCGGGCACTCCCTCAGAGGCGATCGCCGGAGTCATGGCGATGTTGACCATGTCGGCTGCGGGGATCGTCGAGGGCATGAACGCCGTTGCCGATGAGGTCGCCGCTGGCCGCAACCTCTACGACGAGGTCGACCACACCAATGCCGGGGACATCGGCAAGACCGCGCCGGAAATGCCGCGCTGACTCTGGGGACTACTGAACATGCCACTCGACATCAACGTTGACGCTCAGCCAGGCACGATTCGCACGGCTGCCGACTGGCTCGACGGAATGGCCCGTGCCGTAGACGCCGCCTTGGACACCATCAACCGAGCAAAGGGCGAGTCCGAACACGCCTGGCCTAGTGAGGCGGGCCAGTCGTTCCGCGACGGGATGGGCAAGATCGGCCCCAAGGTCGACGAGGTCTCGGCTGACTACGGCGGGCTGGCCGGGGCGTTGCGCCGTTACGCCGACGACATCGACACGGTCAAGCGACGCATGGATCAGGCCCGTGAGCACGCACAGGCCGAGGGGCTGACCATCCAGGGCGATCTGATCATGGAACCCGGCCCGGAGCCGCCTGACCCGACGGCGTTGCCGACCGACAAGCCCGCCAGCCCCGAGCAGAAGCAGATCCATGCTGAGCAGACCAAGGCCCACTCGGCGTTCGTGCGCAAGGTGGAGGCGTACGCCGACTGCGCGGTCATGGTCGCCGACGCTCGCGATCATGAGAACAATGCCATCGCGGTCCTCAACCGATTCCTCGGCGGCTTGATCGAGAAGTCACCATTTAACGCCTCGGACGTCGTCGCTGGCCTTGCTGGGGCCACCGCAGGCCAGACGGCCACGATGCGCGCCGAGGCCATGAAGATCGCCCGTAGCGGGTCGATTGAGGTTTCCGAACGCCTTTCCAGCAACCCATACATGTCGCTGCAGGCTCGCACCCGAGCCGCGATGATCCACATTGAGAAGACTCAGAAGGTCGCTGCTCTGGAAGCCCAGGCCACCCGCACGCGCACCGCGCAGTGGGTCGACAAGCTCGGGCCGCGTACCAAGGGCGTTCTGCAAATGACCCTCGACTTCGGCAAGAAGCCTGACCGGGTCGGCAGCGGACTTCTCCGAGGATCGCTGAAGGTCGCCGGCAAACTCCCGGTCGTGGGTGGAGTCATCACGGGCCTGGGAATCGGCTACGACATCGGGATCGCTGGGAAGGACCCGACAACCAGTGTCGCCTCGGGCGTCGGCGGGTTTCTCGCCGGTGCGGGTGCCACGGTCGGACTCGCCGCGATGGGTACGCCAGTGGGCTGGGTGGTCGCAGGTGGCGCACTCGCCTCTTGGGGTGTCGGCTTCGCCATTGAGGAATGGGGCGACGACATCGTGGACGGCGTCCAGTCGGCTGGTGAGAAGCTGTCGGACATCAACCCGAAGATGACAAGATGACCCGCTGAGCGAGCGTGACGTGACAACAGGACTGCCCCCGAAACCAGACCCCCAGACCGGCGAGCCGCGACCACCGCGTGCTCCTTTGGAACCGGGCTGGAAGACGCCCGAGGACAAGCACAAACGTGGCCGCGCCAAGGTGGCGGAACCACCGGAGGGCGAAGGCCCAGTCCTGGAGTGGTTCTACCCGACCCGCGGGCGCGCTCTGACCATGGGACTCATCCTCGCTGTGATCGCGGTGGCTTACCTCGTCTGGCGGGACTGGGGTTTCGGCTGGGTCACTACGTGGTGGCTCTGGCTGTTCATCCTCCCTTGGCCGTTCCTCTTTTTGCTGGCTGGACGCAATCTCCGGATGTCGGCAGGCGCTGACTGGCTGATCTACGGGAAGTCCGGGATCGTCAAGATCTACGAGCTCACCAAGGTCCACGTCACGGTCGGCGGCGCAGCGCACTACCTCGACATTGAGGACCGCCACGGCAACTCGCTGTATGCCCAGATCAACAATCTCCAGCTCAACCGCGAACTGTGGGACCTGGTCTACCTCGGCATCCTCCACTCGGTCCACGAAGGCCGCGCCGAAACCAACACGATGGCCGACAACTACCTCGCCCTCAAAGTGCCCCCACACCTGCGGGAGTGGGAGTACGGCGAGCAATGACGGGGTTGTCGGAGACGCGGACAGTCTCACCTCCCGCTGCGACCAACACATCAGCAACGCCCCCACCGAAGCAAGGCGGAGGCGTTGCCGACCTGACCCGTCAGTAGCCGTAATACTGAGCGCACCTCTCACGCGCTGCGCTCAGGAACGCTTGCCTGAGCACGTCGGGGTCGGTCTCGCCGTACCCCTGTATCTGCAGATCGAACGCCGAGACGCCCTGGCGGTATGCGTCGTCCTCCGCTTGCGGGAGTGCAGGAATCACGTAGCCGCTGCTCCAGATCACCATTGGGTCGTAACCCTGCTCCGCCGCGCTTACCTGCGCTTGCCGGGCGGTCAACGCGCACTGCTCCGTTCTGGACGGACCGCTTGGCGCAGGTGCTGCTGTGGTGCTGTCGGCAGAGGTCGTGGACTCGTTGCCGGATGACGCAATGCCGGTGAAGAAAGCAGCGACTAGCAGTCCGCCACCGTTACCGACCCAGATCCAGGTGATGACTCGACGTTGAGACATGGTGGTTCCCCTCTGGAACTGGATGTCAGCGCAGGTTCGCGATCGCGTAGTCGGCTTGCTCGGTTGTGAACTGCTCAGCATCGGAGGTCAGCTGATCGTGCAGCTCTGCACGGGAGAAGCTGCCGGACTCCATGTACGAGTTGGCAGCGTTGAGTGCTTCTGCGTTCCAGTCCGCGTGCACGTTCGCGACCGCCCACGCCGCCACGTCGGGTGGGTACTTCTCAAATTCGAGCTGACCGCGCAGTCCAGCTTCGGAAAAGTCACCGGACCGCAGGTAGGACTGCGCTGACTCCCAGGCGTTCTCGTGCTCACTAGACGGGTACTGGGGTTCGCTGACGGCAGCACCACCACCACCTGCACTGCCCTCCCCCTGCTGCTGGACCGGTCCGGCCCCGCCAGGTCCTCCGAACAGGCAGACCACTAGACCAAACACGCAGAGCGCGATGCCCGCCCACGCAGCCCGCTCGTTGGTGGCAAGCCCTTTCTTGACCTGCTTCAGAGCCACGATCCCTAGCGTCATGCCGACGATCGCCACGGGCAGCGCCAAGAGCCCGAAGATCGGCACAAACGCCAGCGGCACTCCGATGCATCCGAGGATCAACGCGGTGCGGCCGTAGGACTGCTGTGGATGCGAGGCAGGCGGCGGAACCGGGGTCTGCGGGTCGTAGGTGCTCATGATTGCCCCCCTGGCGGTCGACCCTGCCCACAAGCCACGAGTTCACCGACCCCACCTGCCAACCCAGGTAGGCAGCGATGTCGTGGGTGGTCCACAGCTGCTGGTCACGCATGTCAGGAACGCTGCACCACGTAGTGCATGCGCACCCGTGCCGAAAGTCCCTGGCAATCAGATTTCGGCCAGCGAATGGGAGATCCGCACACACGTACGCAGGGAGGACAGGACGAACAGCCTGCTTCCGACGAACCGACCACCTGGGACGCTTCGACGTCGCGTCGGCATTTGCGAGGTGGTGGAGTTCCTCGCCCGCTGGCAGTACACCCAAAGGGCTGCGCCTGGTGGGGCTCACTGCGTTCGGTCACTCGATCAGCGCGGAGCCAAGCTTTTGTGCTGCGGCAGCTGCTTTCAGGGCGCGGCTGCTCACGCGGCCTCGCGGTCGACGCTCCGCCGCTGGGGCACTTCCAAACCGATTGATAGCAGGATTGGGACACCGTTCAGTTCCACTGTGGACGCGTCCGCAGCTGAGAGTCGTGCAGGTGCCGCTCTGGCGGGTGAGGGTGACGGTAGCCAAGATCGGATCGGATAACCGAGCTATGGCGATCTTCCTGGTGGGTTTAGAGGTACGTCCCTGCTCGCATGAACAGGGCTGACCGTGGCCTCGAAGGAAACGCTACCGCCTTCGCGGGTGTGATCGTTGCGCCTAGAAAAGGGCACGAGGTCGAGTTTAGCGGTCCCTTCACCTGCGACGATGGTCCTGGCGTCGCCGAGCACGACAGCGGATGCCGTGTCGGTGGTGGTACCCTCATCACGAGGCCGGGACTACCCGGCGATCAGGTGAAGCGGAGAAAAGCTGAAGCGGCCAAGATCCCAGCCACCCCACGCCTGAGAAGGAACAACTCATGACGAGCGCACCCCAGCTCGCCCCTCTCCGCATACCCCAGCGTGAGCTGCCGTGCTCTGTGGAAGGGTGTCCGCGCCGTTGCTACGCGCGGAACGTGTGCCACGCCCACCACATGCAGGCATGGCGAGCTTCAAAAGCCTGCGGAGACGTGGCGGAGTAAAACCCTTGCTGACGCGAAAATCCCCGGTACCTACAGGGGGACCAACCCCTGTTCAGCGGTACCGGGGATTCCCGGAAGCGATCAACCAGCAGGGCCATGCTGACCGATCTCGGTGCTTACCCGGACCCGAAAGTCGAGAAGCGGTGTCCCTCACCTATCACCAGAGAGGCATCGAACGATGTCCAGTATAGAGCCCCGACCCGACATCCACGGTAGTGATCTTTCCGCCACACAGCGCGCGTCTATGGTCGCCGAGGCGCTGAGCGCACCGCGTGATCAGCGCGCCTCGGAAACCGCTGTCTCGATGGCCGAGGCTGGTCTGTGCGTGTTCCCCGTCGATTACCTATCCAAGCTTCCCGCCTGCCCGTATGACTGCGTAGTAAACCCCCGCACGGGCAAGCGCGAAAACTGCGGACGGCTCCACGCCTCGACCGGTCGTGACGTCGTGCGAAAGATGTTCGAGCACTTCGGCGACGCCGAGATCAATTTCGGCATCGACCTGCGCCGGTCTCGTCTTGTGGTCTGCGACGCGGACACGCCTGGACAGGTCGAGTCCTTCTACGATCACCTGAAGCAGGTGTCAGGAGTGGACGCCGAAGCACTTCGATCCCTCTGCCTGCCCACCGTGCTGACGCCGGGTCTGGAATCAGGCCGCCACAAGGACGGGGGACACTGGTACTACGTGCTGCCGGACGGGTACGAGCTGCCTTCTTCGATAGACAACACGGCGGTGTATCTGCCGCTGGACGGTCGGCGTCCCGAAAAGGGCCAGCCGGACCATCGTGCGGTGCTGATGTACGGCGACTTCTACGTGGTTGCACCCCCGTCCGTCCGCCAGGAGGGCTCGTACGAGCTCAGGTCGGCTGTGCGGGTCGCTCCGCATTGGGTCACCCACGCGATCGAGCGGACCTATCAGGCCAAGCGGGAACGCAACGAGCGGACCAAGGAACGCGCTGCGCTCTCCGAGGGCCGTGGCTTGTCGGCGGTCAAGGCTTGGGCATCCAACACCCGGTGGGACGAGCTGATGAAGCCCGAGGGGTGGTCCCCGAGGGAGGACCTGGAGTCCTGCGGCTGTCCCACCTGGATGCGGCCGGGAGACGACCTGACGGCTGACAAGAGCGCGGTGGGGCACGAGTCCGGTTGCGAATTCAAGCCGGACACGGACGGCTGGGTGCACTTCTGGTCGGCCACCGCCGAAGCGTGGTATGGCTGCAACGACCTTTCCAAAATGGACTTCTACATGGCCAGCAAGGAACTCGACCGGGACAACCCGGTGCATGTCCAGCTGGCCAAATCGGAACTCGGGATCACGGAGACGTACGGACTGCTGTCACCGGAGGGAAAAGCCCTCGGGGAGGCCGCCGGAGCGGAGGTGCTCGCCGTGACTGACAACCCGGGCTCCGTGGCCGCAGCTGACGGTGTGGGCACCGAGCGTCGCAACGGTAGACGGACCGTGTCGCTCACCTCGGCGGCGGAGATCAAGATTCGACCCGTCCACTGGACGTGGGCTGGGAGGCTCGCGGCCGGCACGCTTGGCTTGATCGGTGGTCGGGAAGGGGTCGGCAAGTCCACCTGGTCCTATCAGTTCGCCGCCGATCTGACCCGGGGCCGTGTGGAGGGTGTCCACTGCGGGGTGCCCAAGTCGGTGATCATCGTCGCCACCGAGGACAGCTGGGAGCACACCATCGCTCCTCGGCTAATGGCCGCTGAGGCCGACCTGGAGCGGGTATTCCGAGCCGACGTCACGACCAAGGAGGGCCTGCGCTGTGCCCTATCTCTTCCGGACGACATCCGAGGCGTCTGCGACGCGGTGCGGGAGGTCGACGCCGCGCTGATTCTGCTCGACCCTCTGCTGTCCCGTGTGGACCCCGGGCTCGATACGCACAAGGACGCTGACGTACGACGCGCGCTGGAGCCTTTGGTCGAGATGGCGGACGAGTGCGGCGCGGCCGTGCTCGGCCTGATTCACCTAAACAAGTCGACCAAGGTGGATGTCGTCACCTCGATGATGGCGAGCCGGGCCTTTGCCGCAGTGGCACGATCCGTGTTCGCCGTGATCAAGGACCCCGACGACGAGAGTGTCCGCCTGCTGGGGCAGCCGAAGAACAACCTGGGCCGGGATGCCCAGCCGACCCTGAAGTTCAAGATCGAATCTACGCAGGTCGCCATGACCGAGGAAGGGCCGGTCCTCACCGGTCAGCTTCAGTGGCTGGACGAGATCGAAAGCCGCTCGATCGATGAGGTGATGCGGGAGGCCGCGAGCCAGGACGAGGACGGCCGCAACAGGACGGTCGAGGCTGCCGAATGGCTGGAGGACTTCCTGCACTCGGTCGGAGGGTCCGCCGCTTCCAGCGACGTGAAGCAAGCGGGGGATGCGGAAGGGCACTCGATGTCGACCCTGCAACGTGCTCGGAAACGGATCAAGGTCACGTCGGAGTCTGTCGGCTTCCCCAGCCGGAGCTACTGGAGCCTGCCAGGAACAAAACCGCAGGTCGAGCCCAGCTGTTCCAAATCCTAGGGGAGACATCAAAGCTTGGAACAACTGGAACAACTGGGACCGGCCCGGCTCTCCAGTTGTTCCAGTTGTTCCAAGGTTCCGAGTCCCCCGTGCGTAGCACAACTGGCCAGCGGCAGGGATGCGGTACACGGTCCATTCAGAGAGGACGGGCCGACCAACCAGAGAGGCACACTACGATGGACTACGACCTGAGCGAGCTCCTGACTACCAAAACCGAGGCGGACGCGGCCGAGTACACCTTCAACCACTGGGGGCCCTCCGCGGTGATCGGCGCGGTAGCGGCCTATCTCGCCGAGCAGCCCGACGGCCGGTTCGAGGGGACGGCGGCTGAGCTATTGATTCGCCTGAAGATCTACGCAGATATGCTGTTGGTACTCACGTTGTGGGAGCCGCTGCCTAGGAGCCCGTTCACGCTGATCGCACACCTGTGCACACTGCGAGGGGGCCTGCGTGAGTGCGGCATCCTCCTCGACGCCGTTCAACCACCGGGGCGGCTCATCACCCGGGACACCATTTTGATCATTCAAAGGATGGCAAAGCCGTGAACAGGTGGACCTTCCTAAGCGCCGACCTCAGCAGCGACAACTACGCCGGCGAGCATGATCGGAGCCAGGGTTCTTCCGGCGATGTGGAGCGGCGAGAGCGACGAGCTGCTGGACTCGCTGGTCGTCTACCGGGCGGCATGTCTGAGTGGCGAGTCTAACTTGATCGAGGTGATGGCGGTCGATCACGGCTGTGACCGAGGCGGGTGGCTCCAGGATCGATCCACAGCCCGAGGACGCGACGGTCATCTGGGGTCGGACGCCCTGAGCTTGCTCGATGAGCCATGGGTCTCACCCACCAACGGTCGGTGCAGATGATCACCAGCACGCAACCGAGCTGAGACCCAGGCTTTCGTTCACGGGCCGGCCGATCTTTTCCGAATCCGGATCGCCTGCCGCCGTGCGTGAGCAGTAGATGGTTGCCGGATGAGCCTTCACGTTGGGCCTACCGCCGACTCGGTGAGCCGAATGCCGACGCGCGATGACAGTGTCTGTCTTGTGCACGAAGCCAGAACCGGGTCTCTAGCCGTAGGTACGTATGAGTGCCGTATAGTGCGCGCTTCGGAATCTTGGTCCGCGTCAATAGCCACTTTCCAGATTTTGTAGGCCGCTATCCAGGCCACCGTACGTCCGTACAGCCCTCTGTCCCTGATGGACTTACATCCGCGCCCGTCGATCTCCCGCGACGTGAATCGCGCTGCGATACAAGAAGAATATTGCCCAACTGTCAATTCAATTACCCGACAGATCTCCTTGCGGCACAGTGATATCTGCTGTCATTCTTGCAGTGTATGAATCCAAAAGGGATCAAGTTAGGGATGAATGGTGATCAAGAATGGCTACACCTTCGGCGAGGTTTTCGGTCACCTGAAGGGGGAACCGGCGGTCATGTCCGTGGAGCGATCAGCTCGGTATCTCGGCCTCGCGAGAACACGGGCGTATCGGCTCGCTGCCGATGGCGAATACCCGGTTCCTGCGCGCAGGGTCGGCGGGCGCTACCAGGTGCTGACTGTTGATCTATGGCGCTACCTCGGAGGAGCCGAGCTGTGAGGCACTCAAGGTTCAGCCCACGCGGGACATGAGCGGCTCGGCCGCGAATTCTGATCATCAAGCTATGTCGAGCGTATCCGGGACGCGGGTTCGTTTGTCCACGCAGGAGAATCTCATGGTCGACCGGTCGCGACGCATCCCTCCAGACGAACATTGCAACGCTGCGAGGACCCGAGCCGGGGGCTCGCATTGCCAGCTCCCGGCCGGCTGGGGCACCGAGCACGTCGGTTTCGGCAGATGTCGACGGCACGGCGGAAACAGCCCGAGCGGTCGTCGGTCTGGTTTCAAGATCAAGATCGAGCACATGTACCGCAACGGTGGATTCAGCGACGTGTAGCCAGACCTGTGGAGTTGACCTCCCTGACCTGGGATAATGGGTCCTACAGGTGCCGGGGAGGCGATCATGGCGAAGGGCAGCGTGACGAAGAGATGTGGCTGTTCTGAGCTGGTGAACGGCAAGCGTCAGCAGATCGGACGCAAGTGCCCGAAACTCCGCCGGGCTGACGGAACCTGGAACCCGCGCCACGGCACGTGGGGTTTCTCGATCTCCCTTCCAGGCCCGGACGGAAAAGCCAAGCCGGTCACCCGAAGCGGGTTTGCCACTCAGGTTGAAGCAGCGGCTGAACTCGACTCGCTGCGCGATCAGGCGCGTCGTGGGCTGTCGGCTGGCAACCGGCAGTACATGGGCGAGTACCTGGACCAATGGCTGGCCACCAAGACCGACGTACGTCCCAAGACCGTGCGCTCCTACGAAGGCCACATCCGCACCCACCTCCGCCCGAATCTCGGGCATCTTCGGCTGGATCAGCTCCGCCCGCAGCATGTCTCGGAAGCTCTCGCCACTGTGGAGTCCTCCGACGCCAACCGGCAACGGGTGCGAGCCACACTGCGTACGGCTTTGTCCGACGCGGTCCGGGCAGGCCTGTTGCACAGTAACCCGGCGAAGTTGGTCAAGCTGCCGAGCGGCAAGCCACCGAAAGCACTGGTGTGGAACGCCGAACGTGTCGAGCGGTGGCAGGAGACTGGCGAGATCCCGAGCCCTGTCATGGTCTGGACTCCGCAGCAGGCCGGTACGTTCCTTGACGAGACTGCCGAGGACCCGCTGTCGCCGATGTTCCACCTGATCGCACACGTAGGCCTTCGACGAGGTGAGGCGTGTGGACTCGGGTGGGAGGACGTCGACCTGGTCAACGGCACGATCACCGTGCGGATCAGCCGGACCGTGGTGGGGAACCAGATCATCGAAGGCCCCCCGAAGTCGGATGCTGGTGGCCGGACGGTCGCGCTCGACAGAGGCACCGTGGAGGTCTTGAGAGACCACCGCAAGACGCAGGTTGGCGAGCGGCTACGGCTCGGCTCGACATGGGTTGAGTCCGGAAAGCTCTTCACCAGACCGGACGGTTCGGCGTTGAATCCCAACCAGGTGTCCAACAGGTTCCACGCTCTGACAGCCAGGGCGGGTCTTCCGCCCATCCGGGTGCACGACCTTCGTCACTGCGCAGCGACCTTCGCACTGGCCGCCGGAGTGGATATGAAGTTGGTCCAGACCATGCTCGGACACTCGACCCTGGCTATGACTAGCGACATCTACACGGCCGTGCTGCCGGAGGTCGCCAGGGAGGCGGCCGAGCGGGCGGCGGGGATCATTCCGAGGGCGGGCGTTGGGACTGGCAGTGTCACACCAGCGTCATACCGTGATCTTGAGCAGAGTTGACCAAGAGAAAACGCAGGTCACAGAGTGCCCCCGGTGCGATTCGAACGCACACTGGACGGATTTTGAGTCGGCTTCACGTTGTCGCACTTGTGTAATCACTGGTCCTTGGGACTGTGGGTTCGCTCGCGTGTGGTTCAGACGGCATGTGTGGCAACAGTTCGCACCCAGGTTCGCACCCAGGGGCCCGGGAGCGGATGAGATGGTACTCAAGTTCAGCGTGCGGGTACGTTCGACTTGTGTCCACGTCGGTGCAGCGGGTTCTCCTGGATCAGAATCCCTTTTCTATTGGCATTCTTGAATGATTTTACCCCCCGAGAAGGAAGAATAGTAGGAACGTTGCCGAGAGGAGCCATGAAATTATGGCGATTCGGAGGCTTAGGTATTTGGCGGCAAGAATGCGCGCCATGTCTTGTGCTGTATGCCATGCCTCACGGCGCTCACCTCGGTAACTTGCCCTGGTGAGCGCAACGGATGAGGTTTTTGCTACTGAGGGCCATGAATAGCGGCTATATTCTGATACGTTTAGGCGCGGCCACAACGTGCGGGCGACAGCAGATGCGGCTACAGCGCCGCTGAGCACTGCCATTCCGAAGAGAGAAAGGAATAACCATGGAGGTCCTTCTGCGCGGTTGATCATGTAAGACACTTCCTGGCGTTGGGACAGCGCAAGGCCAAGCAAGACAGTGGTAGCGGTCGCGATGAGTCCTGCTTTGGTGTCGGCGTTGTTCGTAAGGGTGGCGAGGTGGCCGAGCATAAATCTGGCATCAGCAGGTGGTATTTCCGTTTCGGAAAGGTGTTCCATTTTTGCTCGTAGCCGTCGCTGCAACACGTACCCCCTTTGGAAAATTGACCTGGAAACACCGCTTCCGTTGTGTACGAACTTCTCTATCATTAGTCGGATGACTGCATCGTCATTAGTTGGCAAATTTGCATCCGGCCAGGTTGAACGTCAACCGACGCGTAGAGAGGTTGAGTTCTCCCGCTAGGGCGGCTCACCTTGCGGAAAGCCGCGCCTATGCAGAAATGCGATCTACGCCCAGAGAAATACTAGCCGTTGTGGGTGACCGGGTAAGCCAAACCGTCTTCATCGATCATCCAGGCCACTACGGGGCGCGAGTTTTCATCAACCGTGTCCGGCGCGGCCGCTACGAATCCCACAGGGCGATGACACAAATCGATTCTCTTGAATCCAGGTAAATCTTCGGCTGATACGAGACACTTGTGTTCCTCGGATACCACAAGGGCCTTTCCTGAAATGGAGTCCCATCTTTCGATAGGCAGAGTCTGCGCCTCGCTGTCGCTGTATTCATAGAACGCTTGCCATCCGGTCGCGCTCCAGTTTGAATGTTTCATTTTTTGATCAGTCCTCGTTGGGGAAATGCGCGCTTCGTTGATCACGGGCGTGCGTCGCGGGTCAAGCCCAAGGCGGACACCGAAGTGATGTCGCTCCGGTCGTGGCGCGAAGCTGTGTCTCTGGCCCGGGTGCTAGCCTTGTCACTCGTCGAACGATGGGAGGCGAGCAGCGAGATCGCCCCTTTCGTGCTTGTAGAAGAAATTTCGAAGCAGTCGAGCCGTCCGGGATCGAACTGCGTCATCAGCTTCAGTTAGAAACTCGTCAACAAGTTTTCCGGCGGAATCTGGCTGAATCTCAGGTGCCAGGATGTCTCGCAGCTCTTGAAAATTCTGAGCGACTTTTACTGCTGCTTCCGGCTTGTCCTGATTATCGCGCAGCCACGACGCCGTCGCGCGGAGCGGGTCGAGGATTATCGAGCTCATCTCATCCTGCTGATGCCTGCGACGCAACTCTTGCGAAGACAGCACGATGCGTTGACGGACCGATTCCTGGTGCTCTTCCACTATGGCGAGAAGTTCCGGAACGACATCGATTGAGACGCAATAGCCGCGTGCTTGCACCGACGAGCTTGCGACCGTCTCCCAGTTTAGGAGCGCGGTGTTCAACTCTCCCTTCAATCGCTCAGCCGCCGTGAGTCTGTGCCGTGAGCTAACAGTTTCTGCGCGGTGCAAGATCCCCGTCTTGGCGACGTCAAGCAACGCCGGCGGAGCCGCTTCGGACCCAACCCACCTGGCCCAGAAGGAGATGTTCGCGTTAAAGTAAAGCGCCTCGTCGGCGCTCACCAATGTCAGTGTGACAAGCGACTGTCCGTTTCGTGGCCACCCGATACCCGTGTCACCGTTGGCCATTTGTGCACGGACTTCTTGTGCGTATCGCCGATTCCGGTGCGACCGTCTGAATCCAAGCAGTCTGCTCACTCCGATGTCCAAACGGGATCCACTTCATCGAGTCGTGTCCACAGTTGGTCCACGAGCTCCGCCACCGGATCGTTCCGCAGGGAACTCATATCCAGAGATGGGCGTCCGAATCGACTCGCATAATCAACATGTGCGATCCTAAGGGGAGTGCAATCGGTTGCCTGGACAATCGGTTCCACCATGCAGGTGCGCTCGTCGGGTCGCAGCGTTGTCGCAGCACGCAGCCAGCTTTCGAGGAGCATCCGTAGGTCCTCTGGCGGCATCGTGTCGAGGGCGTGATGCCAAAACGAGGTGGCGGCGTCGGTGTCGATGTTCTCGGCGTGGTCCGTGAGTACCGAGCTGACACTTTCGGAGATCACGCTCAAGCGCGCAGGGGAAGCACGATGGAACCACTCAGATAGGTAGCGCAAGAACCGTGAGGCGCCGATTTCGGTACCGATCTGTCGCACGGCGCGAAGAACGGCTGCCCTCACATCTGTGTTCTCGCCGTTCGCTAGATGCTTGAGTCGGGTGAGCGCCATTCGCGGGAAAGCTTCACCCAATCCGGCGCAGACCTCTGCGGCCAGCAGCTTACGGTCGGCGTTTCCGTCCCGCGACCAGTCCCAAAGCTGCTGCCGTACATCCCTGCCGAGCGAGGAGTCCGTCGCGGTCGTGGTCAGCAGGCGTACGGCGACGGACCTCCGGTAGCGGGCTGATTGAGACGTTGACGTTTGAAGTCCTCCGGACTCCGTGCCCGAATTTGTAGTCGCCCATTCGATGGCCAGAGAGACTGCGATTTTGGAGCCGCCCTCTGCAGCGAGCTCGGCAGCACGGTCGGCGATTTGCTCTAACTCACCACGTTCGAATTCGCGCATGGATCTGGGGAGTTCGCCGAACCAGGTCAGTAGTGATTCCTGGACGTCCGGGTGTTCCCGCCAGAAGTGCCTCAGGACCTGTTTGCCGAAACCGGAGGGCAGAAGCTCTCGGCGGCCGATGTCGAACCAGTTGTCTGGGAGCCGTAGCAGCCGGGTGTACGGGCTCGGGCGCAAAAGCGGTGGAATCTCCTCCGGTGGACGGATCTTGTTGTGCAGCAATAGTTGATCGGAGGCCCGCGCGATATGTTGGGGCGGTGCACCCTCCAGAAGGCTGACTGCCAGCAGCATCGCGAGCCATTCCGGGTCGTTTTCTTGTTGTTTCGTGAGGATCTCCTTCCGGAGCTCAGAGGGGAGGTCACTCGCCTCGCGTTCCAGGGCTCTCTGGATCGCTTGAAGTGGCTGTTCACCCCGATCAGTACCGTCGCGGACCGCGTCGGCGATAGCCTTGATCTTCGGGGGCCACATTTCCTCCAACTGGCCTTCTGCCTCGGCGCTGATCACGAGCTCATGTGCATCGGGTCGGCCGACGTGGCTCGCAAAGACTTTGAGAGCAGGAGGTTGCTGAAGCAGGTGCACCCTGTCAGGGAAGCTGTCCTCGAAGCTGCGCTCAGAACCTGGCGGGATGATCAGAATCAAATAGCTCTCGTAGCGCCAGAGATCGCTGCTGAATTCGACAAGACTACGGCGAACAGTCTGAAGATCGTTCTCGCTTGCCCCGCGTAGGTCGATGATTACCGCTGCGGGTTCGTGCTCGACCAGCAACCCATCGTGATGCAATCGGAGACTGGGATCCATGAGCTCCTCGCGAACGATGAGGCGAGCGTCTTCCTCCTGTCGCAACTCCTGACCGAGTCGGAGCGCCGCCGAGAGCTGGCCGCAATCACGTGCTGGGGCACCTAGAAAGAGAACCTTACGGCTGGTAAGGATTTGGAACGCCGTGTCATGCTCGCCATCCGGGGTTTCTCCGAGCAGTTGAGGTGGGGCGACGTACTTGTCCGCCAAGCGTTCCAGTGCTTCCGGATCTTGGATACCGCGGCCATTACGTCCTTGAACGCCTGCCCGAGCGAGTTGTTCCACGAACTCCGGCGTCGTGATTACGGCCCCGCGCAGGTCGGTCTTGTAGAAGGACTTGTCGAGGTCACCTCCTGCAGTCTCGTTATTATTTCCGATCACTGAAGTAGAAGTCTGCTGCACCGGATTTCCGACTTCGACTGGCGGGATCTCTGGTGCACCTGCCGGCTCGGGGGAGGTTGGTGCTTCCGACGGGCCCGGCTGCGGTGATGTGGGTTTCGGATTCGTGTTGTAGGGCGGCTTGGGAGATTCGAGCATGCCGAATCCGTCAATGTCGTAGGAGTCCATAGAAGCTCACCGACCCGATGGGTCGTTGTGCGGTCCGGTACGGCGACCGCTGGACGGGCCAAAGTTGGAATCTCCCTGAGTGTGGAAGTGTCCTGAATATTCCTGCTTGTTCGTCGACTGATCGACGTTTCCTCCGGCAGTCGTATTTCCGTCACCGTGCACGGCAATCCCAGCTGCATCGGCGTGCACAGAGTTATAGTGGACCCCGTCGTGCACGTTTTGAGCCTGAGTGGCGTTCTGTGCGCGTCCGTCGAGAGTGTTGGATATGTGATCGGCCGATTTTGACGACGGCTCAGTGCTTTCTGTGGCAGGTTGCTCCGGCTGCCCGTGCAGAAGGCCTGATCGCAACAGCTCGCCGGAAACGGTTGGAACGCGCAGGTATCCCGTGCCGGAGTAGTCCTTCGCATTTACACGCAGGGGTGCCGCCACAAACTCGCTGGGCTGTCGAGCGGTCCAGCCTGCTTCGATGACGTTTTTCATGACTTCTTCGGACACGACTGCGGCTAGCAGCGTCACCCGCGGGTCCGAGTGGTCGAGCAATGCTCGAACCGCGTCAGCATCGACCATCCGTCCGCTCTCCACCATAAGAGTGCCTGAAGGTGAGTCGACTGCGAGCGTGTTAAACGACCGCAACGGACCCAAATGTAGGCTGGCCCGCAAGCGCAGTTCGATCCCACTTGATCGCAATTCTGCGGAGTGTCGGCGAAGTTCGGCTTGTAGCGCGTCAAGGAACCTGTCGATTACGGTGCCAATTAGGTCCGGGTTGAACCCAATTAGGTAGCCATCTCCTCGAAACGCGCGGAAGATATGACGTTGCAACAACTCGCTGATGTCAGCGCGTTCGGCAGATTTCTGGAGAATCGTCGGCAGCAGCTGTACGATCGTCTGTTGCTGGGAGGTGTTGTGTTTGCTGAATTGTCGGACATCGACCGCGAGAATTCCAGTGTACTGGCCTAGTCCGTCCGTACTCTCGTGATCCACGAGTACTCCTCCATGCTGTGGTGCGTGGCGGAGCCGATGTTGCCCGATGGTCACCGGCCGTTCTGTCCAGAACTGGACATAACCATGTTGTTCAGTGCAGCGCGGTCGAGCACCTGCAATTTTCCTCGCGCTGTTCGGATCAGCCCCGTGGACTTCCACGTAGCGAGCACCGGGGTGATGGCTGAACGAGCAAGGCCCAGAGCCGATGCCAACTCTTCCTGAGACATTGCGATGGTGGTCGGATGCGGATGGTCGGGCCCCGCAGCACTGATGAGGGTCTGGAGGAGCGCAGAGAGTCGCGCGGCCGTGGTGTGGTGCGCGAGTTGCCAGGCGTGGGGGGCGCTCTCCCGCATCTTGGCCATGATGTAGACGTGAAGCCGTTCGATGAGGCCGAAGTGCTGGATGAGTTCGCCGAAACGCTTGTCCGACAGCTTGGCTGTGATGCCGGGCTCGATAGCCTGCACCGTGCCCGACCTGGGCCGTCCGTCCCGGGCTGAGAACTCGCCGAGTACGTCACCGGGACCGCGGACGGCAAGCAGAATCTCGCGACCGTCGGGTTCGGCGTATACAACTTTCAACCGCCCAGACAGGCTCAACAATACCCAGCCGCCGGGATCGCCCTGGTGCAACAGCCGGTCACCTGCGTGGTGATGTTTGCGGACACCACGCTGAACGAGTGCGGCCCAAACGTGATCGGGGAGGAAGGAGCGGAAGCCACGTAGGCGCCGTGTATCGTTGTCTGTGCTCACGAGTTCGTGTGTAGTTACTGGTCGGTGCGTTATGGGTGGCCCACGGCAAGATCACCCGAAAAGCCTCGTTCGCCGCCACCCTGGGTAGGTTTGGCGAGGCATTTTCAATCTTCGCTCTGCAAGTTTTCGACCGCCTGGCCTCTTGACTCCCAGCCCTTGCGCCACGTTGGCGGATGGCCAGGCCGCGCCCCGCGCAGGTCGGTGATCTGCCTCGTGTCTGCCTGCACCCGGACTGGGCAAGCAGAATCCGTCCGATCCCGTCGGCCTCCGGCGTCACGGAGGCGTCGGCGAACGGGCGCCGGTCCATATCTCGATGCAGACGTGCCGTCCAATCGAGGGCAGCAGGGTCTGGGTTGATGTCGTCGTACACGCGGACCACGACGAGGATCGATGCGGCTATCTTCTGGTTGCCTGGTTCCAGGTGCAGGCGCCCGGTGCGGTTGAGTGTGCAGATGAACGGGCCGTCTTCGATCACGGTCACTCAGTTGTCGGGCTAGACGGTGAGACTCATCGAGGGGATTCACCACCTGGCTCTTGACCAGCAAAGATGTAGCAGTTGAGCCCGTCTTGGCCAAGCATTGGCCACGGACCACTGCGAGAGACCCCGCGGAGGCGGGAAGTGGGCAGCCGAGGCCGCCTACTTCATTCGCGTTGAAAATCCGCCTTTGGGCAGTTCGTACACGCACCCGATATCGAGGGCTTGAAGGAGGCCGACGATGTCCCCGCCCGGGTGCCCGGGAAGTAGCACAGTGGCTGTGAGCAAGCCTCGACCGAGCGTGCCAGGAGCGTACGGCGGCCGGTCAACGTGGAGTCGGTGGCAGAAGGCGGGCCATGTCCGCGAACCAAGCGGGCCAGCCTCGGTCAGCGGCCAACCGCCTCCACCCCTGATCGCGCCGAATTCGCCCCGAGCGCGGCCCTTATGTTCTACAAAAGGATCATGACACAGTTCGCGACCGGCTCCGGCCGTGTCCCTCGGCTTCGCCCGAGCTGGGCCACGTGCGATGTTGCTGGGCAAAATGGGTCGCGGTGTACCGGGGTCCAAGTCGATGGCTTCGGCCAATGCCTAGCCCACTTGGCCTCTGAACAGCTCAACGAGGCTTTAACCCGACTCCGCCGATCTAGCGACGTGGACCTCCGCGGCACCGAGCTGTCGCCTGAGCTGCTCGGGCGAATCCTCGACGCGGTTCGCGAGGAGGATAGCCATCCGGTCTTCTCTGGCTTTGCCTCATTCGTCGGGGCAACGTTCTTGGGCGGTGCCTCTTTCGATGGGGCCACGTTTTCGGGTGGTGCCTCGTTCGATGGGGTCACGTTTGCCGACGAGGCGTCATTCGTCGGCACGACGTTCTCCGGTGACGCTGATGCCTCATTCGTCGGGGCGAGGTTCGCTGGCGACGCGTTCTTCATTGGGGCAACGTTCACTGACGACGCCTGGTTCATCGAGACGACCTTCGACAGCGAAGTCTCCTTCGGCAAGGCAACGTTCAGCGGCAAGGCCCGGTTCGGCGGGGCACAGCTTAACGGCACAGCTTGGTTCAGCGAGACGACGTTCAGCGGCGAAGTCTCCTTCGACGGGGCACGGTTCAGCGGTGACGCATTGTTCAGCGAGACGACGTTCAGCGGTGACGCTCTGTTCAGCGAGACGACGTTCAGCGGCGATGCCTTGTACGACGGGGCACGGTTCAGCGGTGACGCTCTGTTCAGCGAGACGACGTTCAGCGGTGACGCTCTGTTCAGCGAGACGACGTTCAGCGGCGAGGACGCCATGTTTGACGGCGTGGCATTTGAGATGGCGGAGTCGTTCGGGCCAGTGGTCGCCTCCTGGTGCTTGACGCTTGATCGCGCCGTATTCAGCAAGCGTGTGGTGGTACAGGTCTCCGCCAGTTATCTGGAGTGCGTCGAGACTCGGTTCGCGTCTGGGGCTGAACTGCAGCTTCGTTTCGCCTGCACCACTCTCAGGCGCGCAGAGTTCGGGGCGCCGTCCGCGATCGTCAACGCTGCTCAGCCACCCACCAAGCGTGTCGAGGCAGACGAACAACGGAACGAGATAGCTGGACTAGAGGTGGGACCGGATTACCTCCAGCAGTCGCCAGCACTGGCCTCCTTGGAAGGCGTGGACGTCACGGACCTGGTGGTTACCGACATCGACATGTCGCCCTGTAGGTTCGCCGGAGCGCACCACCTAGACACCCTCCGCCTGGAGGGCGACTGCCAGTTCGCCTGGCCCCCGAAGGGTGCCCGCTTCGGCTGGACCTGGCCACCGGTGCGGTGGTGGACGCGTCGACAGGTCCTAGAGGAGGAGTGCGGCCGACGAGCCGCCGGCTCCAAAGGCACCGGATGGCGGATCCACTCATCGTTCAACCCGCCGGGGGCCACGCCGTTGAACGCCAAGCGGGTAGCCGCGTTGTATCGGGACCTGCGCAAGGCCCAAGAGGACAGCAAGAACGAGCCAGGCGCCGCTGACTTCTACTACGGCGAGATGGAGATGCGCCGAACAGACAGCGCGACACCCTGGCCCGAGCGCCTGATCCTTTTCCTGTACTGGCTGGTTTCAGGCTATGGGCTGCGAATGACACGAGCACTGAGCTGCTTGGTTGTCCTTATCGCTATGGCATCGACCACCTTGTACCTAGTTGGACTCGCTCCTCCTCGGCCAACCCCGCCTCCGCTGGAGATTCCCCATAGGTTGAGCGCGAGTGTGCTCTACGCCGCCGAGAGTGCTGTGTCGTTGGAACCCAAACTTGCAGGGCTTCCTGTCCTCACCCCGCAGGGCGAGGTTGTACGGCTGATCATGCGGGTGCTCGGCCCACTGCTACTCGGCTTGACACTCTTGGCCATACGTAATCGCGTTAAGCGCTGAGCGACCACGCGCCCACTTAGGGTTCGTTGTCATGGACTGCGAACGACGAATCGCCCCGCGTTGCCTTGAGAGCGACGCGGGGCGATTCGTGTCTGGTGGGGCTATAGCGGCGGAGCTCCAGTCGCGCCGCGGACGCGCTGATCGAAGACGCGTTGGGTGATGTTGACGCCGAAGGCCGGTCCGGCCAGCTGTTGACCGATGTGAAGGTGGCATGGCTTTCACCCACGAGTTCCTGGCCTATCTCCGTGACGACCAGGGGTTCTGGCTGCCAGCTAGTGCAGTCGGGGTCACCGTTGTCCCGGTCGTGGTGTACCTGCTGGAGGATCGCCTATGAGACAGTTGTGCAATTTGTACGTCCGGGTGCTGTCAACTAGTCGTCTTCGTTGCTCAGTCTGATCCACTCTCTCCGAGCTCGACGAGAATGTCGGAGAAGGCTTGGCCTCTCAGCTCGTGGGCCTCCCGTACGGCGGAGACGGCAGTCATGAGGCCGATGAGCGCGTTCAGTTCGGTGCACTGAATGCGTCCAATCGCGTGCGCGGTGGCGTGCCTGTGGAAGAACGTCGGAATGCCCTGCGTTTCGAAATTGATGTCTCCGAACACCAGCGGTACTTGCAGGAACGTGCATACGGTGCGGACCGCCTTCGTCGGCACCCTCCAGGGCTCAGCTTCGTCGACAGCATTGGTCAGGTGTTTGTACCTCCAGCGCGACGCCCCTGGTGGTGGCTCGAAAAGCTGCCTCACTACGACGTCCAACACTGAGGCGGACAGTGGCTGTCCTGCTCGGAAAAACCCCGCTCTCCGCCATCCGGACCAGCTCGTCGAGAAGTTCGACTTGCTCGTCCCAGGGGGCGTTTACGGTCCCCCTTAGCTCACTGACGACAGCGACGCAGTCGTGCAGCACAGCCTTCCGGTGATCCAGGAGCGCGGTGCCGCGCTCCGCGGATGACGCATTCAGGAGCAATTCGAGGACGCTGACCCTCGGTACCCATGTAATCGGATAGCCGCGCTTGGCCAGTTGGAGCAAATTTCGCATCCGGATGCGTTTATCAAGGCGAGCCCAGTTGGACGGCTCGAATTCTTCGACGTCATCGCGATCGTGTCGTTCGAGAGAGTCCAGTAATCGCTCAATTGTCGGGATAATTTGGCTGGGCCACTGCGTCGCGAGAAGTTGGCGATTCTGCTCTTTAGTCGACCGGATAAACTGACTGAATTGGTCCTCGGTGAGCTGACCTGCAAGCTTCGAAGTGAAGTTGCTCTGCTCCTCGGCCCACTTCGCCAGGTAGAAGGTCGGATTATAGGCGCTCCTTACGATATCTTGGAACAGCGAGAGTGCCGGGACTAAATGTTTTGGCCTGCGTAGCGGGTCGATCGACGGCTCGCGGTCATCGTCAGGTTCGTCTACAGAATCGGCGTTGAATTCTGGGCTCATGGTTTTAGGGTCCTTTGTCAGCGCAGGCAAAGCGAATCGGATACAAGGCGCCCCCGCGTGGGCCTGTCTTGGGGGCGGGTCATCGTCGATGCCAGCGGCCTGGTCGTCCTTCCACCGCCCAGGCAGGTGGGATCGAGTGTCGGCGGATGGTGTCGGGTGTGAAGGGTCGAAGGGCCTTGGGCGGGCCTGTCGGCTGGGCGCAGTCTGGCGCTGTGAGAACGCTGTGGAACGGTGTGATCAGTTTCGGGCTGGTGGCGATCCCGGTCGGGTTGGCGGCGGCGACGGAGTCGCGCTCGATCAGCTTCCGGCAAGTACATCGAGCTGACGGGGCCTGGGTGCGGCACGAGCGGGTCTGCACCGTGGAGGACCGCCGGGTGCCGTGGGAGGAGATCGCCAAGGGCTACGAGCTGCCGGACGGCCGCATCGTGGTGATGTCCGAGTACGAGCTGGCGGAGTTGCCGCTGCCCAGTGCGCACACCATCGAGGTGGCCGAGTTCGTCCCGACCGGCGCGGTGGACCCGATCCTGTTCGACCGCTCGTACTTCCTGCAACCGCACCAGGTCGCACTCGGCGCGTACAGCCTGCTGCGTGACGCGATGACCGACACCGGCCACGTCGGTTTGGGGCGGGTGGCGATCCGGACTCGGGAGCGATTGACGCTGCTGCGGCCCTATGGGCCGGGGATCAGCCTGGTCACGCTGTTGTGGCCGGATGAGGTGCGGGAACCGGATTTCGGATGGCTCACCGACCAGGCTCCGCCGCCCCGCGAACAGGAACAGCGAATGGCCGAACAACTGGTGCTGTCGCTCTCGAACGTGACCTTCGACCCCACCGCCTACCGGGACCACTCACGCGAGGCCCTGCAGGCGCTGATCGATGCCAAGCTCACCAACCGCCAGATCGCCGTTCCGGAGCCCCGCACGCAGGAAGCCGCGGACCTCGAGGAGGCGCTGCGGGTCAGCCTCGACCAAGCCCGCCAGGCGCGCACCGCTGACCGACGTGAGACCGGATGACGGCGGGACACGGCCAGGGGCAACCAAGCGCCCCGCGTCGCCTTACTCAGGCGGTGCGGGGCGCTGTCGTGTTCGCCGTCCCCGCGATGACCGGTGTCGAGCTGGCCGACGGCTGGGGCATGGAGGCGACCGTGGAGGGCGACCTGATCGGCTGGCGGCGAGACACCGGCGGCCGCTGGTGGGGGAAGGTCTGCCTCTGCGTCCAGCGAGGCGTGAACGCTGGAGCGGGCAGGGTCCCGTACACCTGGTGGGTGCCGGCGCATGCGGTGAGCCGCCGCTGAGGCGGTTTCGCGTCTGAGCAGACACGAGTCTTCCAGGTCTCAGGTGTCTAGTCAGATCGTCTCTGACGTCGCCCCGACTTCCCCCCGTGTTCCTGTTCGAGGAGGGTTTGGAGCGCCCGGGACATGTTCGTTCCTGGCTAGTCTGCGGCTGCAGCTCAGGACATGTCGGAATGCGGATACATCGCTGCGCAGGTGGCACGGACGGACGCTGCCAAATGGTCAAGCTTCTCGCCCAATAGCCACACATCCGACGTTGTGAATTCTCGTGCTTGGTTGTACTTCCATTGACGACTGACGTGGCAGTGCCAAAGCGTTTCGTCACCGGGCTGATTCCAGCCGAAATAGGGGCGGGCGCGGTCCGGCAGGTCGTCTACACGTAGCTGAGTTGACCGCGGGGCGACCTCGTCCTCTTCTTCTTCGAAGGGAGTGTGGTCAGCGGAATACCAAGTGCCATGAATGACTGCGTTTCGCAGCTCTTGGAGGGTCTTGGCTCTTGTCAGGATGTCTAGGAGACGGTTATGTGTCTCCTTCGGCCAACTCCGATAGTAGGGGTCGCGCTCACTAAGGACGCCCTTGACTGATTCACGTAACCAGTTCGCGCTCTGTCCCTCGAATAGGATCCATGATGGGCCAATTAAGTCCCCGTCGTTTACGAGTAGCTGGAGCAACGATCTCAGCGCATGCTCAAGTCGGGCGCTTGACATTGCGACGTAGCCGATGCCGCACGCAAGCGCCTGGTCGGCGTCCATATCTCCCGATTCAGGAGCGGCTGGGATGATCATGATAGCGCTAGGGTCGATGTCCATGTGTGGAGGCCAACCTGGCGTCTATGCAGGTTCTTGTCATCGTTGGCGTTGCAGTGGTAGAGGTTCGAGCTCATGCGTGGATCTCCGATTCGATTTCCGAAAGGTGCATGTTCGGGTGGGGGTAGGCGCAGGGTTAGGGAAGGATGACCGGCGGCATTTGGCCGGTTGAGATCCATGTGAATACGTAGTTGCCGGCTACACCGACGACGAGGGCGAGTGCGACCCCACTGAGCAGGAGAGAAATGACTGCGCGAAAACGGCTCTGCCGCTGTAGACGTTCAACAAGTTCCTCGTTCTTGCGTGCGAAAAGTGCCTCGACGGCGGCTGCGGCGTCGGCATGAATCGTCGCCAATTTTTGTTTCTCGTCGGCCTCAGCGGTCAGCTGCTCTAGACTCGTCTTCTTCGCGCGAACCTCGGCGGTTAGCTCTTCGATAAGCTGCTGCGATCGGTTCAGGTGACGTGTTAGCTCTTCGATTCGATGCTCAAATGCGTCTTCCTCGGCAGCTACGGTGGGGGCGTCGGTTTTCCAGGCCGTGAGCAGTTCGCGGATCTCGTAAACTGCCAGTGCCCCAAAAATACCGAAAGTACCCACGACGAACCCCACGCCGAAGTTGGACAGTTCCCTCCAGGGGGCCGCCAAGGCGATTGCTGCCGAGCCAACGAGGACCGCGACCAGGGTGGAAAACCCGCTGCGCCAAAATGAGGAGAACATCGATTCGCAGCGTAGCGGGTGATCACTCCCTCGCGAGACTCCACCTAGGCAGGAACAGCGCGGCGACGCCAAGGACAAGCCGTGATGCGCTAACGGCGTCGTGTCGGGCGTAGCGCAGGGTGTGGTTGTACGGACCCATTGACCGGGCGCGTAGCGCCCCGCGTCACCTGAGCAGGGACGCGGGGAGCTACGTCGCCCGATCGACTATGCCCTAGTGAGCTGACGCGTTCTCCAGTCAAGGGCTCCGGCGAGACGCCCGGCCTGCGGGCTTTTCCAGCTACCGCTCCGTGCGGTGGGAGGGGCTGAATTCTCGTTCTCTTTCCGCGGAGCCGTGTTCGGCCCCTTGACAGGTCAGTGACACGCCTCATAGCGTTCCCGACAATGAACGTATATTCATAAATGTGAACAGGAGTGTTCGGCCGCCGACACCCGGGTGGTGCTGCGGTGGGACCCCGTAGAAGGGCTCGTTCCAAGGAGGCACCGTGGCCGCCATGCAGAGGTCGACAACGCCGACGGTCGACAGCAAGTCCGTGATCAGGAAGGTCAAGCGGGGGATCTTGCCCGTGGCCTTCTTGCTCTACGCCTTCAACTACATGGATCGTTCGTCGATCAGCTACGCCCAGCTGACGATGGGCAAGGAACTCGGCATCGACGTCGCGACTTACGGCAGCATCGCTGCGATCTTCTTCGTCGCCTACGTGTTGCTCGAGGTTCCCAGCAACATGATCCTGGCGAGGGTCGGGGCACGACGCTGGCTCGCGCGCATCGCCATCACCTGGGGTCTGGTCACCATCGTCACCGGCTTCGTGCAGGACCTCGCGCAGCTATACGTCGCGCGCGTCGCACTCGGAATCGCCGAAGCCGGCCTCTTCCCGGGCCTCATCCTCTTCCTCACCTACTGGTTCCTGAACCAGGACCGGGGCCGGGCGATCGGGGCGATGGCACTCGCGATGCCCGTTGCCCTCGTCGTGGGCAGTTTCACCGGAGGCCTGATCCTCGACCACGTCGACTGGTTCGGACTCAGCTCGTGGCGATGGGTCTTCATTCTTCAGGGGCTGCCGCCAGTCCTTCTCGGGTTCTGGCTTCTGCTCACGCTTGCCGATCGGCCCCGCAAGGCACGATGGCTGAGCGAGGCCGAGCGCGACTGGCTGGAGGAGTCCATCGCCGCGGAGCAGGCGACAGTGGCGGAGCAGCAGGACAAGGCTGGCGAGCTGCGAGCCCTCCGCCATCCCAAGGTCCTGTACCTCGGTGCGATCAACGCACTCGCGGGAGTCGCCACCTACGGCATGACGTTCTTCCTGCCGCAGGTCGTTTCCCAGCTCTACCCGACCTATTCCGCTACGGACATCGGAATCTACGGAGCCATTCCCTACATCTGCGCGGCAGGGGCGATGCTGTTGATCGTGCGCTACGCCGACCTCAGCGGAAGACGGAAGCCCGTCGTGCTGGCCTGCTTCTTGATCGCCATCATCGGGCTCATCGTCACTGCGGTTTTCCAGGACGTCCCGGCCTTGGGGCTCGTCGGGCTGGTCCTGCTCGCCATCGGAGTCGTCTCGAACATCCCCACGTTCTGGGCGTTGGCGAGTGAGGTCCTCACCCGAGAGCAGAGCACCGTGGGGATCGCGGTCATCAACGCGCTCGCGTCCGCTGGCGGATTCTTCGGGCCGTTCCTCATCGGCAAGGTGGCTGGAGCGGGCAACACCATCGTCGGGCTCAGCGTTCCGATGGTCTCTCTCGCCCTGGCGTTCGTCATGCTGCTCTTCGTGAAGGTGCCTGGGCGGGTACCGCCTTCAGCGCCTGAAGCGAGTCCCTCCGACGCCAGTCGCTGACGAGCGCGGGATCGAAGAGATGCCTGAGCAGTACGAGGCCTTCTCGGCGCATCCCCGCCCGGAACCTGCTGACTGGAAGAACGTCCAGACGATCGCTTCTCCTGCGAGCGCGATCGAACCTTCGACATCGACATGGGAGTCGACGTGATGGCAGAGTGGTCGGAGATCGACGACGGGTTGCTGAATCCTGCTTGGTACGTGAATGGGGATCCGCACGAGGCTTTCGAGCGGCTACGTGCCGAGGATCCCGTGCACTGGGCGGAACCAGAGAGCTATGGCAGGCCCTTCTGGGCCCTCACCCGTTACCAGGACGTCCGCGAGGTGCTCGCCGATGCGGCGAACTTCAGCAACTACCGCGACACGAGACCGCCTCGCACTGCGAAGCGACTGACCGCCACGCAGCTGCACGAGAGCGGGACCGACGGCAACCTCAACCACATGGATCCACCGCTCCACACGCTGTACCGGCGCCCGATGGAGCGTCATTTTGATCCGCTGTCGAGGGAGCACCTTCGCGTGTTGATCGAAAACTGCGCCGATGAGCTCATCGCCGAGGTCGGACACCGCGGCCGGACCGAGTTCGTCGGCGAGCTCGCAGCAGACCTACCGATGCACGTGATCATGCGTTTCCTGGGAGTGCCGCGCGAGGATTGGACGTGGCTCCGCGACTGCGTGTGGCGATCGTTCCTGCCCGATGACCCGCGCTTCGCGGTGCCGGGGCAGGCATCCGAGAAGACGATGGCCGATGCCAACCAGATGATCGCGGATTACGCTGCGAGGTTCGCGCGCGAGAAGCGGGAGCGTCCCGGAGATGACTTCGCAAGCGTCCTGACGGAAGTGGTCGTCGACGGCACGCCGCTCGACGACCACGAGGTGGCCGCATGGCTCGCGCTGCTCATACCGGCCAGTCTCGAGACCACGCGGAACACGGCCTCGGTCGGGCTCTGGCTCTTCTACCGCAACCCTGAGCAGCGGCAGGCGCTCGCGCAAGATCCTGCACTGATCGGGCAGGCCGTCGATGAGGTCATTCGCTGGGCCTCGCCCGTGCGCTCCCGTCTTCGCGTGGCGAGGTTTGACACCGAGGTTGGTGGGAAGGCGATCAAGGCGGGGGACTGGGTTGTCCCCTTCCTCTCATCCGCGAACCGCGATGCGTCGGTGTTCGAGGACCCGCACGCCTTCAACATCCGCCGTCAGCCGAGGAAGCACCTATCATTCGGCGAGGGCGTGCACGAGTGCCTCGCCTTGCACCTCGTCAGGTGTGAACTCATGACGCTCTTCTCGAAGTTCTTCGCCGCATTTCCCGACTACGAACTGCCCCAAGCGGATTCGCCGTCCTGGATCGCTGATCACGTTCTGAACGGCTTCACCCGGTTGGAGGTCGATCTCAACGTCACCTGAGCGCCGTGACCACGATGGCGGGTGCCTGGAGCGCGCCAATCGGCAAGCCCGGGGCTGCGCATTGAACAGTCTCGGGCTTGCCGGTGAGGGGTGCGGCGTTGCCATTCGCGCGCATGTTTGGTCGTGCGGCGGTTCAGATGCTGAGCAGTACCTTGGTGGCTCGTCGTTCGTGCATGGCTCGGTAGCCTTCGGCGGCTTGGTCGAGGGGGAGGGTGAGGTCGAAGACCTTGCCGGGGTCGATTTCTCGGTTCCAGATGCGCTGGATGAGGTCCGGCAGGTAGCGGCGGACCGGTGCGGGGCCGCCGAGGGTGTGGATGCCGGCGAAGAAGAGCTCGATTCCGGGGATCTTGACTTCGTGGTTGACGCCGACGTAGCCGAGGTGGCCTCCGCCGCGGGTGGCGCCCACGGCCTGCATGAACGATTCCTGGGTGCCGACGGCCTCGATGACCGAGTGCGCGCCGAGCCCGCCGGTGAGCTCCTTGATCTTGGCGACCCCTTCGTCGCCGCGTTCTTCGATGATGTCGGTGGCGCCGTAGTAGCGGGCGAGCTGCTGGCGCTCGGGGTGGCGGGACATGGCGATGATGCGGTCCGCGCCGAGTTGCCGGGCGGCCAGGATGGCCATCAGGCCGACGGCGCCGTCGCCGACGACGGCGACGGTTTTGCCGGGGCCGGCTTGGGCGGCGTCGGCGGCGAACCAGCCGGTTCCCAGAACATCGGAGGCCGCGAGCAGTGCTGGGATGAGGTCGTCGTCGGGTTGGCCGGGGGTGGCCACGAGGGTGCCGTCGGCGTGCGGGATGCGCGCCTTTTCAGCCTGGGTCCCGATCTGCGCCACGAACTCGGCGTGCACGCACTTCGACTGGAAGCCGGCCTGGCAGATCTCGCAGGTGTTGTCGGAGATGACGAACGAACCGACGACGAAGTCGCCGGGCTTGAGGGTCGTCACCTGCTCGCCGATCTCCTCGACGACCCCGACGTACTCGTGGCCCATGACCTGGTGGTCGGCGGGTTCGACGCCGCGGTAGGGCCACAGATCCGATCCGCAGATGCAGGTCGCGGTCAGTCGGATGATGGCGTCGGTCGGTTCGACGATCTTCGGGTTGTCGCGCTCCTCGACCCGGACGTCGCCGGGTGTGCGCATGACAACTCCACGCATTGCTCTCTCCTGTGGTGATTCAGTGGGCCGGCTGGCCGTATTCTTGGTCGCTGACGTGGTCGCCCCATGTCACGACCTGTCCTGTTTCGTCTGCTTCCTGGATGGCGACGTGGGCCATGAACCGGTCGGGAGTGGCACCGTGCCAGTGCTCTTCGCCGGGCTCGATGTAGACGACGTCGCCGGGGCGGATCTCCTGGGCCTGCCCGCCGCGGCGGGCGACGTAACCGATGCCGTCGGTGACGTAGAGCGTCTGGCCCTTGGGATGGGTGTGCCAGGCCGTGCGGGCTCCCGGAGTGAAGCGCACGTGGGCGCAGCCGACCGCGGATTGCTCATCGGGGTTGCGGATGCCGTCGATGTAGACGGTGCCGGTGAACCAGTCCTGGGGGCCGGTCGCGGTCTGGCCGCCGCTGCGGGTGATGTTCAACGTCTGTGCCTTCTTGGATTCAGGCGCGTTCGATCCGCGGACGGCAGGTCCGCTGTCGGGCGCGAGTTGTCTAGTGCTTCTTGGCCTTCTTGAGTTCGTCGGCGAGTGTGCGCGCTTCGTGTGAGAGCTGCTCGGCACGAGCGTGATCGCCCGCATTGACGGCTCGCCAGTAGTCGATCTTCAGCTGGACGTAGCGCTGCCGAACCGCGATGAACTCTTCCTCGCGGGCCAGCTGCTCCCGTTGGGCGGTCAGCAGCTCGATCTGCTCTTCGGCCGCGGCCGGACCGAGCGCCCCGTTGGCCACGTAACGCCGCATGTCATCGACCGACATGCCCGTCGCGCTCAGACAAGCGACCCAGGTCAGCAGGTCGAGATCTTCCTCGGTGTACACCCGGTGCTTGCTCGTCTCGCCCCGGGTGACCGGCCCGATCACACCGATCGTCTCGTAGTAGCGCAGCGTGCTGGCCGGCAGACCGGTCAATGCGGCTGCTTCCTTGATCGAGTAGGTGTGCCGGCGGTTCGGTGCGCTCACCTCTTCGACGATAAGAACTTCAAGCACTTGAAGAAAAGCGTTGCGCACGCCACATCGAAGCACGTCATCCATCCGGGTGGCGGGAGAACGCCCGGCGGCTTGCGATGAGGCCGGGTCAGGGTTGCCCCTGTTCGCACGGGGGCGGCCAACCGCTGGTTCGACGCGCGTCCGAGTCCGATCGGGGCTGCTCGCACAAGGGTGGTACTCGCAGGGACTTCTTCGAGGTGAACGTCCTGCATACCGTGGAGGCATGGACAATCGTGCAGAGGTCCGCGAGTTCCTCACGACTCGGCGTGCCAGGGTCACGCCGGAGCAGGTCGGCCTGCCGGCGGGCTCGAATCGGCGGGTGACCGGGTTGCGCCGCAGCGAGGTGGCGTCGCTGGCGGGTGTGAGCGTGGAGTACTACACGCGGTTGGAACGCGGCACGATCAGCGGTGCGTCTCCTGAGGTACTGGACAGCCTGGCGAAGGCGTTGCGCTTGGACGACGCGGAGCGGGCGCACCTGTTCGATCTGGCTCAGGCCGCCAGTCCGGTCGGCCGTCCGGCCAGACGGCGCAGCGCGAGGACTTGGCGACCGCACGAGAGCCTGCAGTGGGCGCTCGACGCCGTCAGCGCGGGGCCGGCCTTCGTGCGCAACGGCCGGATGGACCTGCTCGCCGTCAACCAGTTGGCGCGCGCGTTCTACAAGGACGTGTACGCCATGCCCGGCGAGCCGCCAAACATCGCGCGGTTCACGTTCCTGGACGAACGCGCGTACGACTTCTACCCCGACTGGGACGCCTTCGCGGACGTCACGGTGGCGATCCTGCGAACCGAAGCGGCACGTGACCCGCACAACAAGGAGATGCACGACCTGGTCGGAGAGCTGAGCACCCGCAGCGACGAGTTCCGCCGCCGGTGGGGCGCCCACGACGTGCGGCACCACGGAACCGGGTTCAAAACGTTCAAGCACCCGATCGTCGGCACCCTCACGCTCGCGTTCGAGGGTCTGGAGATGGCGGCCGAGCCCGGACTGACGCTCACCATCTACACCGCCGAACCCGGCTCGTCCTCGGAGGAAGCCGTGCGGCTGCTCGCGTCCTGGGCCGCCAGCGAGTACGGAACCGTGCCCGACCGGCACGAAAGAGAAGGATCCGAGCGCTGATGGACGGGCGCTGAGGGCCCTGGCCGCCTGGAACGGCCCCCGTCGGCCAGCTTTCTCAGCGCCAGCGGTGAGCGTCGGCCTCCCGGCTTGCCTGCTCTGGCCGTTCGCCAGAGGAGTGATCGCGTGGTTCACCAGGCCCGATAGGCGAGCACGATCACCTGCATCGGTGACGCATCTTGGACGCCGGGTTACTGATCGCGTTCACTCGGGTGCGAAACGCACAGCGGGCCGCCGGGCGTCGCGACGGTGGGAAAACCGATGAGGCAGGAGGGCGCGCGACCTCGGAAGACGTTGTGCCGAAGGGGAAGCGACTCGAGACGCGCTTGCTTTTGCTGCGCCGTGAACAGCAGAGCGAACCCCCGCAGGCCCGCGAAAGCCCCGAGACTTCCACCTCTCGTCGCCCGGTACCGCCGCGCGCCCGAGAGGCGGCTCGGCAGTCCGGCTGATCAATTCCCCGCGACGTTGCGAGGTGCATTGGTACGTGCAGAACAGGGATACGTTTCGCCGCCGTGTTGCAGGCAGCGCGATCGGGAGTTTCGTCGAGTTCTACTCGTTTCTCGTCTACGGGCTCACCGCGCCGGTGCTGGCGCGGCACTTCTTCCCGGAGAACAGCTCGATCGCGTTGATCGCGACATTCGCCATCTTCGCCGTCTCGTTCGGTTTCGGACCGCTCGGCGGTGCGTTCTTCGGGTACCTAGGAGATCGGATCGGACGGGTTCGCGTGCTCGGCGCAACCGTGCTGCTGGCCGGCGGCGCCACCCTCGGTATCGGTGTTCTCCCGACGTACCAGTCGATAGGGATCGCTGCGCCGATCGTGCTGCTGCTGTGCCGCGTCGCGCAGGGCTTCGCGGCCGGCGGTGAACCCACCGGGGCTTACAGCTACGTGCTCGAGTCCGCACCGAGCGACCAGCGGGGTCGCTGGGTGACTTTCACGGTGACCTTCGCGTGGCTCGGCCCCACCGTGGGAAGCATTCTCATCGTGTGCCTGCGCACCATAGGCGGAGAGCAGGCGTATACCGACTGGTTGTGGAGAGTGCCGTTCATCATCGGCGGCATTGTCGCGGTGATCGGGTTGTGGATCCGGCTCAAGCTCGAGGACTCTGACGAGTTCGAGCAAGCGACCAAGCAGGAGATGGCGCCCAACCCGTTCTCCCGCGTCTTCCGAGAGAACCGACGAGCGTTCGGCCTGGTCCTGCTGCTCGGGATCACCAACGGCGCCGCTGCCTACACCATCAACGGCTACATCGCGACATACCTCAGCGAGCTCGCGGGACTTTCCGCCACGGCCACCCTGGTGTCGTCTGCGGTCGTCCTCCTGCTCTTCGTGATCATGCTGCCCTGCTTCGGCATCCTCACCGACCGCGTGGGCAGGCGACCGGTCCTGCTGGGCGGCGGCGCCGTTCTGCTGCTCACCGCGTATCCGGCTTTCCTATTGGCTTCGACCGGCACCCTGGTCGGCGCGTTCGCGGCCCAACTGCTGCTCGGCGTCCCTATCGCGGCCCTGCAGGCGGGGTTCTACCTGGCCAGTCTGGAGCTGTTTCCCACGGCGGCGCGCTACACCGGGCACGCCGTCTCGTTCAACCTGGGCAACAACGTCGTGGGCGGTGCCACCCCGCTGGTCTGCACCGTGCTCATCACGTCCTTGAACCTCTCGACCGCACCCGCGCTCTTCCTGATCGCCGTGGTGATCGTCGGGCTCGGTGCCACGTCCTTCCTCCCCGAGACACGGCACGTGGAGCTGCGGGATTCGATTCACCGCCGTTCGGGCGGGACGCGCGGCCAGGAGGCCGGAACACGCGCGTGAGCGGAAGAGCCCGCCCTTGTGCGCAGGCCCGACGTTTCTGGAAGTCCGAGACCGGTGGTCCCAGGACACCGGCCCCGTCGGCTCCGGGCCGACGACCAACTTCACCCCGAAGGAGTGCGGAGGATGACGCAGTTCGCAGGGAAGACCGCTTTCGTCACCGGTGCGGCGAACGGGATCGGCCGAGCTACGGCCGTGGCGTTCGCTCGTGAGAAAGCGGCCGTGGTGCTCGCCGACATCAACGAGAGAGGCAACGAGGAGACCGCACGACTGATCCGTGACTCCGGTGGCCGAGCCGTCACCGTGCACTGCGACGTGCGGGAGGAGGACGATGTGCGCGCGGCGGTGAGGCGCGCGGTCGAGGAATTCGGCCGGCTCGATATCGCTTTCAACAACGCCGGGCGCGAGACTTCGCTGGGGCCGCTGGACGCGCTGAACGTGGATGACTTCAACGGCGTCATGGACGTCAACGTGAAGAGCGCGTTCTTGTGCATGAAGTACGAGATCCCGCACATGCTCGAGAACGGAGGCGGAGCGATCGTCAACACCTCCTCGGGCGCGGGGGTCATCGGGATCAAGAACCAGGCCGCGTACTCCGCGGCCAAGCACGCGGTGATCGGTCTGACACGATCGGCCGCGCTGGACTACGCCGACCGCGGCGTGCGGATCAACGCCGTGTGTCCCGGCATCATCGCCACCGACATGATGCAACGCGTCTCCGGCGGAACGGCGGAGGGTCGGGCCGAGATGCTCGCCGAAGAGCCGATCGGGCGGTTCGGTCGGCCGGAGGAGATCGCGTCAGCGGTTCTCTGGTTGTGCTCCGACTCCGCGGGCTTCGCCATCGGTCACGCCTTGGTCATGGATGGTGGGCACACCATCCACTGATCCCACAGGTGCTTCGGTCGACCCTTGGCGCTGACTGGGGTGTACCGACAGTGACTCCCTCGCCCGTCGGTTGTCGGGTTTCATCGTCCCTGCCCGGCTCGCAGCTTCACTCGGCGGTCACCCCCGATGTGATGGTTGCGCTCTGGCCTGCAGGACAGGGATCTCCGGTGACACTGAGAGGAAGCACGGTGATCGAACACCCCGAACTTTCCGGCTCCACCGCTCCGCCTGATGATGACGATGATTCCTCGGGGGTGTCTCGGCGTACGTTCATCGCAGCGACCGCGGTCGGTGGCGCCGCTGCGGTGGCGGGCCCGTACCTGCTGGGTGCCGAGACGGCTGCCGCCGAAGGGTTGAACAACCAGCTGTCGCTGTCGGTCAACGGGTCTCAGCACGCCGTCACGGTGGACAACCGAACGTCATTGCTGGACCTGTTGCGCGAGCACCTCCGGCTGCCCGGGACGAAGAAGGGGTGTGATGCCGGAGCGTGCGGGGCCTGCACGGTGCTTGTCGACGGCCGCCGGGTCAACGCGTGCCTGACGCTCGCGGTGCGGATGGAAGGTGCCGAGGTCACCACCATCGAAGGACTCGCGGATGAGGACGGTGCGCTGCATCCGTTGCAGCAGGCGTTCATCGACCGCGACGCGTTCCAGTGCGGTTACTGCACGCCGGGCCAGATCATGTCCGGCGTCGGCTGCATCGAGGAGGGCCACACCGGGACTCGTGCGGAGATCCGGGAGTGGATGAGCGGCAACATCTGCCGGTGCGGGTGCTACGTGAAGATCGTCGACGCGGTCGAGCAGACCGCCCTGGGGAAGTGAGACTCGGATGCGCCCGTTCGCGTACACGAGGGTTTCCGACACCGGTGCCGCGCTGGCAGCCGGGCGTCGAGGAGGACGATACATCGCCGGGGGAACGACCCTGGTGGACCTGATGCGGGAGACCGTCGAACAGCCCGATGAGCTGGTCGACATCTCCTCGCTGGAGCTGCGCGAGGTCGCCACGACCGCGGGCGGTGCGTTGCGCATCGGCGCCCTGGTGACGATGGCCGAGGCCGCCGCGCACCTGGAGGTGCGGACGAACTTCCCGGTCATCTCGCAGGCCTTGGAGCTGAGCGCGTCGGCACAGCTGCGCAACATGGCCACGATCGGCGGCAACATCATGCAGCGCACCCGCTGCACCTACTTCCGCGATGTGTCCGCGGCCTGCAACAAGCGCAGGCCCGGAACGGGGTGCGCGGCGTTGGACGGGCACAACCGCAGCCACGCGATCCTCGGCGGATCGGACAGCTGCGTGGCCACGCACGCCTCCGACGTCGCGGTGGCCTTCGCCGCGCTGGAGGCAACCGTTGAGGTTCTTGGACCGGACGGTCAGCGCAGCGTTCCGTTCGCCGAGTTCCTGTTGCGCCCTGGCGACACGCCTGAACGCGAGCACGCGTTGCGTCCCGGCGAGCTGATCACGGCTGTCGAGATCCCCGCGCATCCGCGCCCGCTGCGGTCCGGGTACCTGAAGGTGCGCGACCGGCAGAGCTACGAGTTCGCGCTGACTTCCGCCGCGGTCGCCCTGCACGTTCAGGGCGGTGTGATCCGGGCGGCGAAGGTCGCCGCCGGGGGAGTGGGAACCGTCCCGTGGAAGCTCTCCGCTGTCGAAGTCCGGCTCGTCGGTCAGCGTCCTTCGGAGTCCCTGTGGGCGGAGGCCGCGGAGGCCGCGGCTGATGGAGCGCGATCGTTGCAGCACAACGGTTTCAAGGTGGACCTGCTCAAGCGCACTGTGCAACGGCAGCTGCGCATCGTGGGAGGCAACAAGTGACCCAGCAACCGCGAGTGGCCGTCGGAACCCCACAATCCCGAGTGGACGGACGCCTGAAGGTGACGGGCCAGGCGGCTTACGCCGCCGACCACCGCGTTGACGGCGTGGTCTACGCCGCGGTCGTGGACAGCACCGTGGGTCGAGGACGCATCACGGGGATCGACGCGCGTGCAGCCGAGGCCCAGCCCGGGGTCCTGGCGGTGATCAGCCATCTCAACGCACCGAGACTGGCCTACCGACCGAACTCGGGGTCGAACAACCCGGATGGCGCCCGGCTGCGTGTCTTCCAGGACGACCAAGTGCTCTTCCACGGCCAACCGGTCGCCGTCGTGGTGGCCACCACGCACGAAGGCGCGCGGCACGCCGCGAGCTTGGTGGAGGTCCGATACGACGCCGCGCGGCCGTCCACGGACCTGAACTCCGCTCCGGCCGGCGAAGCCGACTCCTACGCGAGGGGCGACGCGGACTCGGCACTGGCGTCGGCGGAGGTCCGGTTGGAGCCGAAGTACCGGTTGTCGCGCAACCACCACAACCCGATGGAGCCGCACGCCACGATCGCCCGCTGGGACGGCGACAGGCTCACCGTGTGGGACAAGACCCAATGGGTGGTGGGCGGTACCCAGCAGGAACTGGCCGCGGTGTTCGGCATTCCGCAAGAGTCGGTGCGGGTGATCTCGCCGTTCGTGGGCGGCGGTTTCGGCAGCGGCCTGCGCGCCTGGCCGCACGTGATCATCGCCGCGCTGGCCGCCCGCGAGACGGGACGGCCGGTCAAGCTCGTGCTGACCCGCGAGCAGATGTACTTCGGCACCGGATTCCGGCCTGCCTACGAGTACCAGATGAGGGTGGGAAGTGACCGCCGTGGACGGCTGATCGCGATGACCCACGACATCCGCGGTGAGACGGCGACCTACGAGACGTTCACCGAGGAGGTCATGGCACCCGGGCAGATGCTCTACAGCATGCCGAACGTCCGGCAGACCTACGCCACGGTTCCGCTGGACGTCAACGCGCCGACGTGGATGCGCGGTCCGGGTGCTGCGACCGGGGTGTTCGCCATCGAATCCGCCGTGGACGAGCTCGCGCACGAGGTCGGTGTGGATCCGATCGAGTTGCGCCTGCTCAACGAGCCCGAGCGAGACGAGTCCACGGGTCTTCCGTTCTCCACGCGCCGGCTGCGCGAGTGCTACGAGGTCGGTGCCCGTGAGTTCGGGTGGAACCGGCGCGACCCGCGACCGGCGGCGACCCGTGACGGCGATTGGCTGATCGGCACGGGTGTGTCGGCGGCCATGTATCACACGGGCAGCATGTCGGCCCGCGCCTACGTGCGGCTCAACGCCGATGGCACCGCCCTGGTCCAGTCGGCGACCAGCGACATGGGTCCGGGGACCTACACGTCGATGCCTCAGGTCGCGGCCGACGCGCTCGGGCTGGCGATGTCCGCCGTGCGGTTCGAGCTCGGCGACTCGCTGATGCCGCCCACTCCGCCGCACGGGGGCTCGATGACCATGGCCAGCGTCGGATCGGCCGTCCAGGACGGCGGCGACAAGGTGCGGCAGCAGGCCATCGCGTTGGCGGTCAACGATCCGCGCTCGCCGCTGCACGGAGTTCGTCCGGAGGACGTCATCGTGCGACGGGGGCGGCTCCACCTGAGCAACGACCCCACGCGCGGGGAGACCTACGAACAGCTCCTGACCCGCAACAACCGGCCGCACCTGGAGATCATCGGCAGCTACGCGCCACCGGAGCAGCAGCGCTACACCATGAACGCCTACGGCGCGGTGTTCGCCGAGGTCGCGGTCGACCAGCGCTTGGGCCTGGTGCGGGTGCGCCGGATGCTCGGGGTCTACGACGCCGGACGCATCATCAATCCGAAGCTCGCCGAGAGCCAGGCGATCGGCGGGATGGTCGGCGGGATCGGCACCGCGTTGCTCGAGCACACCGTCACCGATCACCGGGACGGCCGGATCGTCAACGCCAACCTCGCCGACTACCTCGTCCCCGTCAACGCCGACGTCCCCGACCTGCGGGCGATCTACCTCGACGGCGAGGACCAGCACGCCGATCCGATCGGGGTGAAGGGGCTGGGGGAGATCGTGATCGTCGGTGTGGCGCCGGCCATCGCCAACGCGGTCTTCCACGCCACCGGACGCCGCATCCGCGAACTCCCCATCACCGCGGAGGCGTTGCTGTAGTACGAGCGGTGGGGTGGCGCTCAGGCGCATCGGGGGGTAGTCCGATCACCGGATGAGAATGCGGCTCCGTCTGCTGAGGCGGAGCCGCATTCATCGTTCATCAGGCAGGTTCGTCAGAGCGTCAGCTGCAGCTTCTCGGCGCTGCGCTCGTTCACGGCGGGGTGATCGTCGAGCTCGACGGGATCATCACACCGGCGTTTGTCATGTCCCGGGCCCGACACCGTCGCCCGAATCAGTCACGAGAACAAGCGACGTCGTGCCCGTCAGCTCGACAGTCAGTTCGGCGGCAAGGACGTGCTCGCAGTGTCTGTTCAGGAGACTGGATTTCCCAGTTCGCCGAGCGGAGTTCGGTACGTCTCGCGAGCTGTCGTCGCAGCCACGGCCGAGACCAGGCAGAATCCGAGGAACATCCACGCTACTGGCAACCAGTTGGTGCCGCCTTCTCCGATCAGGGCCCATCCGATGGTCGGCGTCAGCCCGCAGATCGCGAATCCGATCTGCGTCCCGAGAGCGAGACCGGTGAACCGCACCTTCACGTGGAACATCTCACCGAAGAACGACGGGTGGATGGCGGTGGGCAGGACCCCGACCATGCCATTGAGGACGATGGCGGCGAGGAAGATCATCGAGATCTCGCCGGAGGTGATCGCGGAGAAGTAGACGAAGATCATGACACCGGAACCGAGCACACCGACTAGGAAGACCGGTTTGCGCCCGTAGCGGTCCGCAGCCGCTCCAGCGAGCGGGAACACCATGAGTCCGACCACGAAGGACGCCACGGTCGTCCACAACATCGTGCTCTTGGCGATGCCAACTGCCGGACTCGTCGCGAAGGCGACGCCGAAGATCGGGGGAACCTGTTGAATCGTCGCGTAGAGCGAGATCACGAAGACGCGGATGAGGTCCTTTCGGTGGGTGCGAAGGAGCACGGACAGCGGTGCGGACTCCGCCTTCCCCGAGGCTCGGGCTTCGGCCAAGGCCTCCGGCTCTTCGAGGTGACGCCGGACCAGGTAGGCGCCAACGACGAGCACGGCGCTGGCCCAGAAAGGCACCCGCCAGCCCCACGAGAGCAGCATGTCCTCGGGCAGTTCCGACACGGCGGCGAACACCGCTGTCCCGAGCAAGAAGCCGCCCGCTGAGCCCGCCGGGGTGAAGCTGGTGAAGAAGGCCCGCCGACCGTGCGGCGAGTGTTCCAAGGTCAACGTGCTCGAACCCGCCTGCTCGCCGGCGACGGAGACGCCCTGCAAGACGCGGAGGACGATGAGCAGTATCGGGGCCCAGATCCCGATGGTGTCGTAGCCGGGGAGGCATCCGATCAGGAAGGTCGCCGTTCCCATCAGCGCGAGGATGAACATGAGCATCTTCTTGCGCCCGATCCGGTCGCCGAAGTGCCCGAGCACGGCCGCCGCGATGGGGCGCACGAGGTAGGCGATCGCGAAGGTCGCGAGCGAAAGAAGCGTCCCGATGAACTCGTTCTCCGCCGGGAAGAACACTTTGCCGAACACGAGCGCGGCTGCGGAGCCGTAGAGGAAGAACTCGTAGTACTCGAGCGAGGTTCCCAGCAGCGAGGCCAGTGCAGCGCGTTTGACCTTGCGCAGGTCCTCCGGCGGGACCGGGCGATCATGCACCTTCTCATCGCGTTCAGGTGTCGACGTCATTGTCTCTCCTTGGCTAGCTATCTCGGTGATTCACCCGAGCGGTCATCGGGCGGAGGGATCGCACTGCGACTTCGCACGGGGCAGAACGACGTACCGTTCGGTGGACCGGTCGGTCTGACCTGGTGGATCGTGTTGCCGCAGGTGAGCACCAAGAGGTGTGGTGTTCGGAGGCCTCAGCGGCCTCGAACGCGTCGCTGCGTCTCTGCAGTGCGCAGTCTCCGCGTCTCCAGGAGGTTCGCCTTTCAGCTCCAGCCGAATCCGCGGATCGCTGTGACAACGTGGTCTCGGACGGCCTCGCGCCCGGCGCGCAAGACTCGCGCAAGCTCCGAGCCCGGCAGTGCTGCGGGTAGCACGTCGGCCACCGCTTCCAAGTAGGCACGGCGGAGTTCGGCGTTGACGTTGATCTTGGCCACGCCCGTTCTGATCGCCCCGTCAAGGTCGTTCGCGGGTAGCCCGCTGGCCCCGTGCAGGACCAGTGGTACCGGCACCGCCTTCCGAACCGCATCCAGCCGATCCAGGTCCAACCGCGCCGATGAGGAGAAGCCGTGGACGTTGCCCACGGACACCGCGAGCGCGTCCACTCCGGTGCGGTCGACGAAGTCCGCAGCTTGTTCCGGTGAGGTCATCATCGCGCCTGTCGGCGCCACGTCCGTGGAGACGTCCTCGTCGCCGGCCAGCCCGCACAGTTCGCCTTCAACCCACGCTCCGTGGCCATGTGCGATGCGGACCGCTTCGGCTGTGTGCGCGACGTTGTCCTCGTAGGGCTCGTGCGAGCCGTCGTACATCACCGAGGTGTAGCCGAACTCCACGCACCTGCGGAGTTCGGCGAGATCACGGCTGTGGTCCAGGTGGACACCGACCTCACCCTCGGCCTCCTCGGCGGCCACCAGCGCCGCAGTCGCCAGCAGGCGAATGTCGGCATGCCTGAACTGACTCGACCCGGCCAGCAGCATCACCGGTGCGCCGGTGATTTCCGCGGCCTTCGTCACCGCCTGCACCTGTTCGAGATCATAGGTCGCGAAGGCACCGATGGCCCTGCCCGCAGCATGCGCCCTGCGCAGCGAAGCGACACCGAGGCTCAGCACGCCGCCTCCTGAAGTCTTCGCACCGCGTCCCTAAGCCCGTTCTCATCTCCTACGTTGCCCGCGAAGACCGCGTACGGAATGCCTTCGGCCGGTCCGGAAACCGGTTCCCAGACGGAGACGGTCCCGGGCAAGACCGTGCCTCGCGACCACGCCCGCCGGATGACCAGCCCGGCCGTCGCGACGTCGGACGAGGTGATCCCTCCCTTGCCCAGCACGAACGCAGGGCGGACCGCGGTGAGCACGGAGCGGACAACAGCCACGAGCGCCGAGCTGACGCTGCGCGCGATCTGCAAGCTGTGCTGGGCGTCGCTGCCGGTCACGAGCGATCGACTTGTGTGCAGCACGACGTCGGCGGCCGTCTCGGTTCTGCTCAACAGCTCGATGACCAGCTGGGATACGTCTTCGACGTGCGCGTCTCGACTGCCGGCGTCGAGCACTCGGTGGACGTCGAGCTCCACATCTGCGCTGCGCCCGTCGGCGCTGAGCGACTCCAGCTGCCGCGTGGTGAGCCCCACGTGCGACCCGACTATCACCATCCCGGACCCCGAGGCGTGGCGTTGCTCCCCGTCGGCTGGTGGGCAGGCGCGCAGGTCCTCGGGTGATGCAGGTGGCCGGGCGCGCTGGCCGAAGCGAGCCCGGAGGAATGAGGGGCCGGTGCGATAGAGGAACCGCTTGCCCGTCGCCTCGGCCCTGAGCAAACCTGACACGAGAACCCGAAGGTCCGCATCGGTGACCGCGTCGATCACGACTGGACGGGCGCCGCTCAGGCCGCAGAGGATCTGGGAGACGGCCTCCGGACCTCTCGCGCGGAGGTCCTCGAGGGTCACCGCCGTGACGGACCCCCGGGGAATCCTCGAATCGGTCTTCTCCTCAACCCACGCTCGCAGGTCCGAGTTGCGGTACCCGAACGTCCGGTCGCGGGCGAACTCGCTCTCGCCGACCTCGAGCATCCCCTCCTGGGTCCGCATCCAGTGCACCGAGTCGACGGTGACACGTCCTGGTTCGATGAGGGCGGGGACGATCAGCACACCGTCCACGGTCATGCCCTCTGCCTCGACTTCCTCGGTGAGCACATCGGTTTCCAGTGGGTAGTGCCCACGCAGCGTCGAATCCCCGCGGCTGGCGAACGCGCAATCGATCCCGGTCGCGCCCGCGACCGCGTGCACCGCCTGCGCGATCTCCCGATTCACCCGCGCTGCGTCGTAAGGTGGAAGGCTGCGGGTGTTGGTCAACACGAAGAAACCAGGAGTTGGCTGCGCGAGCGCCCATTCGAGGTCCGGCTTCGTCCACGCCGTCAAGACCGGAAGGTCCCGGATGCTCTGCGTGCCGGTCGGGTCGTCGTCGAGTACGACCACGCGGCGGGAGGACCCAACTGCGTCAGCGAGCTCCGCCTCAGGGACGTCGAGCGGCTCGGGATGGCCCGCCAGCAGGTCCTCGTACGGTACCGTCGCCATGTCAGACCTCCCGGTCTCGTGTCGTGATTGCGCGCAGGATCCAGGTTTCGGCTTGCGCTGGAGAATTCTCGAACTGGTTCATGTCAGGCGTACTGGAAGCATCGTCGGCCCTTGCTGGTCACCAGCCGGCCGAAGCGAAGGTCTGGGAAGTGGGCTGGTGCGAACACCGTGCCGCTGTCGGTGAGCTCTGAGGCGATCTGTTCCCGTGCCGCTCCGGCGGCATCGGGATCGACGTCGTAGAGACACCGCCACTCCGGATCGGTCAGTTCGCTGACCCCGTGCACGACGTCACCGAGGAGGAGGGCGCGTTCCCCGGCGCTTTCAATGAGGAAGATCGTGGAACCAGGTGTGTGACCGGGAGCCGGTCGTGCGAACACTCCTGGTGCGAGCTGGGTTTCGGCGGAGAACGTTTCGAGCCGCGGTTCGATCGGTCCCAGCTTCCGCGTGGCTCGCTCCACGGGATCGGATCCGCTCACGAAGTGCTCCCAATCAGCCTCGTGAACGCGAAATGTGGCACGGGGGAAGAACACTTCATCGCGCTGGGTCGCCCAGCCGACGTGATCGTGATGCAGGTGGGTGAAGAGTACGTCGGTGACGTCCGCTGGGTGCACACCCTGTTCCTGCAAGCGTTGGGGGAGTGAGCCGCACTGGACGTCGTCCTCGACGACCGGGCCGATCCCGGTGTCGACCAGGATGGTCCGCTTTCCAGTTTTGATCAGGAAGCCGCCGATGGTCATCTCAATGCGTCCGCGGGCGTCCAGCGGATGTTCCGGGCAGTCCCACCGGTCGCCGGATTCGTGCACGAGCAGCGTGTCGATCGGGTCATAGCTGTGGCCATCCAGAATCGGCACGATCTGCAGGTCGCCTACCTTCATTCCCAAACCATTCCATCCTCGTTGACGTGGTGAGACGGGGAAGGCCGGGCTACTTGCCGACCGGATTGCCGAGTTCGTCCAGCGGCGTCCGGTACGTCTCCCGGGCGGTGACCGCCGCCGCGGCCGCGATGAGGCACACGACCACCACCATGAGCGCGACCGGCAGCCAGTGCGTTGCGTCATCGCCGACGAGTGACCAGGCGATCGAGGGAGCGAATCCAGCTGCCGTGAACCCCAGCTGCGTACCGACCACGACCCCGGTGAAACGCACCCGGGTGTTGAACATTTCAGCGAAGAAGGACGGGAAGATGCCGTCCACGGCCGAGTAGAAGACCCCGATGAGGAGAATCGCGCCGATGAAGATGAGCGGAATCGTCGCAGTGCTGATCGCCCAGAAGTAGAAGAGCACAGAGGCCCCAGAGCCCAGGAGCCCGAAGATGAAGACGGGCTTCCGTCCGATGCGGTCGGCGAGCAGTGCCCACACCGGGTACATGCAGACGGCGACCGCGCAGCCGACTACGGCCACGAGCAGCATGGTGGTCCGGGGAACGCCGACGCTGGTCGCGAAGGCGAGCGCGAATGCGGCGTAGACGCTGTAGATGACGGCCTCGAGAGCGCAGATGATCACACGTGCGGTCGCAGCGCGGTGCGTGCGGAAGAGCGTCGCGATGGGGTAAGCGGGGATCTCGTTCTTCTCGCGCTTCTCGGCGTAGACCTCAGGTTCCTGCACTCGGTGCCGGATGACGTAGGCGATGATGACGATGAGTGCACTGGCCCAGAAGGGGACCCGCCAGCCCCATGAGAAGAGGTCTTCATCGGGAAGCGTTGCGACGCCGAGGAAAACCAGTGTTGCGATGCCGAAGCCCAGTTGCGACCCCGCGGGCATCCACGATGTGTAGAACGCGCGGCGCCCCTCCGGTGCGTGTTCCAGGGCCAGCACGCCGGCGCCGGGTTGCTCTCCTGCGGCGGAGAAACCTTGCACGAAACGCAGGAAGACGAGGAGCGCCGGGGCCCAGTAACCGATCGTGTTGTAGTCGGGAAGGCAGCCGATTCCGAACGTGGCGCCGCCCATCAGTCCGAGGGTGAGCATCAGCATGGTCTTGCGGCCTAGCCTCTCCCCGAAATGACCGAGAACCATGGCCGATAGTGGTCGCACCGCGAATGCGATGCCAAAGGTCGCCAGTGACAGCAGTGTTCCCACGACGGGAGTGGAGTCTGGGAAGAACACCTGGCCGAAGACGAGTGCCGAGGCTGAGGCGTAGATGTTGAACTCGTAGAATTCGAGCGTGCTTCCGAAGACCGCTGCGGCGGCAGCTCGTCTGCTTTGCTTCGCTTGATCGTCAATTCGACCTTGAATCTCGATCGTGCTCATCATGCCTTCCGATTCGCCGCAGATGTTTTCTCACGGTCAACACCTAGGAGTTCGGTGTCCGTCGCGGCTGAAGAGAGTGCTGGCCCAAGATCCCACGACAGGGTGTCGTCGTGTGCTGTAGCGGCGAGCTGTCCAGGTGCGGAACAGGCCGCTCGCGCATTCGTATTTCAGAATGGCCGTTCGGTATGGGGAAACGCTACGACGCTGGGTCATCCGTGTCAAGGCTCACGCGATTGCCTTTGGGGGCAGAAAACTTCGTTGATCTGCGTTACCGGAGGGTGAATTCAGCGCGTTTATCCGGCCTCAGGAAACCGGTGCGGAGCGTGACGTCTCCGGCTCGAACGCCTGCTTGCTCATGGGCCGGAGGCGCCGCGCTCCGCGGCTCACTGCTCGTCCTGCTTCGATATGTTCATTGTCGACGGGACGCGATAGGTCTCGATGACGGCTTTCAGCCCGTCTCTCGCGATGTGCGATTTGACCGCTTTCACGCTCTCCGCGGTGTGTGCGATGGCGTCGTATTCCGGCGGAGCTGCCAGCGCCTGACGCGTTCCCATCGCGTTCATGGCTTGGTTGACCGATGCCTTCTTCAAGGCCAGCAGATCGGGCGGTGTCAGAGCGATCCGTTCTGCGAGCGACTGCACGGATTTGATGAGCCGGTCTGCAGGCACCGCGTGGTTCGCCCATCCCCATTCCACTGCGGTTCGTCCGTCGATGCTGTTGCCGGGTACGAAGGTCAGCTCCTTGGCGCGTTTGGGACCGACCAGGGTCGACCAGACCGGCGAGACGTACCCGGCGCCGACAGGCACCGTGACGAGCCCGAGCTTGGCGTCCTCGGTGACGATGGTGATGTCGGTCAGGGTCACGATCTGCGTGGCTCCCGCGATGCAGTAGCCGTGGACCGCGGCGATGATCGGCTTCGGGTGGTCCCACATCGCGATGTAGCGGTCCAAGTTGCGCCGCATGCGAGCACGATCGGCCACGGGATCGACCGCACCGTCCGGTGCGACCTGGCCCAGGTCGTAGCCTGCGCTGAAGCCCTTTCCTTCTCCACGGATCGCGATGACCGGCTCCCCGTTCTCGCGAAGCCATTCCAGAGCTCGGGAGAACTCCTCGAGCAGCTCGTTGGAAAGAGCATTCGCTTTGTCGGGGCGATTGAAGACGATCCATGAGATGGGCTTGGTGTGCTCTAGTCTGATGTTAGTGAACGCGGGTTCCGCTGTGGCCGCAGGCATCTGTTCTACTCCTAACCAACGAGTGCATTGGGTCCGCAGGGCGTCTTTCCGCCACGTGCGGAGCAGGGCTTCGCTTCTAACTCGTCAATCGTGCTGAGCGGGTCGCCATTGCCGGCATCCTGTCCCGGATGAGCTCCTCCGCCTCGTTGATGATGTTGTCGACTACTTGCTGGCACGTGAGCACCTCGTTGATGAGCGCCTGTGACTGCCCGGCCCACCACATCCCGTCGTCCATGCGTCCCTGCGCCAGAACGCTCTCGCGCCCGCGGGCGCCGGAGGCCAGCTCTGCGATGTCGTCGAAGCTCGAGTCGGGTTCCTGCTCGATCTCTCGGATCCGCTCCGAGATGGCGTTCTTCGCGACCCGTGCCGTGTTGCGGAACTTGCGGAAGACCAGGTTCGTGTCCCGCTCGGTGTTGGCGACGATCTGGCGCTTGACGTTCTCGTGCACGGACGATTCGACTGTCGCGACGAAACGGGTCCCCATGTTGATGGCATGGGCACCCAGAGCCAGGGCGGCTGCCAGCCCGGATCCTGTCGCGAACCCGCCGGAGGCGATGATCGGAAGGTCCACGTCGGCGGCGACGGCCGGGATCAGCACGAGCCCGGGAACATCGTCCTCGCCCGGGTGCCCTGCGCACTCGAAGCCGTCAACCGAGATGGCGTCCACACCCATGCGCTGGGCCGACAGCGAGTGCCTCACCGCGACCGCTTTGTGGATCACCTTCACACCCGCCCTCTTGAGAGAGGGCAGGTGGGAGGACGGATTGGCGCCGGCGGTCTCCACGTACCGGATTCCGTTGTCCAGGATCACCTGCCGGTACTCGTCGTAGGGAACTGGCTTGATCGTCGGCAGGATCGTCAGGTTGACGCCGAATGGGCGATCCGTCATCGATTTGGTTCGCCGGATCTCCTCGTCGAGGAGGGCTGGTGTCGGCTGTGTCAGGGCCGACAAGAATCCCAGGGCGCCGGCGTTCGCCACTGCGGCGATCAGTTCCGCGGTGCCGACTCCGACCATGCCGCCGCACACGATCGGGTGGTCGATTTCAAAATCACGCGTGAATCTGGTTTTGATCATCGAATGTCGTTCTCTTCCAGCGGTAATGGTGAGTGTGCGTGCCAAGCGGTCCGGTCGCGTCAGCGCTCTGGCGCGGCCGACAGAGGCGCTCGGCCCCGGCCGAGGAAGTGCCACGGCAGCCCGACCACGTCGTAGCCGCCGAGCGTCGTGCTCGTGACTCGTTGCAACAGGCCGGTCGAGCGCAGGAACGGATCGGCCGAAAGCTCAGCCGCTGTCAGCACCAGTGCCGAGGGCACGCCGATCTCGCGCAGCCGTTCGTCCAGGTCTGCGACGGTGGAAATGCCATCGCGCGCCTGGACGTCGATGAGCTCGCCCCTCCGGACGAGAGCGGGCACCGGCATTCCGACCAGCGATTCGAACGATGCGACATCGTTCGAATCGCGCAGTGACACGGCGACCAGGTCGTTCGCGCCGGGAAGGCGGACGAAGACGTCGCCTCCGACAGGCGGGGCGCGATACGCGTCGTCGACGTCGACGGTCACCAGTTCGACCAGTTGGGCTGCCATGAGTTCCGCCATCGAGATGTCCACGGCAAGACTGGACTCGCGTACTGGTGCCAGCGCCCAGGCCAGAACCCAGGCGTTGAGGGCGACGCTCGTGAGCACGTCGGCCACGGGCACGCCCATGTCGGCCATCTTGCCGAGCGGGTTCTGAGTCGATGCGGTCACGCCTGAGAAGGCGTGCACGTTGTGGCCGTAAGCGCGGTAGTCCGACCACGGCCCGATGCGGCCGAAACCACTGGAGACCAGGGAGAGTGCCGGGCTCTCGTGGGACGTCACGGTGTCCGGGTCGATGCCGACCAAGCGCGCGCGCCGATCCGTGACGTTCTGAATCACGACGTCGAACCTTGTCGGGTCAAGGGAGCTGCCGTTGGCATCGACGCTGACGTCCAGCGTTGTCTTGCTGTGGTTGATGTGGTTGAAGTAGCCGCTGCGGTTCAACCCGGGCTCTCCGTTGGCGAACGGCCCGCGGCGGCGATAGACGTCAAGACGTTCCGGGTCTTCGAGCTTGGTCACCTGCGCACCCATCGCGCCCAACCAGGCGGCACCCAGCGGTACGGCCAGCACGTTTCCGGCGTCGAGCACTCGGAGGTCCGCCAGCGGCACCATTCCGGCGACCCTGGGCGTTGGGGTCTTGCCGGGTACTTCCCGAACCACCGCCGGTAGGGGCGGCGCCTCGCTCGACGCGAAGCCGGAGGGGCGCTCGCTGTCCAGGGTTCGTTCGATGAAGGTGGAGACGGAGTTGACCGCAGTGGCGGGGACGCCGGCTTCCTGGAGTGCCTTCTCGACGTCGGCTGCGCACTGATCGCTGACCCACCGCGACGCGGCGTCGTTGACCTCGTCGGGGCGGTCGCGTCCTTCCTCCAGAGTCGGGATGGAGTCGAGCAGCGGTGCCAAAGCGCGGCGGAACCCCGCCCACTGGTGCTGCTCGAGAACGCAGACGTAGACGAAACCGTCTTTGCACTTGAAGAAGCCGGTGGGGGCTCCGTAGCGGATGCTTCCGCCTTCGCCGGGGCAGTCGGCCAGGACGTGGCCCATCTCCAGTGCCAGGCCGGTGGCGATCAGCACGGCCTGCGCCGAGACGTCGGCGTGCACGGGTTCGCCGTCGGCGCGCAAGGAGTGCAGGCCGTGCAGCGCTGCGACAGCAGCGGCGACGCCCACCATGCGGAGGCCGAGGGAACCCGGGGTCACGGTAGGGGGGAGGGACTCGTCGAAGCGAGCGTGAGCGAGGAATCCCCCTGATGCCTCGACCGAGAACTCGCTGCCAACGGCGTTGGCACGATCGCCGGCCACACCGTACGGGCTGATCGTCACGCACACTGACCGGTTGCGCTCGGAGACGAAGTCGACGTAGTCGTCCGCAGCCCCGGATGCGAGCCCAGGCAGCTTCGGGACCGACTCGGTCCGGTCCACCAGGAGTACGTCGGTCACGCGCAGGTCCTCGGCGCCAACATCGTCGCCTGCGATGACACGAGCACCGAACTGGCGCAACGTCGCCTCCGCCGCCGCGAGCGCGGCGGATTCACCGAAACACGCCACGGTGACGTCGTTCAGCCACGCAACCCTCGCTCCTGCCTCGTTCATCGCCGTTGCGATGCCACTCAGCGAATCGTTCACGAGTCTTCCCACTCCTTTCACCGCCTGAAGTCCGGGCCACCCGATGGATGCGCTAGCCACGCTGGACGCGCCTCTGGTCCGGAGGTCGCCGAATTCCAATCCATTCGAAATATGGAACAGAGTTTCGTGATTCTGAATCACGGTAACCAAGTTGCGTGCAGGGGGCAAGGGTGCTCGCGGCTGGCTTCGCGGGGTCCTCTCGGGCGTTGTCGCGAGGCTTGACACTGGTCTGCCGCGTCCTGAAAAATCCCTAATGGCGAATGAGCATTCGAAATGCTGAACAGGGCCTGCTTGTGGTGACCTGGCGTCGCTCATGGCGCCGGGTCAGGCGGACCGAGGTGGAGGGCTTATGACAAGCGTTGAACGGGTGGGCACGGCGCGATCGGAGCGAGTGCTCACCGAGGCGGAGATCAGGAAGGCCGTGCAGGGGGCTAACATCCCGCCGCTGCTGATGATGGTCTACCAGTTCACCGGTGACGCGGCATGGCTCGATGATCGGTACCGCCCCCGGCGCATCAAGGGACTCCACCCCCGCGAAGACGGCGGGCTCTCCGCCGGGGCGCAGCAGGAGATCCGCGAGGCCGCGGTTCCGGTCGTCGCGGCGTTGCAGGCCGGGGAGGAACCCAAGATCGGCAGCGTCGGCGAAGACGACATGGCCTGGCTCATCGGATTCTTCCTCGGTGAGGACGTCGACCCGCGGTACGGCCCCATGCTCGGCGCTGAGATCGACCGCCGAACGCGCCGGCATCAGCCGGAGGGGGAACCTGTCGCAGTTCCCAACGGCTTCCGGGTCATCATCATCGGTCTCGGACTGGCCGGGCTCGCGGCGGTGCACACCCTCCAAGAGCTCGGGGTCGAAGACTACGCGGTGTTCGAGCGCAGTTCCGACATCGGCGGGGTCTGGAGCGTGAACCGGTACCCAGGTGCCGGCGTCGATACGCCCAGTCACCTCTACACGTTCTCGTTCGCCTACCAGGACTGGGCGAGGCACTTCGAACTTCGTGACGAGCTGCACGACTACTTCGTCGATGTCTTCGAACGGCTCGACGTGCGTGACCACGTGCACTTCGGCACGGAGGTCATCCGCCTGGACTACGACGAGGGGGCCGCGCTCTGGACGGTGACGACCAAGAACGGTGAGGGCGTCGTCCAAGAGCACACGGCCAACGTCGTGCTGAGCGCGGTGGGTGCGCTCAACAAACCCAAGCTGCCGGATGTTCGTGGAATGGGCTCGTTCGACGGGATCCAGTTCCACTCCACGGATTGGCCCGGAGATCTGGACCTGAGCGACAAGCGCGTCGCCGTCGTCGGCGCCGGAGCGAGCTCGCAGCAGATCGTACCCGCGATCGCATCAAAGGCACGGCACGTCACCATCTTCCAGCGGTCACCGCAGTGGGTCGCGCCGTTCCCGCTCTTCCGCCAGCAGATCCCGCAGGCCCAGCGGATGATGCTCGGATCGGTCCCGCTCTACCACGCCTGGGCTTGGCTCGAGCAGTTCTGGCAGTTCGGCGACTCGGTCATCCACGACCTCCGCATCGATCCTGAGTGGCCGGACCTGAAGCACTCGGTCAACAAGCGGAACGACCGGCACCGCAGCTTCTTCACCCGCTACATCGAGGAGAAGCTCGACGGGCGTCCGGACCTGATCGAGAAGGCCGTCCCGCAGTACCCACCGTTCGGCAAGCGGATCCTCCTGGACAACGGGTGGTACGAGACGCTCAAGCGCGACAACGTCGAGCTCGTGACCAGCGGGGTCGACGAGGTCGACGCGACCGGGCTGATCGACAGCGACGGCCATCGCCGCGACGCGGACGTGATCGTGTGGGCCACGGGTTTTCAGGCTGATCACTTCCTCGACTCGATCGACGTCTACGGCGAACGAGGCGTGCGCCTGCGCGACGTTTGGGGAGTCGACGATCCCCACGCCTACCTCGGGGTCGCGGTACCGCGCTTCCCGAACTTCTTCATGCTGGGCGGCCCTCATTCCTTCCCCGGGAGTGGAAGCGTGATGTACGTCGCGGAGGTCCAGGCCCGCTACATCCGAGAGCTCCTGCGACAGATGCTCCGCGAAGGGATCGCAGCGATCTCCGCCGACGACGAGGTCACCGCTGAGTACAACAAGGCCATGGATGAGCTCCACGACCGCGCGGTGTGGAGCCACGAGGGCTTCAGCACGTACTACCGCAACAGCAAGGGGCGGGTCGTGTTCATCATGCCGTTCACGAACCTGGAGTACTGGGAACGCGTCCGGGACGCCGCTCTCGGCGATTACCGGCAGCGCGGAGTGCCGGATGGCGCAACCGTCTACGGAGCTGCGGATGGCTGAGTTCGTCGCTTCTGTCTTCAGCTCCCGTCCAGGTCGCCGAGCGAACGCGGAGGAAACCGAGTAATGGATTTCGAGACTCTCAGTTGGGGAGTGGACGAGCACGGTGTGCTCACGCTGAGGTTGAACAGACCAGATCAGCTGAACTCCTTCAACCTGACCATGGCGAAGGAGCTCGAGCAGGCGTTCGTGCAGGTCCGGGACGACAACGATGTGCGAGCCGTCGTCGTCACCGGTGCGGGGCGCGCCTTCTGCGCTGGAATGGACCTCACCGCGGACGGAAACGTCTTCGGGCTGGACGAGACCGCGGCTCCCACGCCGGAGGCACTGCGGGACCACCTCACCGAGGACCCGTACCAGGACGGCGTCCGTGACACCGGCGGCAAGGTGACGCTGGCGATCCACGCATGCGACAAGCCCGTCATCGCGGCCATCAACGGGCCGGCCGTGGGGATCGGTGCCACCATGTCCCTCGCCATGGACATCCGGCTCGTGTCGACCGCGGCACGTATCGGATTCGTCTTCGGCCGGCTCGGCATCACTCCGGAGGCCGCGTCCTCGTTCTTCCTCCCGCGTCTGGTTGGACTTCAGACCGCGCTGGAGTGGGTCTACGCGGCCGACATCTTGAGCCCGCAAGAGGTGCTGGCGAAGGGACTCGTGCGCTCGATCCACGAACCGGAGGACCTCCTGCCAACGGCCCACTCCCTCGCCGCATCGTTCGTGAAAGACAGGTCCTCCGCCGCCTTGGCGTTGACTCGGCGACTCATGTACGCCGGTGCCGGGGCGGGCCACCCCATCGAGGCTCACCGTCGAGACAGCCTGGCCATGTGGCACTCCTCGATCGGCGACGGTAAGGAGGGTGTCGCTGCGTTCCTCGAGAAGCGGCGCCCGGTCTTCACCCGCAACGCCGCAGATGCTCCTGCGATCGAATGATCGGCCGGCCCAGCGGAGAGAGGACGACAAGGAGTCCCATGAGCGACGAGCTGATCTACGAGGTCGACGGGCACGTTGCCTACGTGACGCTCAACAGGCCTCACAAACTCAATGCCCTCAACGCGGAGCTCGATGAGCTGCTCGCTGCGCGGTGGGATGCCATCGAAGCCGACCCCGACATCTGGATCGCAGTGCTGGCCGGGGCGGGTGACCGCGCCTTCTGCGCGGGTGGCGACATCGGTGCCGACGCAACAGCGCAGCCGCCTCGCATCGCGCTCGGGGGTGGGCTGACGGGAATCGGTGGCCCCCTCCGCACTCTCAGCAAGCCGCTTGTCGCGCTGGTTCAGGGATACGCGCTTGGGGGCGGCTTCGAGCTCGCGATGTGCGCGGACATCATCGTCGCCGCGGACACGGCGCTGTTCGGCCTCCCGGAGGTCAAGTCCGGGATCATCGGTGAGGCGGGAGTGGTCCACCGTGCGATCCGGCAGCTGCCCCATCGCGTGGCCTTGTCCATGATCCTCACCGGGGAGCGGCTCGACGCGCAGCGCGCGTTCCACTTCGGCCTGGTCAACGAGGTCGTTCCTGCTGATCAGCTGCGCACTGCCGGCGAGTCCTGGGTTGAACTGCTGGCTGCGGCGTCTCCGCTGGCCCAGCGCGCGGCCAAGCACGCGGTCCTGTCCCGCGCAGGCCACCCTCTGGAGGTCGCGTTGGCCACGAAGTTCGAACCGATCGAGGCGTACGCGTCTTCAGCCGACGTCGTGGAAGGGCGCAGGGCCTACGCCGAGAAGCGGGAACCGCGCTGGGGCGGACGCTAGGGGAAACCAGGCTCTGAGGCTCTGCGCCCGCGCTCAGCAGCGCGAGCGTCCTATCTCTGCCGAACCGCTATACGATATGCTGAACAGTACGTCCCGTGTTCATGAAGCCGGTTCGGCAGAATTCATAGGATTGAGCGAGCATGCCAAACGAAGACCCAGCGACGCTAGCCGCCGAGCATCGGACCGTTTCACGTGTCATGGGCATCGTCGAGGCCGTCGCGGGCAACGAGCCGCACGGGCTCAAGCTCGGCGATCTGGCAGATGCCGTGGGAGCACCCAAGTCGTCCGTGCACGGCCTGGCGAAGGGGCTGGTGGCTCTCGGATATCTCCAGGAGAGCGATGCACGCTACTTCATCGGTCCGGCGGCGCCGTCGCTGGTGAGCGCGAAGACCGATGGGCTGCGTCAGCGAGCGACCACCGAACAGCTCACCGGCCTACGCGACAAGTGGAACGAGACCGCGATGGCGGGTGTGCTCGTGGGCCAGTCGGTCGTGTACGTGCAGTCGGTGGAGTCGTCGCACACACTGCGCGCGGCGGTCCCGCTGAACAGCAGGGTGCAGCTCTGGCCCGCGAGCAGCGGCAAGTGCCTGCTGGCCGACATGCCTCGCCGCCGCCTCGAGGGGTATTTCAAGCGAATCGGCGTCGTCGGTGAAGAACGGGACAACGCGCTCGAAGAGCTCGAGCAGGTCAAGGAGCAGGGGTACGCGCTCAACCTCGGGGGCACGGCCGTGGGCATGTTCGGGGTTGCCAGCCCGATCACCACTTCCGATCAGAAGGTCACCATGACGATCGCCGTGACCGGTCCCGAGCTGCGCCTGACGGGGCAGCTCGATGCCCTCGCCGCCGATGTTCGCCAAGCGGCCATCGCGCTCTCCCACGCGGGCTAGTCGGAGACGCCGGATCATCTGTCTTGCCGGGGTTCACGGCGCTGGACGAACAACCTCGCCTGGCCATGACATCCAACTGGTGTGGTCGGGGGAAACGCTTTCGTTCCAGGTCTTTCGGTGCTGCTCGCGGCCTCAGCGAGGCGGACCGCCCGGATCAGCAGCCTGATCCGGGCAGCTGGTTCGCGAGCCCGCCCGTGGTGCTTCGACCAATGCCCAGAGGCCGGGGTGACGGCGCAGCGGAAGGCTCCATCGGTGGCGGGCGGAGAGCAAGCTCACTGACTGGTGGAACGCACGGGAGTTTTCAGGGCCGGCCGCTCGGCTCCTGGTCCGTCGGCGGGAGCGGTGCGAAGAGAAGGTCGTGTTCGTCGCGTCGTGCCGGTGTCCACGACTTGTCGATCTCGACGAAGTCGCCGGTGTTGCGGCGCCGCATCCAGTCGAACACGCAGTCGCGGCGCCAGATCCGCCACCCACCGTCCTCACGGTGCTCGAAGGTGTCGACGTAACGGCTCATCACTTCGGTGAAGACGGGTTCGTCTCCGGTACCGGCGAACGCATCGCCGCTCGAGGGGTCGACCACCTGCATGCTCAAGCAGTAGCTCTCGACTCTCGCGAACCTGTGATCCGCGGTGAAACGAACTGACACGTTGGACAGGTGGTGGACCGACGAGAGGACGTGGTCATGGCGTTTTCGCAGCCAGGCGATCAGGCCGTCGACGTCACCGACGTAAGCACCATGGGAATCGATCGCTCCGGGGTGGTAGCAGTCCCGGATTTGATCCCAGGATCGACGGTCGACGCCCTGGCAGTAAGTCAGCAGCACCCCGCTGATGGCTCGCTCGGCGAGCAATTCCTTCAGCTCGATCTCGGTGTCGTTCACGGCGAAACCACCACTTCCACCTCTGCCTCGGACTCGGGCGAGACAACGGGTTCGAGGCCGACCGACGCGCGGTTCAAGTTGATCGTCCGCAACAGCCCGTCCTCGAGGCTGAACTTGCTCTGGTAGCCGATCTCGGCGGTGGCACGAGATCCGTCGTAGCGGCGCTCCCACGCGAGCGAAGAGCCGGGCGGTAGCGGTGCGTCCTCCATGACCGTCGACAGCGGCGCGTCGGGGAACAAGGAGTGAACGAAATCGAAGGCATCGGAGACCCTGCGGAAATCACCGCGGATGATGTAGTTGCGGGATCCGCGGTCAACTCGTGACAGTGCCTTCAGGAAGGCGTCCGAGACATCCTCCAGGTACAGGAAGTCCATGTAGCGCGCGCCGAAGGGCACCACGACCTCCACGCCGCTCCCGACCGCTGGTTCGTAGAGCAGTCCGGTCATCCACGAGCTTCCTGCGCCACGCCCAGACTTGATGTGCTCACCGAATCCGTATCCCCGTGTCAGGCGCAAACCGGTGATGCTCAAGCCGTGGTTCTCGGCGTATCGCCACGCCATCTGCTCACCCATGACCTTGGTCGCCCCGTAGATGAAGGGCGGGTCGTACGGGGCGTCATCGGTGACCACCCCGGAAGCGTCGGCGGATCCGTCGCCGAAGACATCCACGCTGCTGGCCCACACGACCTTTTTCAGGTTCAACCTCGATGCGGCTTCAAGCACGTTCGCCATCCCGACGACGTTGACGCGTGCTGCCAGGGGCGGGTTCGCTTCAACACCGGCGGATAGCAGCGAGGCCAGGTGAACGACCTTCGTGACTTCGTAGCGCTCCATCACGTCGACAAGAGCGTCCAGGTCGGCAACGTCTCCCACGACGATCTCGGTCTTGTCGCGGAGTCCGCCGCCGACCAGCTGATCGACGAACTGGAGGTCTGGCGGGAAGAGGTCGGCCGGGTCGCCTGTGCCTCCGAAGAAGCCGTACAGGACGACTCGCTCGCCCGCGTCCAGGAGATCGCGCACGACGTAGCCGCCGACGTGGCCAATTCCCGTCACCATCACTGTCATCCGGGCTTCCCCTCGATTTTAGACGTTCAGATATACGATTATCCGTTCAATATTGGAAATGATGCTACGGGCGGCGGTTGGTGGCGTCAAGGAATGCGATCGCGGTCCGGGCGGCAGAGGTAGCTGCTCGCGGAGCTCGGCGGGGAGTGGGCCGGCGCGAGCCCGCGAGATCGAGTGAAGGGCCGTGCCTGTGTGAACGGAATTGGAAACCGTTGGGAGACAAGACTCATGATCCGCGGTTCCGGAGGTAGTCCATTCACGGGGGTGCTCGCGGGGACTCCCTCAGTAACGGCTGACGTTCATGGACGTGGCGGAATGCCTCATGAGGAGTGCGGTGAACGAAGAACACGCCCCCTGGCGCACTGTGGCGACCCGGGGGCGTGCGGCCAGGCAGGAGCCGACTAGTGGTGTCAGGCGACAGGTTCCGGCATTCGCAGCTGCGCGTTCGACCTAGAACGTTCCTTGCGGCGAAGGAAGATCAGCGGTACGAAGTAGAGGCTGGCGACCACGGTTCCGACGAGTACCGGCCCGGTCGCGCCGAGCGCGGAGTCCAGCGCGAAGCCGGCGATCCACGACCCGACGGCGGTGCCGAAGTTGAACGACGACGTGCTCAACGCGGAGGCGAGGGTCGGCGCCCGATCCGCGTAGCGGACGGCCAGCCCGATCAGCACGGGGTTCGTGGACATCCCGAACATGCCCAGCAGTGCGATGAGCACCAACGTGATCGCGGTGTGGTGGGAGAACAGGCACAAACAGGCGAGGACGAGGAACGTCATCGTCGCGGAGACGAACAGCACCGCGTACGGACGCTGCGCACCGAGGTGACCGCCCAGGTTGGACCCGATGAACGCTCCGATTCCGTAGATGGCCAGGACGAACGGGACGGAACCAGCTGTCAGGCCGGTGGTGGTCAGCAGTGGTGAGATGAAGCTGTAGGCCGCCAGGGACGAACCGCACACGATGGCGCAACCGGCGAGGACGAGCCAGATGCGCCCATCGCGGAGACTCGCGAGCTCGGCCCGCACCGACGGTGCCGGACCGTCCTCGGCCTCCTCGGTAATGAGCCGGTGGACGATGACCGCGCCGAGCAGGGCCACCACCGCGAGGGCCCAGAACGGTCCGCGCCACCCGATGGCCTGGCCGGCGAAGGCACCGAGCGGTACTCCGATGACGTTGGCGAGCATGCCGCCGCCGAGCACGATGCCCAGTGCACGGGAACTGGAGTCAGGACCGGCGGCCTTGGCGCCGACCACGGCGGCGACCGCCCAGAAAGCGCCGGTGGCCAGCGCCGTGACGAAGCGAGCGCCGAGCACGAGCGCGAAGTCCGAAGTGGTCGCGACGACGACGTGGCCGAGCGCGAACATCAGCAGGGAGAGGCTGAGCGTGAGCCTGCGGGGCATTTTGAGGGTCGCGATGGCCATCGTGGGGGTGCCCACGATCATGCCGATGGCGAAGACGGTGATCGACAGGCCCGCGGTCGCGACAGTGACGCCCAGGTCGGTGGCGATTTCGGGCAGGATTCCCGCGACGACGAACTCTGTGGTGCCCATCAGGAAAGTGCCTGCGGCCAGCACGTAGGTCACGAGCGGTAGTCGGGTCGGGTGTGTGGTCGGAGTGGTGTCACTGGCCATTGAGTCGTGATGTCGCTTTCTTCGAGGTGTCTTCGTGCACCACGTCGATGGGGCGCCGACGTTTCCGAACTCAATGGGACCAAGTGCGGCCGACCCGGGGGAGTCACGCTTGGTGGAGGTACTGGGAGTAACCCGCTGATTCTCCGTTGCCGAGGCGGAGTCGCACCGGTTGGTGGGGCGGGAAGTTCAGTCAGGGGGCGTGGGTGTCCTCGCTGCGATCAACGGCAGCGTGATCTTCGCGGTCGAGCGTGGCTGCCCAGCTCGCGAGGAGGTTGAGGGCGTCTTCGGAGGCCGTGCCCGGCTCGGGGCTGTATGCGATGAGCTTCAGACCTGGGTTGGCGGCGAGTTCCATGGCCTCGAAAGCGAGGTGGATGGCACCGATGACTGGGTGGTGGAAGTGCTTGAGCCCGCTCTGGTGGAGGCGCACGTCGTGCGCAGCCCACCGGGAGCGGAACTCCTCGCTGCGCGTGCACAGCTCGCCGATGAGGTCCGTCAGAGCCTTGTCGTAGGGGTCGCGGCCGACGGCGGTGCGCAGCTGGGCGACGGTGGTGTTCGCGGCCCCGTCCCAGTCCGGGTAGAAGTCGTGCGATCGCGGGTTGAAGAAGGCGAAGCGCGCGAAGTTGGCCGGTCGTGCCGGTTCTTCGAACACCTCCGAGTACAGGGCGTATCCGAGCCGGTTGAAGGCGACGATGTCCAGGCAACCGTTCTGGACGAACGCCGGGGTGCTGGCCATGCCCTCGAGGATGCGCTGCACCGTGGGCGTGACGCGGGGATGCGGCTTGCGCCGCGGGCGGGCACCCGCGTTGGCGATCCGGGCGAGGTCGAACAGGTGTGTGCGTTCGGCTTCGTCGAGCTGGAGCGCCCGGGAGATCGAGTCGAGCACGCTCTCGGACACACCGCGCAGATTGCCGCGTTCGAGACGTGCGTAGTACTCGGTGCTCACCCCGGCGAGCATGGCGACTTCTTCGCGGCGCAAGCCCGGGACGCGGCGCTTGCCACCGTAGGTCGTCATGCCCGCCTGCTCCGGGGTGATCCGGGCACGACGGCTGGACAGGAACTCACGAACGTCAGCCTTGCTGTGCACGGCCACCACCGTACGACCGTTCTGCCTGTTGTGGGGTGGTCTGCCAGTACACGGACAACGCATGACTCCCACGTGCGCGGTTGGTCCGGTTGTCTTGCTGTTGTCCGTTGCGGTCGCCAGTCCCGGGACGGGCTTGATCAGCGTCAACGTCCGTCTGCGAGGTCCCGGGACGAGCAGCCGCTGATGAGCAGTGCGCAGTCAACCTCTGAATCGATGAGCGATTCCCGAGTCCCGTCCCGGATGGTGCCGGGCGTGTGGTTCTTCGGGCGATTAGGAGCATCAAGGAATGAAGACCAACCTCGACGCCGACGGAAGTGCGAGCACCTCCACCCGGTTCAACCGTGGCCGCTTGCTGAAGGTGGCCGGAGCTGGCGCCGCCGTGTTGGGTGTGCTTGCCTCCACGGGCTGCTCGCCGTCCGGGCAGGCCGCGGGACAAGCGCCGACCGTCGCGCGGGCGGCGGCGAACCTTCCTGCCGGGGACATGTCGAACGGTGCGGACAACTTCTACACCAGCGACCAGGTGACCGTTCAGAAGGTCACCTTCAAGAACCAGTACCGGATGGACGTCACCGGGAACCTGTTCATCCCCAAGAACCTGGATCGCAACGCGAAGAACCCGGCGATGGTGGTCGGGCACCCGATGGGCGCGGTCAAAGAGCAGAGCGCGAACCTCTACGCCGCAAAGATGGCCGAGCAGGGTTTCGTCACCTTGTCCCTGGACCTGTCGTTCTGGGGTGAGAGTGCCGGGGAGCCGCGCAACGCGGTGTCGCCGGACATCTACGCGGAGGACTTCAGCGCTGCGGTTGACTACCTGCGGACCGAGGACTACGTCGACCGGGAGCGGATCGGCGCGCTGGGCATCTGCGGTAGCGGCAGTTTCGTGATCAGCGCGGCCAAGATCGATCCCCGCATCAAGGCCGTAGCCACGGTCAGCATGTACGACATGGGTGGCGCGAACCGCAACGGGCTGGGGCACTCGGTCACCCCGGAACAGCGGCAGGAAACCCTGCGGCAGGCCGCGGAGCAGCGCGACGTGGAGTTCCGGGGAGGACCGACCGAGTACACCTCGGGCACTCCGGAGCAGTTGAACGCTCAGTCGACGCCGGTCGAGCGCGAGTTTTTCGACTTCTACCGGACCTCCCGCGGCTTCAGCCCGGACACCACGACGCACCCGACGCTGACCAGCAACAGCAAGTTCATGAACTTCTACCCCTTCGAGGACATCGAGACGATCTCTCCCCGTCCGATGCTGTTCGTGACCGGTGAGAACGCGCACTCGCGGGAGTTCAGCGAAGAGGCATTCCGGCTCGCGGGTGACCGCAAGGAGTTGGTGGTCGTCCCTGGCGCGGGACACGTCGACCTCTACGACCGCGTCAACCTGATCCCGTTCGACAAGCTGACCTCGTTCTTCCAGGACAACCTGAGGTGATGTAGCAGCCGGCGAACCCGCGGAGCGCGGCGTGGGGGGTGTGTGGGGCCCGGTTGACGGGCCTAACGTGGCTGGTCACGGGGCCCTCTACTTGTTGTTGCGGACTCGGCTCCAGCCGGCCGGTTCTCCCGCCTGAATACGATCTGTTGACGAAGTCTCATAATGCAGGATATCGTCAACGCCACCTTGGGAGCGACGTCCGTCACAGCTGCGCATCGGCGCATCGCCGAGTCGGCGGTTGCTTCGCAGATCGAGACGATCCATCCGCGAGAAGGAGCGGTTCCCCATACCCCGTTGTGTTCGCGCTGTCGCACACCGAACACCAAGTCGAAGGTAGTAAGCCGCATGAACGAACAATGTTGCTCGAACCCATGCGAAACCCGTACTCCTAGCCTGCCCGCGCGCGCTCGTATCGCGGGCGCGATTGCGGAACCGGCCTCGTTCGCCCTCCGCGCCCCGGCCCACGAGAGTTCGGGCCGCGACCTCGGCCCGGCACGGTCGGGAGGTGTGCGCAGGTGAACACTTACGTCAACGCGGCCCAGCGGCTAGACAGTCTCCCGCTCGGCAAGTTTCACGGGCGCATGATGTTGCTGATCGGGCTGGGCATGTTCGTCGATTCGTTCGACAACAAGATCTCGTCCGCGGTGCTGGCATCAATGCTGCCCACCGGCTTCTCCACGCTCGAGCTGAACTCCCTGTTCCTGTCGGGCACGTTCGCCGGTCTGGCGATCGGAGCGGCTCTGGCCGGCTGGCTCAGCGACCGGTTCGGGCGCTCCTTCGCCTTCCAGTTCAACCTGGCGCTGGTCGGGCTCCTCTCGTTCCTCGCGGCGATGGCACCGACGATGGAGGTGCTCATCGGTCTGCGCTTCATCATGAGCATCGGCATGGGAGCCGAGTACGTCATCTGCTACGGCCTGATCACCGAGTTCATCCCTCGTGGTCGTCGCGGCCGCTACCTGGGCATTCTCGGCATCTTCGGCGGCCTCGGCGTCTCGCTGTCCTCGCTCATCGGCTGGATCGTCATTCCCGCGCTGACCTGGCGTGGAATGTTCGTCATCGGGGGGCTGGGTGCGCTGATCGTCTGGTGGCTGCGCCGCGGTATGCCGGAGTCGCCGTCCTGGCTGGAGTCGCGCGGCCGCTACGAGGAAGCCGAAGCCGTCCTGCAGCGGATCGAACGGGAGTCCGGTGCCACTCCCCAGGAGGGCGAGGCCGCTCCGGCCGCGCACCGGTCGGCCGATGGCACAACGGACGAGAAGGCGGAGTGGGTGCCGATCACGGTCCTGTTCTCCCGCACCGTCATTCGACGGACGTTGATGGCCCTGCTGTTGACCGTGATCGCCCTGTTCGGTTCCTACACCGTCACCGGCTGGATGCCCACGTTCTTCGTGGAGCAGGGCATGACGGTGTCGAAGTCCCTGGGATTCAACGCAGCCATCATGTCCGGCTACGTCGCGGGACCGCTGCTGTGCATGTTCATCGCCGACCGCCTGGGGCGGCGTAACAGCATCATGCTGTTCGGGACGCTCGCGGCGATCTTCGGCGCGATCTACCCGTTCATGACCGAGCCTGCGCTGGTGATCGTCGTCGGCTTCGTCCTCGTGGCCATGGCCGCGTCATTCCTGACCCTGGCGCACGGAACGGCTCTGGAGTTCTTCCCCATTGCCTACCGGTTCCGCGGCGGTGGGCTTGCTCAGACCGTCGGTCGCGTCGGCCTGATCTTCTCCCCGTTCATCATCCTCTGGTTGTTCTCCAGCTACGGGATCGGCGGAGTGATCTTGAGCCTGTCGGGCATGTATCTCGCGATCACGCTGATCTACGCCGTCGCCCGCATGAACACGGTCGGCGAGGTCGTGGAGCAGATCCCCTCGGACCGTGACACCGATGTGCGTGAGGAGTCTGGAGCCATGCATGGTTCGCAGCGAGAGCCGGATCAGTCTTCCGGTTCCTCGCGCTCGGGCTGATCTCGCAGGGTTGGCCGGCCGGCTCGCAGTGGCCGGCCAACCGTCGGTCGCCAGCTGGCCGGACGGGCGCACAAGCTCAGCCAGCTCGTTCGGTGGGTGGCGCAGATCCACTGGAGCTGCCACGGCGGAGGGCAGCGCGAGCTGTGAGAACTCTGCCTTCTGAGCAGGCCGGTGGTGGGGCGCATGGTCCCCACACCCCTCCACTGGCCATCCCACGTCGGGTGCGGCGGGCTCGTTCCACCTCCTGAACAATTGAGGAGCATTACCATGAAAGCTGTCTACTTCCTGGGCGAAGGCGAGCTCGAAGTCCGCGAGCTTCCCGACCCGGCCCCCGGCCCCGACGAGGTCGTGCTGCGCATGAAGGCCTCCGGGATGTGCGGCAGCGACATCAACCACCTGCGCGGCCCCAAGCGCACCGGATCCGAGCTGGTGATCGAGGGGCACGAGCCGTGCGGTGTCGTCGAGCTCGTCGGTGAAGCCGTGCGGCCCAGCGAGGCGAAGGTCGGGGACCGGGTCATGGTCCACCACTACGACGGCTGTCGCACCTGCCAGTACTGCCGATCGGGCTGGACGCAGTTCTGCCCGACGGGACGCACCGTCTACGGCGGGCTGGACGGCGACGGTGGGCACGCGGACTTCATGAAGGTGCCCGCGCACGCGCTCATCAGGCTGCCGGACTCGCTGTCGTTCAAGACCGGCGCGGCGATCTCGTGCGGGACTGGTACCGCCTTCGGGGCGATCAAGCGGGTCGTTCTGTCGGCCGACGAGACCGTTGCCGTCTTCGGGCAGGGGCCGGTGGGCCTGAGCGTGACCATGCTGGCCAAGGCCTTCGGTGCCCGGGTCATCGCCGTGGACGTGGAGCCCTCGCGGCTGGAGATGGCCGCGAAGTTCGGCGCCGACCACGTCATCAACGCCGCCGAGCGGGACCCCGTGGTCGCCGTTCGCGAGCTGACGCGAAACCGCGAAGGCGCGGACAAGTCCATCGAGTGCAGCGCCAACACGGCCGTGCGCACCCAGGCGGTCCAGGCGCTGCGACGATGGGGAACTGCCTGCATGGTGGGCGTTTTCGGCAAGATCGAGCTGGACAGCGAGGAAGTCATCCAGCTGCAGAAGACCGTCGTCGGCTCGCTGACCTTCAGCAAGAACCTGCAGGAGGAGTGCGCCTTGTTCGTGGCCGAGCGCGGCCTGGACGTGGAGTCGCTGTTCACCGACGAGTTCCGGCTGGACGAGGCCGAGAGGGCCTACGAGCTGTTCGAGCGGCGCGAGATCGGCAAGGGCGTTTTCATCTTCGACTGACACCGGCGTCGGAGATCAGGTGAGAGGGGAAGCAGTGACGACCACCCAGCAGAACTTCGCGCCGAGCGAGCAGGCCCAGCGCTTCTTGTCCCGCGACGAGCACCACCTCCTCATCGATGGTGAGCGGGTGCCTGCCGCGTCCGGGAGGACGTTGAGCACCACCAATCCGTCGACCGGTGAGGTCCTGGCGCGGCTGGCTGCTGGTGATCAGGCGGACGTCGATCGCGCGGTTCTGGCCGCGCGCAGGGCGTTCCACGGTCAGTGGGGCTGCTGGACGCCCTACGAGCGCCAGGCGTTGTTGACACGCATCGGCCAGGTCCTCGACGAACGGTTCGAGGAACTGATCGAGATCGAGGCCCTGGACATGGGCGCCCCGGTCTCGCGGTTGCGCAACACCAAGCCGGCGCTGCTGAAGATGGTGTCGTTCTTCGCTGCCCAGGCGGCAGGCATTGCGGGGGAGACGCTGATGAACGGCATCCCCGGCGAGGTCACCACGATGACGTTGAAGGCCCCGGTCGGGGTCGTCGGCGGGATCATCCCGTGGAACGGGCCGCTCAACGGCCAGTTCTGGATCATCGGTGCCGTTCTGGCCAGCGGGTGCACGGCTGTGCTCAAACCGTCCGAGGAAGCGTCCCTGTCGGTGCTGCGGGTGGCCGAGATCCTGCACGAGGCCGGGGTGCCCGCCGGGGTCATCAACGTCGTCACCGGGCTGGGCAAGGAAGCCGGGCACGCGCTGGCGGCCCACCCCGACGTCGATCGGATCGCGTTCACCGGATCGACGCAGACCGGCCGCATCATCATCGAAGCCTCCACTTCAAACATCAAGAAGCTGCAGCTGGAACTGGGCGGCAAGTCAGCCGACATCGTGTGCGCGGACGCGGACCTGGACAAGGCCGTTCCTGGAGCTGCGATGGGCGTGTTCGCCAACTCCGGCCAGATCTGCTTCGCGGGCACGCGCGTGCTGGTGCAGCGGCCAGTCGTCGAGGAGTTCACCGAGCGGCTGCTGGCGTTCATGGACACCTTGCGGGTCGGGCACAGCCTGGACGACGCCGCGACGCTGGGCCCGGTCGTCTCCCAGCCCCAGCTGGACAAGGTCTTGTCCTACATCGACGTCGGCCGTGATGACGGTGCCGAGCTGCTCTGCGGTGGACGTCGGCTCGAAGGTGAATTGGGCAACGGGTACTTCGTGCAGCCCAGCGTGTTCACCGGTGTCACCAACGAGATGCGCATCGCACGCGAGGAGATCTTCGGTCCTGTCCTGTCGATCTTGCCGTTCGACGACGTCGACGAGGCGATCGCCATCGCCAACGACAGCGAGTACGGGCTCGGTGGAGCGGTGTGGTCCCAGAACCTGTCCACCGCACTGCGAGTGGTTCACGGTGTCCACACCGGAACGATGTGGGTGAACTGCTACGGCTACATCGATCCGCTGGTCGGGTTCGGCGGGACGAAGATGAGCGGCTACGGCTCCAAGGGAAGCGCCGCGCACATGGACACCTACCTCTACACCAAGAGTGTCTACATCGAACTGTGAAGGACTGCTGATGACCACCAACGAGGCTGGTAACGAGGTCGCTTCCCGTCCGCCGGGCGAGTTGCAGGACCTGCGAGGAGATTCCCTGAGGCGGACCACGTTGGCCGCATCCATCGGATCGGGGATCGAGTACTTCGACCTCGTCGTCTACGGAGCGCTGGCCACGACGATCTCCACAGTGTTCTTCCCGAACACCGATTCCACGGCCAGCATGCTCAACACCTTCGCCGTCTTCGCAGTCGCCTTCGTCGCACGACCCCTGGGCGGGCTGTTCTGGGGTCCCCTCGGCGACCGCATCGGCCGGAAACGGACCCTGTCCGCGGTCATCCTCGTGATGGCCACCGCCACGGCCGCGATCGGCCTGATTCCGAGCTACGGCTCCATCGGCACCACCGGCCCCGTCCTACTGGTCTTGCTGCGGTTCATCCAAGGCATCTCGGTCGGCGGGGAGATGCCGGGAGCGGCGACGATGGTCGCCGAGTTCTCCCCGAACAACCGACGTGCGCTGCAGACCAGCTTCCTGCAGTGGGGTGTGATCATCGGGCAGGTCGGCGCGCTGCTGGCCGTCGCCGCACTCAGCGCCGTGCTCACGCCCGATCAGATCGTGCAGTGGGGCTGGCGTATCCCGTTCTTGATCGCGTTCCCGGTGGGCCTGATCGGTCTCTACATCCGGACGCGGATCGGTGAGACCCCGGAGTTCGACGAGGTCGCCCGCTCCGGTGCGAAGGTGGAGCACCCGCTGCGCGCGCTGCTGGGCTCACGTGCTGGGTGGAAGGGCATTGGGCGCACGGCGATGTTCAACCTGCCTGCCAGCGTCCCCGCGTACCTGCTGCTGACGTTCATGCCTACCTTCTTGAAGAGCGAAGCGGGGCTGTCCAGCGGTGAGGCGCTGATGTGCGTGACTGCGGCCGTGCTCGTAGCGATGCTGGCGCAGCCCGTTGCTGGCTACTTGTCGGACCGCTTCGGTCGGCGTCCGCTCCTGTTCGCGTTGTGCGTGCTGGAACTGGCCCTGGCGTATCCGGCGTTCTCCTTGTTGCTGCACGACAGCGTTGGCCTGGCCGTGTCGGGTCTGGTGGTGATCGGTTTCCTGCACGGTGTCGCCACGGGGTGCCAGGCTGCTCCGAACTTGGAGTCCTTCCCGACCCGGATCCGGTTCACTGGCTTCGCCGTCGCGTTCGGCCTCTCGACCGCGATTCTGGCCGGTCCGACGCCGTACGTGGCGACCTGGCTGATCGATGTCACGGGCAATCTGATGGCGCCAGCCTGGATGATTATGGCCTGCGCAGTGATCCCGTTCGTCGGCGCGTACTTCATCCGTGAGACAGCAAACCGCCCCCTCGCCATGTGATCGCTGGGAGCACGACGAAGGGGCCATTCGCAGCGCTGAAGTGGGCCTGGTTTTTACTCGGTATTTGAGTGTCGAGACCGTGAGGGTCTGAGTTCGGTAGTGCACTGGGCTCAGGCCCTCACGGTGTGTGGTCCCGGCCCCGGTATGTGTCAAGTTGGACACTCGAACAGAACCGACTGATTCGACGCCTTGCTCAACCAGCGCCGCTTCCCCATCAAAGTGACATAGGTCGTACAGCGGAGTGATCGCCGAATGCGACACCCTGACGGCTGGTCGCGACTGACCCTTATGGCTCCCCACCGACAACTTCATCGCAGGTGCACGCTGCTCCATAGGAAACGAACTGTCCTTACGTGAAAACTGCTCCCCGCAGGTCGGAACTGAGATTTCCAGTTCAACCCGCGGGGAGCAGTTCGCCGATGCGGCCCGCCCATAGCCGTGCGAGCGGAGCTACCAGTCGAGGACGAGGCGCTCGGTCATCGATTTCGAGACGCACGGTGCCATCAGCATGCCGGACTCCCGTTCCTTGGGGGACAGGAAGGAGTCGCGGTGGTCGGGCACGCCCTCCAGCACGGTCGACAGACAGGAGCTGCACGTGCCTTCGAAGCAGGCGGCGGGGATGGTCACGCCCGCTTCGGCGCAGGCGTCGATGATGGATTGGCCGGGCTGCACCGACACGTCGACGTCGGACCGCTGCAGGTGCACGGTGAATGCCTCGTGCGATCCCGCCGCCGCTTGCCGCGCACCGGGTTTCGGCGCGAACCACTCGGCGTGCAGGTTCCGCCCGGCCCGCTCGGCGGCTTCCTCAACGCCGAGGAGGAAGCCCTGCGAGCCGCACGCATAGATCGCCGACCGCTCGTCCGACGCAGCCACGAGCATGTCCAGCTCGGGGCGGCCGTGCTCGGAGGTGGGGTGGACCCGTACCTGCTCGTGGCCCTCCAACCGGTCGAGGTAGGCCAGCCGGTCGCGGGTCCGCCCCACGTAGTCCAGGCGCCAGGGCACCCCGCGCTGCTGGGCTTCTTCGATCATCGGCAGGATCGGGGTGATGCCGATGCCGCTGGCGAAGAAGTGGTAGCCCTCGGCGTCCTCCAGCGCGAACTTGTTGCGCGGCCAGCGGACCCGGACCTGGTCGCCGGCCTTGAGCGTGTGGATCATCGCCGAGCCGCCGCGGCCGTTCTCCTCGCGGAGCACGGCGATGCGCCAGCAGGTCCGGTCTGACGGTCCGTCGACCAGTGAGTACGACCTGATGATCTCACCGGGCAGCACCAGATCGATGTGCGCGCCCGCCGTCCACTCGGGCAGTTCCGCGTCTTCGTTGGCGCGCAGCTCGATCTCGCGGGTCGCCTCGGCCACGTCCCGCACCGCGGCGATGTTCATGACCAGTTCCCGGTACCCGGCCCGGATGACGCTCCCGGTCAGGTCGACCGAGCGTGGGACGAACCGCACGGGCAGCTTGGAGGGGCCGAGGTGGGTCCAGGTGCTGGCCTCGGGTTCACCGGTGAGCTCGAAGTCGTCTGTCATCGACAGCAGTTCCTCGGCCGCGATGCGCAGCTGCTCGCGGGCCAGGGAGGCGCCGACGCAGCGGTGCGGGCCGAAGCCGAACGCGATGTGCGGATTGGGCTTGCGGTCGAAGTCGACCTTGTCGGCGTGGTCGAACTTGCGCTCGTCGAGGTTCGCCGCAGACACCATCAGCCCGACCCGCGAACCCTGCGGGATCGTACGACCCTCGATCTCGACGTCGCGCGTGGTCTTGCGACCGACGAGACGGACGGGCGTCCACACCCGGAGCATTTCTTCGATCGCTTGCGGGATCAGCTTCGGCTCGTTGCGGAGCCGTTTCTGGTCCTCCGAGTTTTCGGCGACGTGCCGGATGATGCTGCCGAGCATGTTGGTCGTCGTGCCGTGCCCCGCTTGTAGGAACAGACGGATCGTGCCGGCGATGTCGTCGTCGGTGAGCCGCCGCCCGTCGACCTCCTCGTAGATCATCGCGCTGATGAGGTCGTTCGGGTCGTGCGGCGCCTTCTTGCGGGTTGCGAGGACCTGGTAGATGTAGTCGTAGATGTCGTCGTTGGCGGCTTTGTGCGTCTCGGTGTCACCGGCGGCACCCGCGTCGATGATCCGATTGATCGTGGTCTTGATGCGATCGGCGTCCTCGACGGAGATGCCGAGGAAGATGCACTGGACCTGGATCGGCATGTAGAAGGTGAACGACGCGACGGCGTCGACCTCCCCCAACGACACGCACCGCCCGATCAGGTCCCGCGCCGTCCGTCGGATCACCGGCTCGATGCGACGGATGTACTCGGGCGTGAAGAAGCGGTTGAGCAGGTCCCGGTAGGCCGTGTGGAACGGCGGGTCGACCTCGGCGGGCGCTCGAGGCGGGCGATCCGGGCTGGTGGCGTCGGGGATCGGGGTCTTCTGCGCGCTGGTGAAGGTGTGCCAGTCGAGGGCGGACTCGGTCACGTCCTTGAAGCGCGTCAGCGCGTAGAATCCGCCGAACCGGTCGCTCCACGCAACGGGACATTCATCGCGCAGCCGGGTGTAGACGTCGGTCGGGTCTGCGTGGTTCTTCGCGGCAAGCGGATCCCAATCTTCGTTCGGCTGGGAGACGGGACAACCAGAGGACATGGAACTCACCCTTCGATGCTGGTGTCCTGGTACTGGCCCGCGGCGCGGGCCCGCTGGGTGGCCAGCTCGATCACCAGGTCGAGGTTGGGGGTCGGGACCTGCGCAAGTTGCGCCAGGTCGAGCGGAACGCGGAGCATGGCATCGATCTCCATGGGCCGCCCTGCCAGCAGGTCCTGCGCGATGCTCTGGAGGTGGCCGGACTTCGACAGCTTGGCCAGGCCCTCGGAGGGATCACCCGGTTCGCAGCCCAGGGCCTTGGCGATAGCAGCACCTTCGGCTGCCATGGCCTTGGCCGTGCCGGCGGCGGCCGGTTTGTTGAGGACATTCTTCATGGGCGAGGCGGTGAGGACGGCCAGCGAACCGCCGATGAGGTTCATCATCAGCTTGGCCCAGATCGCGTCGCGGATCTCCGCGGTGACGCTGGTTTCCAGGCCGGTCGGAGTCAGCAGCGACGCCAGAGCGTCGAGTCTGCTGTCTGGTTGCCCGTCGGGGCGCCCGAGGATGAGTCGGTTGCGCGGGTTCTCGGCGCGGATGACCCCCGCCTCGAGCACGCTGCAGGCGGTGTAGGCCACCGCACCCACCGCGCGTTCCGGCCCGACGTGCTCCCACAGCGCACCATTGGGGTCGAGCCTTTCGAGACGGGTACCGTTCAGGTCGCCGCCGTGGGAGTGGAAGTACCACCAGGGGATGCCGTTCATGACGAACAGCGCCAGCCCGTCAGGTTTCAGCAGCGCACCGACGTGCTCGGCGATTGCTGGCAGTGCTGGAGCCTTGACCGCCACGATGATGATGTCCTGCGGATCCAGATCGGCCGGCCGATCGGTGGCCACCGGGTGTGAAATCAGCTCGCCGTCGCGGGTCTCCACCCGCAATCCCCGCTCCCGGACCGCGGCCAACTGCTGACCGCGCGCGATCAGCGAGACTTCGGCCTGACCTGCGGCGAGTCGTCCGGCGATGTGCCCGCCAACGGCTCCTGCGCCGTACACGCAGATGTTCACTTGCGCTCCCTGTGTCGTGGCATGTTGATCACGCGAACTGCCGACGCTTCTGGCCCGCAGCGGCGGTGAGGAACGAGATGTCATTGCCGGTCGAGACGTAGGCGGCACCGTGTTCCAGGTACTGGTGGATGAGGTCCGGCCGCCCACCCAGTCCGCCGATGCCCACTGTCTTGCCGTGCGTCCGACAGGCATTGATGACGCGGAGATATGCCTCGTGCACCAAGGGGTGGTCCATCTGCCCGGCGACGCCAAGCGCGCCGCTGAGGTCGTTGGCGCCCACCAGGAGGATGTCCACGCCGTCGACCGCCGCGATGGCCTCGGAAGCCTCGAGACCGGCCAACGACTCGATCTGCATCACCGCCATGGAGGCGTTGTCGAGCTCGCGTTTGGTCTGCTCGGGCGGGAAGGACCGGTAGTGCAGCTGCGGCGCCGCGCCCGCCAGGGAACGTTCGCCCAGCGGTGCGTGCTTGACCGCGTTCACCGCGATGCGCGCCTCGTCGGCGGACTGCACGGACGGCACGACGATCCCCATCGCGCCGGAGTCCATGACGCGGGCGATGAGGTGCGGGTCCAGGCCGGGCACGCGGACCAAGGGAGTGATGCCCAGGTGGTTGCAGGCCATGCAGATCTGGCCTGCGGCTTCCAGCGGGAAGCTGCTGTGCTCCATGTCGATGTAGACCGAGTCGAAACCCGCCGTGTGCGCGATGGCGGCGATGTCGACGGTGCGCACCAGCCGCACAGTCATCGAGTACACCGACTCGCCCCGCGCCAGCTTCTCCTTGACGGGATTGCGCAGAAGAGGGGTCGTTTCGTCGCTCATGATGTGAAGAACTCCTGTCCGACTCGGATGTCTCAGCCGAACAGAGTCGGCAATGTCTGCGCCTCGTCATCGAACCCATAGACGGATTTGACCTCGAGGTATTCTTCGAGCCCGAACCTGCCCATCGAGCGGCCGATGCCCGACTGCTTGTACCCGCCCATGGGCGTGTGGGAGTCCGTAGCCGCGCCGTTGAAGCTGACCCGCCCGGCACGCAAGCCGTTGACCACCCGACGGGCCCGCTCGCGGTCGCGGCCGAAGACGAAACCACCCAGCCCGTAGGGGGAATCGTTGGCGATGCGCAGGGCGTCATCCTCGTCCCGGTAGGGCAGGACCGCCAGCACCGGCCCGAAGATCTCCTCCTGCGCGATCCGCATCTCCGGTGTGACGCCGGTGAACACAGTGGGGCGCACGAAGTGGCCGCGTTCGAGACCGTCCGGGCGTTCGAGGCCACCCGTGACGAGGTTCGCGCCGTCGTCGAGGCCGCTTTGGATGTGCTCCCGGATCGACTTGAACTGCGCCGCGCTGACGACCGGGCCCATCGTCGTCGAGGGCTCCAGCGGGTCACCCAGGCAGTAGCGCTCGGCCTCGTCGACCAGGAACGGCACCACCTGCTCGACCTGGCTCTCGTGCACCAGCATCCGGCTCGGGGCGTGGCATGACTGCCCGGCGTTGAAGAAGCAACGCTGGACGTTCCAGCGAGCAGCCCGTTCGAGGTCTGCGTCGGGGAGCACGATGTTGGCCGACTTCCCACCCAGCTCCAGGCACACTCGCTTCACGGTTCCGGCCGCAGCGGCACCCACCTGCTTGCCCGCGCCAGTGGAGCCGGTGAAGGAGATCATGTCCACGTCCGGGTGGTGCGACAGCGCATCGCCCACGACCCGCCCAGTGCCGCTGACCAGGTTGAACACACCTGCCGGCACCCCTGCCTGGTGCAGCACTTCAGCCAGCAGCGCGCCGCTGGCGGCGGAGTTCAAACTGGGCTTGGCGACCACCGTGCACCCGGCGGCCAGGGCGTAGATCAGCTTGATGACACCGGTCTGCACCGGCCAGTTCCACGGTGAGATCAGCGCGCAGACGCCGATCGGCTCGCGGCGCACGATCGCCCCGCCCACGCGGGACTCGAAGGAGTAGTCGCGCAGCAGGTCGCGGGCCACCCGCATGTGCTCGGCCGGGCCGGTGACCTGCGCGCGGTTGGCGACGGGAATGCCGACCTCGCGCGCGATCAGCTCGGAGAACTCGTCGATGCGTGATTCGTAGACGTCGATGATCCGGTCGATCAGCGCGATTCGTTCGTCCAGCGACGTGGTGGAGAAGCTCTCGAACGCGCGCCGGGCCGCCGCGACCGCGCGATCCACTTCGGTGGCTCCGCCGAGAGCGACCAAGGCGAAGGGCTCCTCGCGGGTGGGGTCGACGAGCTCCACTTCGCGGGGCTCGGACGGTTCGGTCCAACGACCGTCGATGTAGAGGTGCGGGTAGTGCCTCATGGGCCAGGTCTCCTCAGACTGCGTGGCTCGTCCGGTGGGTCAACTGCTGTGGGTGTAGCCGCCGTCGCAAGCGATCGTCTGGCCGGTGATGAATGCCGACGCCGGCGTGGCCAGGAAGAACATGACGCCGACCAGGTCGGTGGGGACCATGTTCCGCGGGATGCACTGCTGCGAGGCCGCGCGCGCACGCGCTTCGGGGGACTGGTCGCGCTCGACCTCGGTGGTGACCATGCCCGGCCGCACGCAGTTGACGGTGATCCCGTGCCCGCCCAGCTCGCGCGCCAGGGCGTTGGTCATGCCGATCACAGCCGACTTCGAGGTGACGTAGTGCAGGTAGTTGCCGACGCCGCGAGTCACCGAGTCGGACGAGATGTTGATGATGCGACCGAAACCCGCAGCCCGCATGTGAGCGGCCACCGCCCGGACGCACAGGAAGCTACCGGTGATGTTGACCTTGAGTACCTTCTCCCACTGCTCCAGCGGGATCTCGTCGAACGGCCCCTTCTCGATGGTCGCGAAGATCGACGCGTTGTTGATCAGAACGTCGATCCGGCCCCACTGCTCGATGACGGTGTCGACCATCGCCGCCACCGACGACTCGTCGGCCACGTCGACCTCGACTGCGAGGCCGACGCCGCCGGCGTCGTGGATCTCCTTGGCAACGGCCTCCGCCTTGTCGATGGCGAGGTCGGCGACTACGGCGAAGGCCCCGGCCGCCGCGAATTGACGCGCCAGCTCGCGACCGATGCCCTGAGCGGCGCCGGTCACGAGAACCACCCGCTCCTCGACGCTGAAGTCCCGCGCCGACTCCGGAACTCCGGAGTCGTGCGGGGTGTGGGACAGGGGAGTCGTCGTCATGTTCGGTCCTCGCGGAGTCGAGCCAACTGGATTGTTGGTGGACAATATCCCGCAATGTAGGATATTGTCAATTTCGGCGGCCAGAGCTGAGCTGATGCACGACGACAAGCGAGCAGGCCTGACGCCGCATCCCAGCGGCCTTCACCGCGGGAGCACATCGATTTCGCTAGGGAGCTACTAATGCGCGTGGGCAAAGCATCCGACACCGACGTCGAACGCGTCGGAAGCATGCGTGAGGGCAAGCTCGACCAGAAGCATCTGCTGTTCGGCGAAGACGGCTCGCCGAACAACTACGACCTGAACATGGGCCTCACGGGCGGCGGCGGCTGGCGTACCCCGCGCCACCGGCACAACTTCGACCAGATCCGCTACGTCATCGCAGGCACGCTGCCCTACACCGAGACCGAGGTCCTGGAGCAGGGCTGGGTGGGCTACTTCCCCGAAAGCGTCCACTACGGTCCGCAGGAGCGCGCAGAAGGTCTGCGGACCATGGTCCTGCAGTGCGGCGGCGCCAGCGGAGCCGGCTACCTGAGCGTGGCCCAGCGCGAGGCGACTAACGCCGAGCTCGCCAAGACCGGTGAGTTCAAGAAGGGCCTCTACCACTACACCGACGAGAACGGTGTCACCCAGACCAAGGACGGCTCGGAGGCGATCTTCGAGCACGCCACCGGTGGAAAGTTGGAGTTCGCGACCCCGCGCTACACCGATGTCATCGCCATCAACCCGGCTGCCTATGACTGGTTCCCGCAGGGCGGAGACGGCGTCTGGGAGAAGTGGCTGGGCAGCTTCACCGAACGCGATCTGCGGATCGGGTTCGTGCGTCTGGACGCTGGCGCGGTGTACCAGGCCGGGCAGTTCCCCAGCATCGAGATCCTGTTCCAGATCAGTGGACAGGTCACTGCGGGCGGCGAGAAGTACGGTCCGGAGACCGGTTACGAGTTCCTGGCCAACGAGGGGCCGGTCCCGGTGGAAGCAGTCGAGCCGACGGAGTTCCTGCGCGCGGTGCTGCACAAGTTCTGAAATGGTGCTGCGCAACACGGGGTGCGGCCCCGTGTTGCGCTCACCGGGCCGCCCTTCGCGAAAGAGAAACTCACCCCATGGCCGATATCGCCGCCGGACCGACAACGCTCAGACAAGGCGACTCCGAGGCGTTGCTTCAGGTGCTCGCGGAGGCAGGGATTCCGGCGGACGCGTCGCCTCGGCGGCGTGCCGAGTACTCCTACGACGCCTCCAACTACCGCGTCGAACCGGTCGCGGTCGCGTTCCCGCGCACCGTGGACGATGTTCTTGGTGCGGTTGCGGTGTGCCAGGCGACCGTGACGCCGCTCATCGCTCGGGGTGGTGGGACGTCGATGGCGGGCAACGCGGTCGGCCCGGGGCTGGTCCTTGACTTCTCGCGGAACATGAACCGGGTTCGCGCCATCGACGAGGTGCGCGGGACGATTGACGTCGAGCCGGGGGTTGTGCTCTCGGACCTGTCTCGCGAGGTCGAGCGCGCCACCGGCGGCCGGTGCACGTTCGCGCCCGACCCGTCGTCGAAGAACCGCGCGACGGTGGGTGGGGCGATCGGCAACGATGCGTGCGGCAACCATTCCGTGCGCTATGGGCGCACTTCCGACCACGTGGCGGAGATCGACCTCGTCACGTCGGACGGCGCCAGACTGACCGCGACTGAGACAGGCATGCGGGCCACCGACTCCGTTGACTCGTTTTCCGCCGTTCGAGCGGACGAGCTCGTCGAGTCGTTGACCGAACTGGTGCAGGAGCACTTGAGGGCGTTGCGTCTGGAACTCGGTCGCATCCCTCGGCAGGTCTCCGGTTACCACCTCGAAAACCTGCTGCCGGAGCGGAAGTTCAACATCGCCCGCGCCGTGGTCGGCTCTGAGGGGACGTGGGCGGTGGTGGTGGGTGCGCGGATGAAGCTCGTGCCGAAACCGGCCAGCGCGCTGCTGGTGTGCCTGGGCTACCGGGACGTCGTCGACGCAGCCCGCGACGTCCCGACGATCCTGGAGTTCTCACCGGCCGCGGTCGAGGGAACCGACGAGGCGATCGTGGCCACGATGCGGCACCGGCGTGGCCCCGACTCGGTCCTGGGGTTGCCCGACGGGCAGGCGTGGCTGTTCGTCGACCTCGACGGCGACGACCCGGCGTCGGTGAGCGCCCAGGCCGACCGGCTGCTGGACCGGCTCGGCGAGAACGGCCGACTGGTCCAGGGCCGCAAAGCGGCGGATCCGGCCGAGCGCGCGTCGCTGTGGCGGGTCCGCGAGGACGGCGCGGGCCTGTCCTCGCGGCTGGCGTCGGGCGGTGAGTCGTGGCCGGGCTGGGAGGACGCGGCCGTCGCGCCCGAGCGGCTGGCCGACTACCTCGCCGATCTGCGCGAGCTGCTGGCCGCCCACGAGCTCACCGGTGTCATGTACGGGCACTTCGGGGCCGGGTGCATGCACATCCGCATCACCTACGACCTGCGCAGCGAACGCGGCCGCGCGGTGTTCCGCGAGTTCACCCGCCAGGCCGCGGAGCTGGTGGTGCGCCACGGCGGATCGCTGTCCGGCGAGCACG
>NZ_JAWLNX010000033.1:0-79240 GCF_035320975.1 Saccharopolyspora mangrovi | reverse complement strand
ACATCGTCACCTTCCAACCCGGCGCCGTGATCCCCTTCGCCGAAACCCACGTCATGGAACACGGCCTCTACGTCCTGCAAGGCAAAGCCGTCTACCGCCTCAACGACGACTGGGTCGAAGTCCAAGAAGGCGACTTCATGTGGCTGCGCGCCTTCTGCCCCCAAGCCTGCTACGCAGGCGGACCCGGCCCCTTCCGCTACCTCCTCTACAAAGACGTCAACCGCCAAATCCGCCTCACCTGAGGGAGTTTCACCTGGGACGTCGTCGCCGGGAGGTCACGCGGTCCTGGTGCCCTGGTGGTGGCGGAGGAGCCATTCGCCCCGCTCGCGCACCCAGATCGAGGTGCGCAGCGCCGACGCGCCGCGGTAGTGCGTGGTGTAGGTCAGCATGACCGCGTCGGGCCCCAACCGGGTGGCCTGGAACTCCCGGGCTTCGATGCGCTCGTCGGTGCTGCTGCTCGCCTCGGTGGCCCGCACGATCGAATCGCGGTCCCACACCGCGCCGGAAGCCCCGAACTCCCGGAACTCCGGGTGCAGCAGCGCCCGGACGGCGTCGGCGTCCCCGCGCACGCCCGGCTCCTGCAAACGCAACTCCCGACCGATCACGACCTCGAAGTCCACGTCCACACGCTCTCCGCCCTGGTCACGTCCCGAGGAACCCGATTTCAACGGAAATCATGACCTCGACTTCAAGGGAAGTCGCACGCCTCGCCGGGCGCCGGGTGTGCTCAGGTGCTCGTGGGGGTGAAGGCGTCGGTTCGGGGTGTGCCGTCGTAGCCGGTGGTGGGCAGGCCGAAGAGAGCGGCGAGGGTGGGGGCGACGTCGGCCGTGGTCGCCGGGGCCGGGGACGTGTGGCCGCGGCGGACGGCCGGGTGACCACCGGCGACGAAGAACGGGATGGGTTCGGTGACCGGGTGCCCGTGGTTGCCCGGGATGGGGTTGGAGACCAGCTCGGGGTCCGTGAAGCGCAAGCCCTCGTCGCAGTAGGCGACCAGATCGCCCGCTTCGGGACCGAGGCGGAGTTCGGCGGGGTCGTGGACGGACAGGACACCTTCGGTCGCCGACGCGAGCTCGCGCAGTCGTGACAGGGCCGCAGGGCGTTCGGCGTCAGGACCGGTGAAGTACAGCAGCTCCGCTCCCCCGTTCTGGGCGATCTCGACGCGACCGGCCAGCAGCGGGTCGGACTCGACGACCGGGCTCAGCGAGATCACGCGGTGCGGCAGCGACCAGTCCATCGAGTGGTCGGCGAGCACCAGCAGCACGCTGCTCTCCCACCGCCCGGTGCTGCGCAGGTGGTCGACGAACCGGCCCACCTGGGCGTCGGCGGAGGCCAGCGCCCCCGTGCGGGCGGCCCGCAGCGTGGTTCCGCTGAGGTCGGTGTGGCCGACGCGGTCGACGTCGCCGAAGTTCGCGAACACCAGGTCCGGGTCCGCGCTGTCGACCACCGACACCAGCGCTTCGGCGGTGAACCCGTCCGGGGCGTGCCCGCTGATCGGCACGATCGGCTCCGGCTCCCAGCGGACCGTCGCGCGGGTGCCGAAGATGCCGTGGAGGTACTCCTTGCTCAGCACGCTGCCGGTGACCTTGCCGTGTGCCCGCAGGACGTCCAGCAGGGTCTCACCGCGCAGGTCCGAGGGGCGGTCGAGCGTGCGGACCTGCCCTTCGGCGCGGTCGAACACCGAGTTGGCCGGAACACCGGTGCGGTCCGGCCGCAGGCCCGACATCATCATCACGTGGTTCGGGATCGTCTCCATGACCGGCAGCGAGCGAGCACCCGGGAACGCGGCCCCCGACGTCTGCAGCTCGTGCAGCCTCGGGGTGAGCAGCGGGCTGATCTCCTCCGGCCGGCAGCCGTCGACGACCAGGACGTAGGCGCGCAACGGCTTGTCCTCGGCGGCCCACGCCGACGGGGACGCGGCCGACAGCAGCACACCGGCGCCAGCGGCGCGCAGGAAGCTGCGGCGGTTCAACGACTTCACCGGATTCCCTCCGAAACCTGGTGCACCTGCTGGGTTCCGGCAGGTACGGCGAACGAGGCGGAGCGCTGGGCCCCGCTGCCGGGGGCGGTGCGATCGGCCAGCGCGAACCAGTCCATCTGCACCCGCTCCGGCGTGACGTCCAGGACGGAGAAGCCGTGCGAGTCGAAGTCGAGGTGCTTGACGTGCGGGTTGTTGGCGCGGATCGCCCCCTCCACGGACAGCGACGCGGTGCGCGGCGGCACCCGCAGGATGTCGTCGAGGTTGTCGCTGGTCACCGACGTGCAGACGAGCTCGGTGCCCACCGAGCCGCCCTCCAGCGGGTAGCTCGCGGGAGAAGCGGGCAGTTCCGCCGCCCACGCCGAGTGGATGTCGCCGGTCAGGAAGACGGTGTCGGTGATGCCGTTCTCGCGCAGCAGCGCGAAGATCTCCTCGCGGTCGGCGGTGTAGCCGTCCCACTGGTCGACGTTGTAGGGCAGGCCCTGGACCTCCGGCGTTCCGGTGAGCTCGCCGATCGCGCGGCGCTCCTCGACCGACAGCGTCGACGGGAACCGCACCGGCGCGATCATCACCGGGTTGCCGACCAGCTTCCACTGAGCGGTGCAGTGGGCGAGACCGCCCGTCAGCCAGCGCATCTGCTCATCGCCGGTGATGGTGCGCGCGGGATCGCTGATGCCCGGGTCCAGCGGCGTGCTCACCTGCTGGCTCCGGTGGCTGCGCAAGTCCAACATGGACAGTTCGGCGAGCGAGCCGAAGCGCAGCCGCCGGTGCAGGGAACCGCCGGGTTCGTAACGCACCGGCATCCACTCGGCGTAGGCGCGCTGCGAGGCCGACCTGCGGTCGGACCAGGCGCCTTCGGTTCCCTCGGTGTGGTTCTCGGCTCCGCCGGACCAGGCGTCGTTGGCGGACTCGTGGTCGTCCCAGGTCACCACGAACGGCACCGAGGCGTGCAGCTCGGCCAGGTCCGGGTCGGTCTTGTACTGGGCGTGGCGGCGCCGGTAGTGCTCCAAGCGAGTCATCTCCACCGGCGGATCGTGCGGGCGCACCACGACGTCGCGGGCCTGGTACTCGCCGGGCGCGTACTCGTAGAGGTAGTCGCCGAGGTGCAGCACGGCGTCGAGGTCGCCGCGCGCCGCCAGGTGCCGGTAGGCGGCGAAGTGACCGGCCTGCCAGTTCGAGCAGGACACCACTCCGACCCGCAGCCGCTGCAGCGGCGCGTCCGCAGCGGGCGCGGTGCGGGTCCGGCCGACCCGGGACACCTCGCCCAGCGCCCGGAACCGGTACCACAACCACCGCCTCGCGGGCAGACCCGCGAGGTCGACCTTCACTGTGTGGTCCCGCCAGGCCCCGGTGGTCGCGGTTCCGCGCGCCAGCACGGTCGAGAAGCCCTCGTCGGCGGCGACCTCCCAGTCCACGGCGCAGTCCGGGCCCGCTCCGGAACCGGGCAGGGCGTCCGGCCCCGGGGTGACCCGCGTCCACAGCACCACGCCGTCCGGGGTCGGGTCCCCGGAGGCGATGCCGTGCGCGAACACCGGACCCGAGGCGGCGGCGGTCGGCCCGCCGATGCTCATGGCACCGGCGAGCACCCCACCGGCCTTGATCAACGACCGACGGCGGATCAGCGACATGATCCGAAAAATGACACTCGGACCGGCCCGTGTACACCCGTTCGGGCGAACGTTACCGTCCTGTTCACGAACCCGCTGTCAGATCGACAGCTGCCTCAGAACGGGTACGCCGGCATCTCGCCGCGAACGGTGACCCACTGGGTTTCGGTGAAGGCCTCCAGGTTGGCCTCGGCTCCGCCGTGCCGGGAGCCGGTGCCGGAGTCGCCGACGCCGCCGAAGGGCGCCACGGCCTCGTCGTTGACGGTCTGGTCGTTGATGTGCACGAGCCCGGACGGGATGCGTTCGGCCAGGTCGAGGCCCTTCATCACGTCCCGGGTCAGGATGCCCAGCGACAGCCCGTACTCGGTGCCGGACGCCAGCCGGACCGCCTCGTCGAGCCCGTCGAACGGGACCACGGGCGCGACCGGGCCGAAGATCTCCTCGGCGTAGGCGGGCGCGTCCGGGGAGACGTCGGAGAGCACCGTCGGCCGGTAGAACAATCCGTCGTAGCTGCCGCCGGAGCGCACCGTCGACCCCGCGGCGACGGATTCGGTGACGATGCGGTGGATGCCGTCACGCTGCCCCGCGTCGATGACGGGACCGAGCGCGACGTCATCGCGGTAGGGGTCACCGACGGTCAGCCGCTCGGCGTGCTCGGCCAGCGCCTGGGCGTAGTCCTCGGCGATGCGCGCGTCCACCAGGTGCCGGCTGGTGGCCATGCAGATCTGGCCGGTGTGGTTGAACGAGCCGAACGCGCCGACCGACACCGCTCGTTCCACGTCGACGTCGTCGAGCACCAGCAGCGCCGAGTTCCCGCCGAGTTCGAGGTGCACGCGCTTGAGCCGGTCGGCCGCCGCCCGCGCGATGACCCGGCCGGCCCGCGTCGAACCGGTGAAGGCGATCACCGGCACCTGCGGGTGGTCGACCAGCGACGCACCGACGTCGGCACCACCGGGCAGCACCTGGAACAGCCCGGCGGGCAGCCCGGCCTCCTCGAAGATCCGCGCGAACACCACTCCCCCGCTGATCGCGGTGCGCGGGTCCGGCTTGAGCAGCACGGCGTTGCCCAGCGCGAGCGCGGGCGCGATGGCGCGGATCGCCAGGATGATCGGCGCGTTGAACGGTGCGATCACGCCCACGACACCGACCGGGCGCCGCCGCGCCATCGACAACCGGGGCTGGTTGGACCGCAGCAGCTGCCCGTAGGGCTGGGCGGCGAGCGCGGCGGCCTCCCAGCACTCCTCGGCGGCCACGGCACGGGTCTGGAACCCGGCGAACGGCCGGGTCGCACCGGACTCGCGCACCAGCCACTCGTGGATCTCGTCCTCGTGCTCGACGAACAACTGCCCGGCCCGCCGCAGCACCCCGGCCCGCTGGCCGTAGGGCATCGCCGCCCACTCCCGCTGGGCCTCCGCCGCTCGCCGGGCCGCGGCGTCGACGTCCTCCGCGGTCGCGGTCCCCACCTTCGCCAGCGTCGCCCCGGTAGCGGGCTCGACGGCGTCGTAGGTCCCCCCGGACCCGGCCGTCCACTCCCCGCTGAAGACCTTCCCCTGCCACGTCTCGACGTCCAAGAAGCCCATGCGGCGAACCCTACCCACGCCCGGGATCTCCGCTCCCGTCGCCGGCCCGTCCCCCGCAGCACGCCAGCGGACGCGCTCCCTCCGCTTCGCAACGGCGCTTGCGCGGACGAATTGCCTGGTCAGCGACCATACAGGGCGCGGTTCCCAGTGGGTGAACGCAAACGCTTGCGCACGAGACGCAGGCCACAGTACATTCCTCGCGATCTGGACATCGGAGCGATCGGAGGGCGGCCAGTGGTCGGCATCGAGGAGGTCGCGCAGCGCGCCGGCGTGTCGCCGTCGACGGTGTCGCGCGCGCTGCGCGGACGCTCCGGGGTGTCGGACCGCACCCGACAGCGCATCGCCGAGCTGGCCGCCGAACTCGACTACTCGATCTCCCGCTCGGCCTCCGGGTTGGCGACGGGGCGCACGTTCTGCATCGGCGTCGTCGTCCCGTTCGTGTGGCGGTGGTTCTTCGGCCAGATCATCGGGGGCGCCGAACAGGTCCTGCGCGCAGCGGGCTACGACCTGATGCTCTACACCGCCGGCGATGAGGAGGCCCGCGAGCGGTTCTTCCGCGAACTGCCGGTGCGCGGGCGGGTCGATGCGGTGCTGGTGCTCTCGATGGACCTCACCGAGCAGGAGGCCGACCGGCTGCGCGGGCTCGACCTGCCGCTTGGCCTGGTCGGGCACGAAGCCGAGGGTTTCAGCTCGGTGCACATAGACGACCGGCTCGGCACCAAGCTGGCCGTGCAGCACCTGATCAACCTCGGGCACCGCGACATCGCGATCATCCAAGGCCTGGAACCGAAACCGCTGGGCGCGATCGCGCCGATCGTCCGCCGCGAGGCGTTCCTGCGAACCCTGTACGACAACGACATCGAACCGCGCCCCGAATGGATGGTGCCCGGCGAGTTCAGCATCTCCGGCGGCGAGCGCGCGATGGACCGACTGCTCGCCGAAAGCCACCAGCCCACGGCGGTTTTCGCCTACGCCGACGAGCTCGCCATGGGCGCGCTGCGGTCCCTGCGCAGGCACGGGCGCTCCGCGCCGGAGCACATGTCGATCGTGGGTTTCGACGACCACGAGATGAGCGAGTACGTCGACCTGACCACCGTGGCCCAGCCGGTTCGCGCGCAAGGTGCCGCGGCCGCGCAATTGCTGATCGACCAACTGGTTGCGGGTTCGCGCCAGAACACCGTCGTGCCCGTGCCGATCGAACTCGTGGTGCGGGGGTCCACAGCTCCTCCGCGGAAGACCGCGGAGCTGTGAGGAGATGAAGGAGGCTGGTAAGCGCAGGTAGAACCTGCCTTTCACTGGCGATCTGAAAGCGGGCCATCACGCCCGGCGCAATTCGAAGAATCGAATACCGAACGAACCGCATGATGCTGCTGGATCGATCCGGTGCATCACGCGGTGGAGCCCCCATGTGCTCGAAGCGTCCTCAATGGAGAGTGGCATGAGACAGAGAAATCGGTTAGCGATCGCCGCAGTGCTGACCTGCACCGCGGCGTTGACGGCAGGCTGCGGCGGTTCGTCCACGAACGAACCGTCAGCTGCGCTCGAAGGCCGCGGCCCGATCACCTTCGTGGCGGGCAAGGACGAGGAGAACGTCAACCCCAAGATCGTCGAGGCCTGGAACAAGGCGCACCCCGACGAACAGGTCCGCTTCATCGAGCTCTCCTCGTCGGCCGACGACCAGCGCCAGCAGATGGTGCAGAACGCGCAGACCAAGTCGGACGCGTTCACCGTGCTCGACCTCGACAACGTCTGGACCACCGAGTTCGCCGCGAACCGCTGGATCAGCGAACTCCCCCGGGAGCAGTTCGGCGTCGACAAGTTCGTCCCCACCACCGTCGAGACCTCGCTGTACCGCGACCGGCTCTACGGCGTTCCCGCCACCTCCGACGGCGCGATGCTCTACTTCCGCGAGGACCTCCTGGCCAAGGCCGGGGTGCAGCCCCCGACGACGTGGGAGGAGATGCGCCAGGCCTGCGACAAGGTGCTGGCGCTGCCCGAGGCGGCGGGGATGTCCTGCTTCGCCGGGCAGTACGAGAAGTACGAGGGCCTCACGGTCAACTTCGCCGAGGCCGTGCACGGCGCGGGCGGTGTGGTCACCGACCCGAACGGCAAGCCCCAGGTCAACACCCCGGAGGCCAAGCGCGGTCTGGACGCGCTCGTCGAAGGCTTCCGCGCCGGGACGATCCCGCGCGATGCGATCACCTTCAAGGAAACCGAGACCCGGCGCGCCTTCATGGACGGCAAGATCGTGTTCAGCCGCGCCTGGCCGAACCAGTACTCGCACGCGGCCAAGAACGACGGTTCGTCCGGCGTCGCAGGCAAGTTCGACGTCGCACCGCTGCCCGGTGTCGCAGGCCCCGGTGTGTCCAGCCTCGGCGGGCACAGCCTGGCGATCTCCGCCTTCGCCAAGAACAAGGCGACCGCGGTCGATTTCATCAAGTTCGCCACCGCACCCGAACAGCAGCGGCTGCGGCTGGACCAGGGGTCGCTGGCCCCGACCCTGAGCGAGCTCTACGACGATCCGTCGATGCAGGCCAAGTACCCGTACCTGCCGTTGCTGAAGAAGTCCATCGAGGGCGCCGAGCCGCGCCCCCGGGTCATCAAGTACGGCGAGGTGACCGACGTGATCCAGGAGCACGTCTACGCGGCGTTGCGCGGTGAGAAGCCCTCGGATCAGGCGCTGGCCGATCTGCAGGCCCGGCTCCAGGAGCTGACCGGACAGCAGTGAGCGCGCGGGGCGGCGCGCGTTCGCGGGCGCCGCCCCGGTTCTCCCGGGGAGGTAGATGATGACGACAGAAGCGGAAACCGCGGCCGTGCCCACATCCGGGCAGGCACGTGGCCCTCGCAGGCGGAGATCGCCCCAGGCAGCCGCCGCCGCGCGGCTGGCCGGTGTGCTGGTGTCGCCGACGTTGCTGGTGCTCGGTCTGGTGGTGGTCTACCCGATCGTGGCAGCTCTGCGGCAGTCGCTGTTCACCGAGGGCCAGGGCGTCGACGCCGATGGTTTCGTGGTCGAGGGCGAGCAGTTCACCGGGCTCGGCAACTACGCCGACGTGTTCGCCGGGCCCGCGGCCGCGCGGTTCTGGAACGCCGTGTGGAACACGACTTTCTTCACCACGACGACCGTGGTCCTGGAGGCGCTCCTCGGCGTGGTGATGGCGCTGATCATGCACCGGGCGTTCCGCGGGCGCGGGCTCGTGCGCGCGAGCGTGCTGGTGCCGTGGGCGATTCCCACCGCCGTGTCGGCACTGCTGTGGCGGTGGATCTTCGCCTCCGACGGCGTGGTCAACGCGATGCTCGGCACGCAGGTGCTCTGGAGCGCCGACGGTGCCCCGGCGAAGCTGGCCGTGATCGTGGCCGAGGTGTGGAAGACCGCGCCGTTCGTGGGGCTGCTGGTGCTGGCCGGTCTGCAGGTGATCCCGCGCGACGTCTTCGAGGCCGCGCGGGTGGACGGCGCCAACGCCTGGCAGCGGTTCGCGCACATCACGCTGCCGCTGGTGCGCCCGGCGCTGCTGGTCGCGGTGCTGTTCCGGATGCTCGATTCGCTGCGGATGTTCGACCTGCCGTTCGTGCTCATCGGGCAGCAGAAGGGATCGGTGGAGACGCTGTCGATGCTGGCCTGGCAGGAGGCCACCAACGTGCGGTACGGACCCGCGGCTGCCTACGCGACGATCATGTTCTGCTACGTCGCCATCGTCGCGTTCGCCTTCGTCAAGCTGCTGGGCGCGGACCTGCTGGGCGAGGCCCGGTCCCAGGCGAGAACCGCGCGGAAACCTGGGAAGGCGGTGGCGTGATGAGCAGTTCGACCTCAGCCCGTTCGTGGAAGCGCTGGGTGCCGCACATCGGGGTTGCGGTGATCGTGCTGTACTGCCTGGCGCCGTTCTACTGGATGGCGGCCACCGCGTTCCGCCGCCCGTCGGACCAGTTCGATCTCAGCCCGCTGCCGGCGGTGTGGTCGCTGGAGAACTTCCGCGCGATCTTCGCCCCGGACGTGGGGTTCGGCTGGGCGCTGCTGAACAGCTTCGTGGTCGCCTCGGTCACCACGCTGCTGACGCTGGTGGTCGGCATGACCACCGCCTACGCGCTGGCCCGGCTGCGCTTCCGGGGCAAGAACGCGGTGCTGGCTCTGATCATCGCGTGCTCGATGTTCCCGGGGATCTCGCTGATCGTGCCGCTGCTCAAGCTGTTCACCGACATCGGCTGGATCAACACCTACCAGGCGATGGTGCTGCCGAGCCTGTCGTTCGCGCTGCCGCTGGCGGTGTGGAACCTGACGACGTTCTTCCGCCAGATGCCGGTGGAGCTCGAGCAGGCGGCGATGGTGGACGGCTGCACGCCCGGTCAGGCGTTCCGCAAGGTGATCGTGCCGCTGGCGGCGCCGGGCGTGTTCACCACCGCGATCCTGACCTTCATCATGGCCTGGAACGAGTTCATCATCGCGCTGACCATGGTCAACGACAAGGAAATGCAGACCGTCACGGTCGCCATCTCCAAGTTCGTCGGTGCGCAGGGCCACGAGCAGCCCTTCGGTACCCAGATGGCGGCGGGCGTGATCGTCACCGTGCCGCTCGTGGTGGCCGTGCTCATCTTCCAGCGCCGCATCATCGCCGGTCTGACCTCGGGCGGGCTCAAATGACCGAAGTGGACTCTTCTGGAAGGGGAGAACCGTTGCAGCACAACCGATCCGACGGACGTCCGTGGTGGCGTGACGCGGTGATCTACCAGGTCTACATCCGCAGCTTCGCCGATGGCGACGGCGACGGGATGGGCGACATCGAGGGGATCCGGTCGAAGCTCCCCTACCTGCGGGACCTGGGCGTCGACGCGTTGTGGATCAACCCGTGGTACCGCTCGCCGCAGGCGGACGCCGGCTACGACGTGGCCGACTTCCGCGACATCGATCCGCGCTTCGGCACCCTCTCCGACGCGGAGAAGCTGATCGCCGACGCCCACGAGCACGGGCTGCGGATCATCCCCGACATCGTGCCCAACCACACCTCCGACCAGCACCGCTGGTTCCGCGAGGCGCTGGCGGCCGAGCCCGGTTCGCCGGAGCGGCGGCGCTACATCTTCCGGCCCGGGCGAGGTGCCGGCAATGAGGAACCGCCGAACAATTGGCGGTCGGTCTTCGGCGGTCCGGCCTGGACCCGGGTGGCCGACGGCGAGTGGTACCTGCACCTGTTCGCGCCCGAGCAGCCGGATCTGAACTGGTCGAACCCGGAGGTGCACGACGAGTTCGCCGACGTCCTGCGGTTCTGGTTCGACCGCGGTGTGGACGGCTTCCGCATCGACGTCGCGCACGGGCTGGCCAAGGACCCCGCTCTCCCGGACCTCACCGACAGCCCGGAGGAGCGTCTCGCGCACCCGCACTGGGACCGCGACGAGGTGCACGAGATCTACCGCCGCTGGCGGAGCATCGCCGACGAGTACCCGGGTGAGCGCAAGTTCGTCGCCGAGGCGTGGGCCCCTTCGCCGGAACGGCTCGCCCGTTACCTGCGGCCGGATGGCCTGCACACCGCGTTCAACTTCGACTTCCTGAAGTGCCCGTGGGACCCCGAGCGGATGCGCGAGGTCGTCGACGCCACGACGACCAGCCTGTCGGCGGTGGGCGCACCGCCGACGTGGGTGCTGTCCAACCACGACGTGCCCCGGCACGTGACCCGCTACGGCCGCGAGACCGAGTGGGTGCCGCACGACCAGCGCAAGCTCGGGGAGGACGAGCTCGTCCTCGACGAACCGGACCTCGCGCTGGGCACCCGCCGAGCGCGGGCGGCGGCGCTGCTGATGCTCGCCCTGCCGGGCGGTGCCTACGTCTACCAGGGCGAGGAGCTGGGGCTGCCGGAGGTGGAGGACCTGCCGGAGGACGCCCTGCAGGACCCGATGTGGGAGCGGTCGGGGCGCACCGAGCGCGGCCGGGACGGCTGCCGGGTGCCGTTGCCGTGGTCGGGCTCCCACCCGCCGTTCGGCTTCGGCCCGCAGGGGTCAACGGCCTCGTGGCTCCCCCAGCCGCCCGAGTGGCGCAACCGCACCGCCGAGGCGCAGGAAGGCGATGCGAACTCCACGCTGGAGCTCTACCGAGCGGCGCTGCGCCTGCGTCGCGAGCTGGACGCGCTCGGCGAGGGCCGGATGAGCTGGATGGACGCTCCCGTCGGAGTGCTGGCGTTCCACCGCGACCCCGGGTTCGCCTGCGTGGTCAACATGTCCGCCGCTCCGCAGCCGCTTCCCGCGCACGCGCGGGTGCTGCTGGCCAGCGACGCGCTGGACGGCGACCGGCTGCCGCCGGACGCAGCGGTCTGGCTGGCCGACTGATCGCCGGTGGTGCGCCTCGCTCGGGGCGCACCACCGCCCACCGCTCGTTGTCGGGTGACCGCCGTTCGTGGGTGGTTCGGCCACCCTCGTCCCAGCCTGCTGGTCCTGGAATAGGCATAAGCTTAGTTTCAGACCCTGAAGCAGGAGATCCGCCAACGCGGAGTCCGTCGATTCACGGTCGGCTAGGTGAGAGACCAAAGGCGGTCTTGATGGCACAAGTGCACCGGCTCGACCCGATGTCCCGCGTCCCCGGCAACGCGACCGTCTACGGGGCGTGGGAACGATTCGTGCGCGGTGAGGACGACATCCGGGGCGTCCGGCCCGAGGTGGCGATCTCGTGGCACCGGTGCCGGGACCAGTACCGCGTCGACCCCGGGCTCACCGAGGCGCCGGTGGCCGTGGCGGAGGTCGACCACACGCTCGAACACGACGTCGTGTTCGCCGAGCTGGGATTCCGCGCGGCTACGGTCGCCCACGAGGTCGCCAACGTCGGCGGGATCGTCACCGTCGCCGACGCCACCGGCCGGGTGCTGGCCGAGTGGGGCGACCCGGCCACCCGCGAGCTCGCCGCCGAGGCCAACCTGGCGACCTGGTTCTGCTGGTCCGAGCAGGCCACCGGAACCAACGGCATGGGCACCGCGCTGGAGACGCACGCGCCGGTGGTGATCCGCGGCGCCGAGCACTGGTGCCAGGCGTTCCACGACTGGACCTGCGCGGGCGTGGCGGTGCGGGACGTGGTCACCAAGGACCCGATCGCGGTGCTCAACATCTCCTGCTGGCGCAGCGAGCTGCCGAGCGCCTCCGGCGCGTGGCTGAGCAACGCCGCCACCCGCACCCAGCGCACGCTGCGGCAACGCGCCCAGGACGGCAGCGCCGAGCTGATCGCGGCGTTCAACCACGCGCGGTCGCGCTCGGGGACGTCGCTGGCGGCGGTGGACCCGGCCGGGCGGGTGGTGATCGCCGACGACACCGCGAGCGTGCTGCTGGGCGTGCCCGGTTCGACGCCCGCACCCGATCCGGCGGTGCGGTGGAACCCGCGGCTCCCGGAGCTGATCCGGGCCGCCCGCTACGCCGCCAAGCAGGCTTCCCGCAACCCCGACTGGGTGGGCTCCACGCAGATCTTCACCCACCTCACCGATGAGCCGACCTCGGTCAGCATGCGTCCGGTGTTCCTGTCCGGGCACCTCGTCGGGAACCTGGTCTCGTTCGGCGTCGCCGAGGGCGAGCAGCTGCCGCGCGCGGAGGACCCGCGGAGGCAGCCGCACCGCATCGTGGCGATGCGGGACAACCGGATGGTGCTGCTGCGGCAGCCCGAGGTGTCCTTCGCCGAGTCGGAGGGCAACGACGTGTGGTTGTCGACCGATCAGGGCCGGTTGCGGGCCGCTTCGGGCAGCCTCGACAAGCTCGAGCACGAGCAGGGCGACGCCGGTTTCCTGCGGGTGCACCGGCGGTACGTGGTCAACCTGAGCCGGATCCGCGAGGTCGAACGCCGGTTTAAGGGCGAGTTGCTGCTGGTCATGGACGACGGTGCGAACACGATGGTGCCGGTGTCGCGGCGCAACGCCCCTGCCGTGCGCCGGGCGCTGGACATCTGAGCAGACGCCGGGAAGGAGGTTCCGTGCCGGAGAACCCCGATGCCGTCGTCGTCACGCGGCCCTACGACCAGGCCGTGGGTTCGCGCCGCGCCCAGCGCACCCGCAACCAGCCGGCGGCGGGCGGCGACAACCGCGACTGGTGGCCCCACCGGCTGAACCTGGACATCTTGGCCAAGCACCACCCGGCGCGCGATCCGCTGGGCGAGGACTTCGACTACGCCGCCGAGTTCGCGAAGCTCGACCTCGACGAGCTGGCCCGCGACGTCGACGAGGTCCTCACGACCTCGCAGGACTGGTGGCCCGCGGACTTCGGCCACTACGGGCCGCTGGTGCTGCGCATGGCCTGGCACTCCGCGGGCACCTACCGCATCGGCGATGGCAGGGGCGGGCCGAGCTCGGGCATGCAGCGGTTCGCGCCTCTCAACAGCTGGCCGGACAACCGCAACCTGGACAAGGCGCGCAGGCTGCTGTGGCCGGTCAAGCAGAAGCACGGTCGCAGGATCTCCTGGGCGGATCTGATGGTGTTCGCCGGCAACCGAGCCCTGGAGTCGATGGGGTTCCGCACGTTCGGTTTCGCGGGCGGCCGCCGGGACGTGTGGGAGTCCGACGCCGACATCTACTGGGGCCCCGAACGCACCTGGCTCGGCGACGAGCGGCACACCGGCGTGCGCGACCTGGAAGAACCCCTCGCCGCCGACGAGATGGGCCTGATCTACGTCGACCCGCAGGGCCCGGCCACGCTGCCCGACCCGATCGCCGCGGGCCGGGCCATCCGCGACACGTTCCGGCGGATGGCGATGAACGACGAGGAGACGGTCGCGCTGATCGTCGGCGGCCACACCTTCGGCAAGTCCCACGGACCCGCCGACCTGAACCGCCACCTCGGCGCCGAACCCGAAGGCGCCGACCTCGCCGAGCAGGGTCTGGGCTGGAGGAACTCCTACGGCACCGGCACCGGCGCCGATGCGATCTCCAGCGGCCTGGAGGGGACCTGGACGCCGCACCCGACGCAGTGGGACAACGGGTTCCTGGAGACCCTGTTCGCCTACGACTGGGACGTGGAGCTCAGCCCCGCAGGGCTGTGGCAGTGGGTCCCGCGCGAAGGCCAGGGCCACGGCACGGTCCCCGACGCCCACGACCCGGACAAGACCCACGCCCCGACGATGCTCACCACCGACCTCGCGCTGCAGCAGGACCCGGTCTACGAGCCGATCGCGCGGCGGTTCCTGGCCCGCCCGGACGAGCTGGCCGACGCCTTCGCACGCGCCTGGTTCAAGCTCACCCACATCGACATGGGCCCGATCCAGCGCTACCTCGGGCCGCAGGTGCCCACCGAGCGGATGCTCTGGCAGGACCCGGTTCCCGAGGTCGACCACGAGCTCGTCGACGACGCCGACGTCGCCGAGCTCGGCCGCCGCGTCCTTGCCTCGGGCCTGACGGTGCCGCAGCTGGTGTTCACCGCGTGGGCCTCGGCCTCGACCTACCGGGACAGCGACAAGCGGGGTGGCGCGAACGGGGCTCGCATCCGGCTCGATCCCCAGCGCGACTGGGAGGTCAACGACCCCGACGTGACCGGTCCCGCGATCGCCGAGCTGGAGCGGATCCAGCGGGAGTTCAACGCCGAACAGGCCGGTGCGAAGCGGGTTTCGCTCGCCGATCTGATCGTGCTCGGCGGCTGCGCGGCCCTCGAGCGGGCCGGGACGCGAATCCCGTTCACGCCCGGGCGCACCGACGCCACCCAGGAGTGGACGGACGTCGAATCCTTCGCCGCGCTGGAGCCCGTGGCCGACGGCTTCCGCAACCACCTCGGCGAGCGCACGCGGCTGCCGGCCGAACACCTGCTCATCGATCGGGCGAACCAGCTGACGCTGAGCGCCCCGGAGATGACCGCGCTCGTGGGCGGGATGCGCGTGCTGGGTGCCAATCACCGGGGTTCTCGACTGGGTGTGCTCACCACGCGGCCGGGAACGCTGAGCAACGACTTCTTCGTCAACCTGCTCGACATGAGCACCGAATGGGTTGCGCGATCCGGCACCTTCGAGGGACGTGACCGGCGGAGCGGTTCCGTTCGGTGGACCGCGAGCAGAGTCGACCTCGTCTTCGGCTCGAATTCCGAGCTCCGCGCGATCTCCGAGGTCTACGCCTCCGACGAGCAGCAGTTCCTGCGCGACTTCGCGGCCGCCTGGAACAAGGTCATGAACCTCGGCATGTTCCGGTCTGAGCGGTAGAACCCGCCCTGCGAGCGGTTCGGGCGCCCCGGCCAGCGGTCTCAGGTGTTGGCCGCGCGGTTCTCGGCGTAGGGTCTGGATTCGTTACAGGCCAATTGGTTTGGCCCCTTGAGCCGGTCACTCGATCGGCTTGAAGCGCTGTTCTCTCGCGCCAACATGTGTTGCACGTGCACAACGAGGTGTAGGTGATCGTGTGAAGGCTTTTCAGAACGGAGTTCGCGCGTCTGTTTGGCACCACCTCCTCCTCAGGCGCAATCCGGGAACGGATTCACGAGGAGGTGATGTCCGATGACGACGGCGAAGGAACGCACCGAACTGCTCAACGAGGTCGGCCTGGACGTGCAGAACCACGCGACCATCGGCCGCGTGCTCGGCACCGGCAACGTCGAACGGGCGACCGAGCGGGCCGACGGCGTCATGGAGGCGACCGTCCGCATCCTGCCGGACGAAATCGTTTGGGACCCTTCGATTCTCGTCCTCCCGCACGGCGGAGACCTGGAACTGACGCTGATCAACGACGACCTGAACACCCATTGCGCGCTGCTGCCCAGCAACGGCGACCGCAAGTTCATCTGGATGGTCAACCACTCCAAGGGCCTGGCCCGGCTCAACCTCGACGGTCCCGGCTACTACTGGTACAGCTCCCCCACCGGCAACGACGAGGGGCGCGGGCTGACCGGCGCCATCGTGGTGCTCGGCGAAGTCCCGCCGGAAGCCCGTCTCGACCGTCCCGACCAGCCGCGCCCGCAGAGAGGAACGAGGTCATGACCGTTGAATACGTCGACGCCGGCGAGGCGATCGACCACGGCACGCTCAGCGCGGTGCCCCGCAACGCCCCCGACGTGGTCTCCCGCATCGGGTACGAACGGCTGCTCGACGCGCGGTCGGAGTCGCACAACTGGATCACCTACTACGGCGCCTACGACGGCCAGCGCTTCAGCCTGCTGGACCAGATCAACACCGAGAACGTCAAGCGCATCGGCCCGGCCTGGATGTTCCAGGCGGGCACCTCGGGCATGATCGCCGGCGCCTCGACCTACGCGTTCGAGGCCACGCCGCTGGTCGTCGACGGGGTCATGTACGTCTCGGGCTGGGACGGCTGGGTGTGGGCCCTCGACGCCAAGACCGGTGAGCAGATGTGGCGCTACAAGCACGCCGTGCCCTACGACGTGTCGTTGTGCTGCGGCAACGTCAACCGCGGTGTCGGTGTGGCCAAGGGCAAGGTCTTCATGGTGACCCCCAACGCCCACCTGCTGGCGCTCGACGCGGTGACCGGCCGGCGCGTGTGGGACCGGACCATCGGCGACGTGCGGGCGGGCGAGAGCGGCACGATGGCCCCGCTGATCGTCAAGGACATGGTCATCACGGGCAGTTCGGGCGGCGAGTTCGGCGTGCGCGGCCACATGGACGCCTTCGACCTGGAGACCGGCGAGCACCGCTGGCGCTGCTACACCGTCCCCAAGCCGGGTGAACCGGGTTCGGAGACGTGGCCGTCCGACGGTGAGGCGTGGGCGCGCGGCGGTGCGAACCCGTGGGTCACCGCGACGTTCGACCCGGACACGAACCTGCTGTACGCGGGCACCGGCAACCCCGCGCCGGACTTCGACGGCGCGGTCCGCGAGGGCGACAACCTCTACACCGACAGCGTCGTCGCCATCGACGTGGACGCCGGTGAGATCCGCTGGCACTACCAGTGCACCCCGCACGACGTGTGGGACTACGACAGCACGATGGAGAACATCCTGTTCGACCAGGACGGGCGGAAGATGCTCGGCCACTTCGACAAGAACGGGTACTTCTTCGTGCTCGACCGCACCAACGGCGAACTGGTGTCGGTGACGCCCTACGTGGACCGGATCGACTGGGGCACCATCACCCGCGACGGCAAGGTGACGCCCAGGAAGTACCCGGACGCCGAGGGCGAACCGGTGCACTTCTACCCCGGACCGGCCGGTGCCAAGGAGTGGACGCACGCCGCCTACAACCCGCGCACCGAGCTGTTCTACGTCCCGGTTCAGGACGTCGGCGCCACCGCCACCCGGCGGCGCCGCGAGTTCCGCGAGGGGATCCCCTACTGGGGCGCGGGTGTTCAGGTCGACGCGGACGACATGCGCGGCTCCATCAGCGCTTTCAACTCCAAGGGCGAGGAGGTGTGGCGCTGGCGCAACACCTGGCCGATGTGCTCGTCGGTGCTGACCACCGCCGGTGACCTGGTCTTCGCGGGCACGCCGTCGGGTGAGTTCATCGCGCTCGACGCCCGCAGCGGCGAGAAGCTGTGGGAGTTCCAGTGCGGCAGCGGCCACCACGGCAGCCCGATGACCTACTCGGTCGACGGCAAGCAGTACGTCGCGGTGCCGGTCGGCTGGGGCGGGTGGATCGAGGGGTTCCTCCCGGGAATGCTCGGTGCCGGTCACGGCAGCGCCCTCATCGTCTTCGCCCTCCCGGACGAACCGGGAACGCGGTAGACGTCACCTCTCGCTGTCGGGGGTGGGAGTTCGAAACTCCCACCCCCGCAGCCCGTTCGTGGGATGCTCCTCCCCAACCGGGTTCAGGAGGAGCACGTGCCGCTCGCGCACCGCAACGGACTGCACATCGCCTACGAGGTCGTCGGCGGCGGACCGCCTCTGGTGCTGCACCCGGGCATGTTCCAGCTCGGCAGGCGCTGGACCGAAGCCGGCTACACCGCGGTCCTGGCCACGACCCACACGGTGATCGCGGTCGACCCGCTCGGACTCGGCGGCAGTTCGGCCCCGGTCGACGCGGCGGAGTACTCGCTGGTCCGCCGCGCCGAGTCGGTCACGACGGTGCTGGACCACCTCGGGTTCGACGAGGCCGCGTTCTGGGGCTATTCGCTGGGCGCCCTCACCGGCTACGCCGTCGCCCTGCACGCCCCGGAAAGGCTCACCCGCCTGGTCGCGGGCGCTTTCGACCCGATCAGCGGGTTCAGCTCGGCGATCGACGCCATGCTCCGCGACATGGACCTCCCGGCCGACACCGACCCGTGGCCGATCATGCAGCAGGCCGCCCGCGCGAACCCCGCCTACGCGGCGCTCATCGACGCCGCCGACCCGGCCGCGCTCCGAGCCAACTACGAGGCCTTCCGCGACGAACCGGGCGTCCACGAGTCCCTGGCGCGCGCACCCGTGCCGCTCCTGATGTACGCGGGCACGGAAGACCCCTGGCACGACCCGATGCGCACCTTCGCTGACCGCACCGGCACACCGTTCGTCTCGCTGCCGAACGCCGACCACCGCCAAGCCTGGCGGAACACCGACCAAGCCCTCACCCACACCCACCCCTTCCTGACGAACCCCTGACGAGCCCGCTCGCGATGGGCTGGGGAGCCGTCCGCTATTCGGCGTTCGGGGATACTGCTCGGCCTGTTCGTGGGGAGATCTTTCCTGGGCAGAGGCCTTTGGCTTGGAGGGTTTCGGCGATTCTGGGGATCGCTTCGAGGGTGTTGGGCGGCCAGTCGTGCATGAGGATGACCTGGCCGTCGGTGAGGGTCGCGTTGGCCTGCACGATCTGGTCGACCGTGGCGTTGTCCCAGTCCTGGGAGTCGACGTCCCAGAGGATCTCGGTGAGGCCGTGGGCCGCCTCGACGGCCTGGAGGGCATTGGTCTCCCCGTAGGGCGGGCGGAAGAGGTCCGGGGTTCCGCCTCCGGCCGCCGCGATCGCCTCTTGGGTGCGGCTGATCTCGGAATCCATTTCGGACGGTGTCAGCTCGGTCATGTGCGGGTGGCTGTAGCTGTGGTTGCCCACCCACATCCCGGCGTCGACCTGGGCTTCGACCAGCGCGGGGTTGGCGGCCGCGCGACCGTGCCGCCAGCGCCGCACCGATGGCGCAGCCGCGCGCTCTCATCCTCGCTGACACGGGCACCGCATCCCCTCGACCACACCGATGGGAGAGCCGGAGCGAGTATGCGGGTCCGCCACAGGGCCGTCAAACAGACGTTTTCGAAAACCTTTCAGGGGTACGCGCCGGACCAGTTCGAGCGAACCCGTTCCGCACTTGCGGTTTCACCGAACCGATCGGACGGCCCGGACATGCATGGACTCGCACCGAATAACATCTTCCCGAAAGTTTCCTGGTGAACCCGACGCCCTCTGGAAGTACCCCTTGTGGCGATTCGCCCCAATGGATACGGTCTCTAAAACTTACGCCGTTAGTTATCTGGGTCACACCGATCCGGATCAACACCTCGGAGGACGACCGGAATGGCCGCCACCGCTACAAGTGCGCGCCGAGTCGCGCTCGCCAGCCTCATCGGCACCACCATCGAGTGGTACGACTTCTTCATCTACGGCACCGCCGCAGCGCTGGTGTTCAACCAGCTGTTCTTCCCGAAGTTCGATCCCGTGGTCGGCACCGTCGCGGCCTTCGCGACCTTCGCCGTCGGATTCCTGGCACGCCCCATCGGTGGCGTGCTGTTCGCGCACTACGGCGACAAGCTCGGGCGAAAGCCGATGCTCATCGGCTCGCTGATGCTGATGGGCGTCGCGACGCTGCTGATGGGCCTGCTGCCGACCTACGCCACCATCGGCATGTGGGCGCCGATCGTGCTGACGCTGCTGCGCTTCGCCCAGGGCATCGGTGTCGGCGGCGAGTGGGGCGGGGCCGCGCTCATGGCCGTCGAGCACGCACCGAAGGGCAAGCGCGGCTTCTACGGCAGCTGGCCGCAGGTGGGCGTTCCCGCGGGCCTGCTGCTGGGCAACCTGACGTTCACGGCGCTGTCGGCGAACATGTCCGACGAGACCTTCATGGCTTGGGGCTGGCGGGTTCCGTTCCTGTGCAGCGCGCTGCTGATCGTCGTCGGCTTCGCCATCCGGCTCAAGATCAGCGAGAGCCCGGTGTTCGAGCAGGCCATGCAGCGCAAGGAGCAGGAACGCGCCGAGCGGATGCCGGTCGTCGAGGTGATGCGTCGGCACCCGAAGACGATCCTGCTTGCCGCCGGGTCGTTCCTCGCCACCAACGCGACCTTCTACGTCGGCACCACCTGGATCGTCTCCTACACCACCAAGACCCTCGACTACGAGCGCACCACGATCCTGAGCGCGAACGCGCTGCTGGCGGCCATCGACATCCCGCTGATGATGGCGTTCGGGTTGCTGTCGGACCGCATCGGGCGACGCGGCATGTCGCTGGGCGGCATGCTGGTGCTCGGGCTGTTCGCGGTGCCCTGGATCATGCTGGTCGACACCGGGTCGGTCGGGTTGTTCCTGCTGGCCGGGATCGTCGTGCAGGCATGCCGCACCGCGGTGTACGGGCCGCAGTCGGCGTTCTTCTCGGAGCTGTTCAGCACCCGCCTGCGCTACAGCGGCGCCTCGCTGGCCTACCAGATCGCCGCGATCCTCGGTGGCGGCATCGCGCCGATGATCTGCACGGCCCTGTTCGCGGCCACCGGCAGCTCGCTCTCCATCGCCGGCTACGTCGTGGTGCTGTGCCTGATCTCGTTCGTCTCGACCTACCTGCTCACCGAGACCTACAAGCGAGACCTCAGCGACACCGCAGCCCCGGTCAAGGCCTGACCGCACGATCGGGGCCGGGGTCCTCAGTGGACTCCGGCCCCGATCGCCGCTGCGATCACGATCACCAGCAGCCCGAGGTAGGCCCAGGCGTGGACGGTGTCACCGACGGCGGGCGGGCGCCGGCGGAGCAGGACGATCACCGGGATCGCCGACACCAGCAGGACCACGGCCGACCGCACGTCGATCAGCCCGACGATGCCGGTACCGGCCACTCCCGCGTTCCCCAGCAGGAACACGCCCAGGGCGGGCAGGCTGATGGCGAAGGTCAGCGGGTTGGCCAGCGGGGCGGCCACCGCCATCGGCATGCCCCCGCGCCGCAGCAGCGGCACCGTCATCACGCTGCCGCCCACCCCGAGGAACGAGGCCACCGCACCGATCGGCACCCCGAGGAACGACGGGATCGGGAAGGCCGTTGCAGCGGGCGTCCGCGAAGCGGGCCGCAGGAATCCCGGCCGGAGCACGACGTCGGCGATGGTCACGCCGAGATAGCCGACGAAGCCCCAGTGGATCAGCGGTGACGGCGCCATGCCCGCGAGCAGCGCTCCCGCGGCCCCGCCCACCGCGAGGAGGGCGCACAGGTGCTCGGCACCCAGCAGGTGGCGCAGCACCGAGCGCGGCGTGGCCAGGGTCGCGACCGCGGCGTTGACGACCATCACCGCGGAGGAGGTCGCCACCGACACCACGGCCGCCGACTCCCCGAGCGAGGCGTCGACCCACATGATCACCGGCACCGTCACGAAGCCGCCGCCGAAGCCGAACAGCACCGTGGTCACGCCGGTCACCAAGCCCACGAGGACGAGGAAGAGCAGGTCCATGCCGCACAGTCCACCGCGCCCGCCCGCTGGCTGACAATCGATCCCCGGCCCTCGTCCATCGAGACCCGGCCATACTGGACACGATGAGGAACATCGCCGTCGCCGAGATCGAGGACGACCCGCGCGCGGTCCTGCCGATCGCCACCGACTACCCGCCCGGGTTCCTGCTGGGTTGGCACGAGCACCGCCGCGCGCAGTTCCTCTACGCGGCCCGGGGCACGATGGTCGTCGACACCGACGACGGGACCTGGACCGTGCCCGGCGAGCGCGCGGTGATGATCCCGCCGGGCAAGCGGCACCGGGTCCTCATGGACGACGTCCAGACCGCCAGCCTCTACATCGAGCCCGATGCCGTGACGTGGTGGCCGCGGTCGTGCGTCGTCGTCGCGGTGGGCGCGCTGCTGCGGGAACTGCTGCTCGCGGCCGTCGAGTTCCCCGCCGATCACCGCCCCTCCCCGCGCGATGACGCGCTCGTCGAGCTCCTGCTGCTGGAACTGGCCGGCCTCACACCGGTCCCGCTGCACATCCGGCTGCCGACCTCGCCGGCGCTGCGCGCCCTGTGCCGGGAGTACCTGCTCAACCCGCGCGTCGAGGTCACCAACGCCGACTGGGCGCGCGAGGCGATGCTCGGCGAGCGCTCGCTGGTCCGCCACTTCACGCGGGAGCTGGGCATCAGCCCCTCGGCGTGGCGCCGCCGGGCGCGGTTGCTCAGCGCGGTCCCGCTGCTGCGCGAGGCGACGGTCAGCGAGGTCGCCGCGCGACTGGGCTACGCCACCCCCGCCGCCTTCACCCACGCGTTCACGCAGGAGCTGTCGATGTCACCGTCCACCCTGCGCCCCACCCGCTGACCGGAACCCCCGCGGAACCGACGACCACACGCGCGAGAGGCGAAAGCCGCGGTGTTCGCCCCTTCTCCGACAGCCGTTGGCGACGCGACCACGGACTGGGTCCGCAAGGCGGGGTCAGGGGATGGGGATGTTGCCTCCGTCGACCCGGTGTTCCGCGCCCGTGTTCCAGGAGGCCTTGTCCGAGACCAGGAAGGTGACGAGTTCGGCGACCTCCTGCGGGCGCCCCGGGCGGCCGAGCGGGATTCCTCCCAGCCTGCGCATGAGCTCCGCGCGAGCCACGTCGAGGTCGGGGTCGACCTCTTCCAGCACGTGGCGGGCCCCTTCGGTTTCGATGAAACCGGGGAGCACGGAGTTGAAGGCAAACGGACCGCGGGCGCGGCGGGTGGGCCGCGGCGCTGCAGGACCCGGCCGTCTCCACCGCGCTGGAGCTCATCCAGCGCTCGCCCGAGCTGCCGTGGACCGTGGCGGGGTTGGCCGCCGAGGCCGGGCTGTCGCGGGCCGCCTTCGCGCAGCGGTTCACCGGCCTCGTCGGGTCACCGCCCCTGACGTACCTGACGTGGTGGCGGATGACCCGGGCCGCGCGGCTGCTGGCGGGTGACGACCAGCCCCTGTCGGCGATCGCCCGGCAGTTCGGCTACCAGTCGGAGTTCGCCTTCAGCAAGGCGTTCAAGCGCGAGTTCTCCACCTCCCCGACCGCCTACCGGCGGCAGCACCGGGACGGTGCTCGGATCGTCGTCGCGTGATCAGCGCTGGTAGGTCTGCTCGTCGAGGCCGCTGAGGGTGGGATCGTAGGTGACTTCGCCGACCTCGTACATCGAGGTCATCCAGTGGTGGAAGTTGTCGCCCCGGTCCCGGAGGACCTGGTAGAGGCGGCGCATCAGGCGGGCTCTGACCTGCGCCATCTCCGGGTGGGGGTAGCGGTTGATGAGCTCGTCCGGGTCGGCTTCGAGGTCGTAGAGCTCGTTGACCGAGTCGGGGTTGACCACGAGCTTGTAGCGGTCGGTGCGCAGCATGCGCTGCGGGTACGGGAAGTGGTGCCCGTGGAACTCGCAGACGATGTCCTCCTGCCAGCCCGCGTCGTCCACATCGGACACCAGCGGCAGCAGGCTCCGGGAGTCCACGGCGGGTTCCGGGACGATGCCGGCGAGCTCGAGGATGGTGGCCGTGCAGTCGAGCAGGCTGACGAACTCGGAGCGCACCACTCCCCCGGGCTCGCCGGGCACGCGCACGATGCCCGGGGTCCGGTAGATGTCCTCGTACATCGCCGGGCCCTTGTCGTGCAGCCGGTGCGAGCCGGTGAACTCGCCGTGGTCGCAGGTGAAGAACACCGCGGTGTCGTCGGCCAGGCCCAGCCGCCGCATCGCCTCGAGGACCCGTCCGATCTCGTGGTCGATGAGCGCCACGTACCCCCAGTACACGGCGATCAGCTTCCGCGTGGTCTCCAGCGGCATCGTGTCGAAGGTCCAGTGCGCGCTGTAGTTCTGCTGCACCGGTGGCTTGCCGTGGAAGGTTTCGGCGACCGAGCGCGGCAGCGGCACGTCGTCGGGGTCGAACAGGTCGAAGTACTCGTCGGGGACGATGTAGGGCAGGTGCGGGCCGAAGAAGCTCAGCTCCAGGAAGAACGGCTTGTCGTGCTCGCGCACGTCGGCGGCGTAGCGCTCCATCATCTCGATGGCGCGGGTGGCCAGGTAGTGCTCGAACGTCGCCTCGACCGGCTGGTGCAGCCGCGCCGCCAGCAGGTTCCCCGGACCGCCGTTGGGCAGCGTGCCGCGGATGCGGTCGCTGATCTCGTACGGCGGCAGGTCGTTGTCGGCGAGGTAGGCCAGGTAGTCGGGGTGCTCGACGGGGTTGTGCCAGCCCGGCAGGTCCGGCCCGTCGAAGCCGAAGTCCCCGGCGGACTTGGCCGTGCCGACGTGCCACTTGCCGATCAGCCCGCAGTTGTACCCGTTGGCGCGCAACGCTTCCGCGAAGGTGAACTGCCCGTCGGGCAGGTCCTCGATGTAGCCGACGTTGCGCTCGTAGTTGGCCAGCAGCTTGTGCCGGAACGGGGCCTGCCCGGTGAGCAGGCTCGCTCGCGCGGGCGTGCAGATCGCCGTCGGCGTGTACCAGCGGTCGAAACGCGTTCCGGTGGCGGCGAGTTCGTCGAGGTTCGGGGTCGCGGCCAGCGGGTTCCCGTAGGCGCCGAGGGTGTCGGTGCGGTGCTGGTCGGTCATCAGGAACAGCACGTTGCGGCGGCTCACGGCTTGCCCGCCGAGGTGAACAGCTCGCCGGTGTAGTAGTTCGCGGGACCGGTGCTCTGCTTGAGCTGCCCGGTACCGGTGAAGTAGGAGTCCATCGTGGACAACCAGCGCTCGACCGTGCCGTCAGCGGTCATGCGGTCCAGCTCCTCCACGCCCAGGACCTGCACGTTGGCGGCGTCGGCGCGGACCTGCGCGGGGTCCTTCTTGAGCAGGCCCGCGGTGAGTTCGACGGTGCGCTCGGCGTTGGCCGAGCGGTAGCGCATCGCGTCCCGCAGCACCGCCAGCACGCGCCGCGCCTTGTCCTGCTGCCCGTCCACGACCTCGTTGCCGGCCACGAACGCGGTCGGGAACTCCAGCTGCCCGGCGAAGTCCGAGTTCCGGGCCAGTTCCACCAGGCCCGGGACCTGCTGCTTGATGATGTCGATCGCCGGGTACCAGAAACCGGCGGCGTCGATGCGCTTGGCGGAGAACGCGGACACGATCGTCGAGGCCTCCATCGGCACGACCTTCACGTCCTTCTCGGTCATGCCCGCCTCGCGCAGCGCCAGGTCGAGGATCATCTCACCCGAGGTCCCCTGCGGCACACCGATCGTCTTGCCGCGCAGATCGGCCATGCTGTTCGTGCCGGGCTGGGCGATGACGCGGTCGGCGTTGCCGAGGGTGTTCATCGCGACGACCTTGGCCTGCCCGGAGGCCGGCAGCCACATCGCGCCCGGACCGATGTAGCCGAAGTCCAGGTCGCCGCTGCCCAACGCCTGGATCTGCAGCGGACCGTTGTTGAACACGCTGATGTCGGCGCTGAGACCGTGCTTGTCCCAGAGCTTCTGGTCCTCGGCGACGGCCAGCAGGCTGGCGCCGTTGTAGTCGCCGATGTAGCCGAACCGGACCTCGTCGGCCGCCGAACCGCCGCCGCACCCGGTGAGCGCGACCGCGAGTCCGGCGAGCAACCCGGCGAGCCATCTCTTCCTGCTGGTCATGGCGTCCTCTCAGCGGTGCGGTGGTCGTCCTGGTGGTAGACGGAGTTCCAGACCCGGTTGCGCAGCGCGGCGAACTCCGCGCTCAACCGGACCTCTTCGGTGCGCGGGTGCGGCAGGTCGACCTCGACGACGTCGTAGATGCGGCCGGGCCGGGCGGCCATCACGATCACCCGGTCGCCCAGGTAGACGGCCTCGTCGACGTCGTGGGTGATGAACAGGACCGTGCGCCGCTCCCGGTCCCAGGCGCGCAGCAGCTGTTCCTGGAGCTTGACCCTGGTCAGCGCGTCGAGCGCGCCGAAGGGCTCGTCCATCAGCAGGATCGCGGGGTCCACGGCGTAGGCGCGGGCGATGGCGCAGCGCTGCCGCATGCCGCCGGAGAGCGCCTTGGGCAGCACGTCGGCGAAGTAGGTGAGCCCGACGACGTCGATGAAGTGCTCGGCGCGCGCCCGCCTCTCGGCGCGGGGCACTCCGGCGATCTTGAGGCCGAACTCGACGTTGCCGCGCACCGTCAGCCACGGGAACAGCGCGTACTGCTGGAAGATCACCCCGCGGTCGGGTCCGGGCCCGGTGACCGGGGTCCCGTCCACCAGCGCACGTCCCGCGCTCGGCTCCTCCAGCCCGGCGACGATGTTGAGCAGGGTGCTCTTGCCGCAGCCGGAAGGCCCCACGACGGTGACGAACTCGTTGTCGGCGATCTCCAGCGAGACGTCGTCGAGCGCCACCAGCTGGTCGTTGCCGAGGCTGAAGTTCTTGGTCACGCCGTCCACGGCGATCTTCGGCTGGTTCACGAGCCCTCCTGCCATCCGGTCAGCCTGCGCTCGGCCAGCAGCAGCAACCGGTCCATGACCAGGCCGAGGACGCCGATGGTGATCAGGCTGACGAAGATCGTCGGTAGGTCGTAGTAGAGCTGGGCGTTCTGCATGCGGAAGCCGAGACCTTCCTGCGCGGCGATGAGCTCCGCGGCGACCACCGTCGCCCACGCCGAGCCGAGACCGACGCGCATGCCGACGAGGATGAACGGCGCGGAGGCGGGCACGACGACCTTGGCGAAGATCGTCGCGTCGCCGGCTCCGAGCACCCGGGCGGCGTTGATCAGCGTCCGGTCCACCGCGACCACTCCTTGCAGCGTCGAGATGACGCAGGCCAGGAAGGCGGCCAGGAAGATCACGAAGATCTTCGGGACCTCGCCGATGCCCATCAGCACGATCGCCAGCGGAATGATCGCCAGCGGCGGGATGGTGCGGAAGAACTGCACCCACGGTTCGGCCAGCGCGCGCACCGGCCGGTACCAGCCCATCAGGAACCCGATGCCGATCGCCAGCGCTGTGCCCAGCGCGAACCCGGTCAGCACCCGCACGAGGCTGGCTCCGGTGTCGGTGAGCAGGGTGCCGTCATCGAGCATCTCGGCGGCTCTGGCCGCGACCTCGGGCGGTGCCGGGATCTTGATGCCCAGCGCCGCCAGCGCCCACCACACGGCGATGCCGAGCAGGATCGAGCCGGCGTTGAGCAGCAGCGGCGCGCTGCGGCGCCGAACCCCGCCGGGTTCGGCCTTCGGCGCGGCGTCGCGCTCGCTCAGCACTGCCATGATCAGGACTCCTTCAGGCCGGGAGCGCGCGGACCGGCGCCGGTTCCGGGTGGTCGGCCAGCAGCGGTGAGCTGCGGAACAGGGCGGCGAGCGCGCCGGTGGCGCCGTCGTCGTCGGCGAGCCGGGCGCACCGGACGACCGGGTTCGCCGCGACCCACGGGAACAGTTCGGCACCCAGGGTTTCCGAGGCCTGCTCGACGATCACCGGTGCCGTCCTGGCGATGTCGCCGCCGATGACGACCTCGGCCGGGTTGAACACCATCGCCACCGCGCCGAGGACCCGCCCCAGCGCCGAAGCGGCCTCGCGCAGCACCTGCTCGACCACCGGATCGGTGGCGCTCGCCAGCTCCTCGAGCGAGCCGACGTCGGCGCCGCGTTCCCGGCACTCGGCGAGCATCGCCGGTACCGAGGCGACGGTCTCCAGGCATCCGCGCTTGCCGCAGCGGCACCGCCGACCCCCAGGTGCGACGGTGACGTGACCGAGTTCGCCGGCCAGCCCGGTGGCGCCCGAGACGAGCTGCTCGCCGATCACCAGCGCGCCGCCGACGCCGTCGGAGAGCCGCACGTAGAGCAGGTTCTCGACGTCGCCGTCACCGGCGAGCGCTTCGGCGAGCGCCGCGAAGCGGGTGTTGTTGTCCACGATCACCGAGGCGCCGAAGCGCTCGGCGAAGGACACGTCGACGTCGTCGCGCGCGGCGGCGAAGCCGGGCCCGAACGCGCCTTCCGGTGCGTGCGGAGCCGAGGAGCGCGGATGCGGCCCGGTGACGCCGATGCCGATGCCCTGCAACGCCCGGAAGTGCACCCCGCGCTCGGCACCGAGACGGTCGATGAGCTCGAAGGCGGTCGCGATCCGCTCCGGCCAACCGGCGCTCTCGGGGTAGGTCTGGCGGCCGGAGACGAGGACCTCGTGCGAGGCGTCGGCGACGGCCACGCGCACCCGCCGGTGCCCGAAGTCCACGCCCATGAACTGCCCGGAGTCCGGGTCCAGCGCGAGGCGTTCAGCGGGACGGCCGCTTCCCGCGCGCGAGGCCGCATCAGTGTCGACCACCACGACCGCCCCGTGCCGCAGCAGGTCACGGGTGATCTCCGAGACCGTGGTGCGCGACAGGCCCACCGCCTCGGCGATCTCGCCCCGGCTCAGCGCACCCCGCTCCCGCAGCGCGCGCAGCACCCGCTCCTGGTGGGTGTGACGCACCAGCGCGTGCGCCTCGCCGGACATTCGCATGACGGCCATGCTCGATCGACGAGATTTTTCCGGCAAGGCTCCGACAGAATTGTTCCGCGCAGTGGAACCCGCCCCGATGAGCTGCGGTGTTCGCGCGAACGATGAGTTTTCGCGCGCTCGCTGGTCAACACAGCAGACACGCACGACCGAAGGGAAACTCGCCCGATGCGCACTCTCATCAGCACCGCTTTCGTCTCGCTCGACGGCGTCGTGGAAGCCCCCGGTGGCGAACCCGGCTACCGCAACTCCGGCTGGACATTCACCGACGTCGAGTTCCTGCCGGATGCGTTCGAGATCAAGGGCCGGGAGCAGCAGGAGGCCACCGCGATGCTGATGGGCCGCATCAGCTACGAGGCGTTCAGCCCGGTCTGGCCGTCGATGGAGGACTTCGCCGAGTACAAGGACATGCCCAAGTACGTGGTGTCCACCAGCCTCACCGACGACGCGCTGGTCAGCGGCTGGGGCGAGACGACCGTCCTGCGCTCGCTCGACGAGGTCGCCGCCCTCAAGGAGACCGAGGGCGGGCCGATCATCGTCCACGGCAGCGCCACGCTCAACCGCGGGCTCTCCGACGCCGGGCTCATCGACCGCTACCACCTGCTCGTCTTCCCGCTGCTGCTCGGCGCCGGGAAGCGCCTGTTCAGCGACACCGACAAGGACGCCCAGAAGCTCGAGCTGGTCGAGCACGAGGCCTACCCCAACGGCGTCCAGAAGAACGTCTTCAACGTCATCCGCTGACCTCCCGGGGGGCGAGAACCGCAGTTCTCGCGGTGACGAACCCTGCGGTTCTCGCCCCTCGGTCAGCGGGTGGGGATGTCCTCGGCGAGGACTCGGGCGATGTTGCGCTCCGCCAGGGCCGTGATGGTGACGAAGGGGTTCACGCCGGTGCTGCCCGGGATGAGGGAGCCGTCGGTGACGTAGAGGTTGCGGTAGCCCTTCACCCGGCCGTGGAGGTCCGTCGCCTCACCGAGCACCAGGCCGCCCAGCGGGTGGTAGGTGAAGCGGTTCTCAAAGGCCCTGGTGTCGCCGAACAAGTCGTAGCGGTAGCTGGTGCCGTTGACCGAGTTGATCCGGTCGAACAGCTGCGCGGCCGCGTCGATCGACGGCTGCCCCTGCTCCTCCCGCCACTGCAGGACCGCGCGGTCGGCGCCCGGGTCGTAGCGGAACCAGCCCCGCTCCGGGTTGCGGGTGATCGCCAGGTACAGGCTCGCCCACGTCTCCAAACCCGCAGGTACCGGGGCGATTTCGGCGAACACCGGGTTGACCGGGTCGTCCCAGGCGTCGATGCCGAGCGCGGGCATGCCGGATTCCAGCGGCCCGACCAGGTCCTGCACGTGGTTGGCGCGGCCGAGCATGACGTTGCCGTTGGTGCCCCAGCCCTGGCCGACCGCCTCGCCGAGGTCCGGCAGCGTGCCGGTGTCGCGGGCGCGCAGCAGCAGTTCGGTCGAACCCAGGCTGCCCGCGCCCAGGAACAGGTACTTCGCGGTGAGCTGGTGGATGCCGAGGACGTTGCCGAGCTCGTCGATCCGGCGCACCGACAGCACGTAGCTGCCGTCCTGCTGCTGGGCGATGTCGCGGACCTCGCTCAGCGTCTGGATGGTGACGTTGCCGGTGCCCAGGGCGGCGGCGAGGTAGGTCTTGTCCAGCGAGCGCTTGCCGTGGTTGTTGCCGTAGATGACCTCCGAGGCCAGCGCCGAGCGCGGCACCAGGCCTTCCTCCTCGCGGCGCATGTAGTCGAAGTCGTAGACGCTGGGCACGAACGTCGTCTTGTACCCGGCCTCGTGCGCGGCGGCGCGGGAAACCCGCGCGAACTGGTAGGAATCGCAGGTCTCGAACCAGTCCTGGTCGATGTGGTTGGTGCCGAGCATCGAGTTGGCCAGCGGGAAGTACCTGCTGTACATCTCGTCGGCGTCGACCTCGGGCAGGACTTCCTCGAAGTACCAGCGCTTCGGGGTCACCGCCATCGCACCGTTGACCAGCGAGCCACCGCCGACGCCGCGCCCGACGTAGACCGACATGTCGCCGTGGTTCACGCGGTCGAGCACGCCCGCGTAGGGCTCGATGTCGCGGTTGGCGATGTCCAGCCAGAGGAACGAGGCCAGCGGCGCCTCGGTGCGCTTCTTGAACCACATCGCCCGGCGGTCCGGGGCGAGCATGCCGGAGAAGATCGTGCCGTCCTCGGCCGGGGTGTTCCACAACCGGCCCATCTCCAGCATCACGGTGGGCACGCCCGCCGCGCCGAGGCGCAGCGCGGTGACCGCCGCGCCGTAGCCGGTTCCGATGACGACGGCCGGGGAGTGCTCGGCGGCCCGCGCGGAGTTGCGCGTCGAGATGGTGGTCAGCCCCAGCGCAGAGGCGGAACCGAGGGCGGCCATGCCCATGAAGCGGCGGCGGGAAGTCGGAGCGCGCACACCGGACCCTTCTGTCGTTGACGCAGCCTTACAACTACTGTCAACGATGTAAAGATCACGCGGTGACGCCCAGCCCGGAGACGAGGTGTCGGTGCAGGTAGGCGCGCAGCTTCGCGTCCGAGCGCGATCTCGCGCTTTCGAACTGCACCAGCGACACCAGCCAGCGCAGGCACGTCTCGGCGATCTCCTCCAGGTCCGGCTCCAGCTCCGGCTGGAACTCCAGCAGCGGCAGCAGGAACGAGCGCGACAGGTCCAGCGCCCCGGGTCCGACCGCGTCACCGTCGAACAGGATGGTGCCGTGCTGCGGGAACGCGATCGGGGCGAGCGCGGGACTGCGGCGGAACTCCGCCCGCGCGGCGACCATGACCTCCACGACGTAATCGGCTGCGGTGGCCGCTTCTTCGCGCGCCCGCTCGATGACCCGCGAGATCACCTGGACGGCGGCCTTCTCCAACGCCTCGGCGACGAGCTGGTCCAGCGTGCCGAAGTGCGCGTATATCGTCGGCCGCGAGAGGCCGGAGAGCCGGGCCACCGAGCTGATCGACAGCCCCTCGTAGCCCGCGGCCGCCATCCGCTGGATCGCAGCGTCGACGATCCTGGTGTGGACATCCATCCCGGTAGTATCCGATGCCGCTGCCCAGCGGATCAGTCCGCCCGCTGGGGCGGGACGACCGCGGGACGCCAGCCCGCGAACGCGAGGCCACCGGCCCCCTTCGCGCCCGGGTTGATCAGCAGCGCGCCGTCGAACCCGAGCCCGACGAGGGTGACCTCACCGCCGGGTTCGACGACCGCGGCCGGGTGATCGGTCACCGCTCCGCCCACCTCCGACCACGGGCCCCCTGCCCGGTCGGCGACGCGGACGTTGCCCGCGCCGTCCCGAGCCACCCTGATCAGGTCGGCGGAACCCTGCGGGCCCGGCCCGGTCGCCGTCGGATCGCCGATGCCGCCGGGCCCGGGCAGCGTCGTCCGGTCCTCCCGCCAGCCCTGCCGGGTCAAGGTGCGCTCGACGAGTTCACCACCTCGGTCCGTGCGCACGAGCAGCCGGACGGACCCGTCGCGTGCGCGCTCGGCCACCGGCGCACCGGCGGGGCGGGCCGGGCCGATCGGCACCGCCTCGGCCTGCGCTGCCCCGGTGCGCGCAACCTCCCAGCGCAGGACCTTCCCCCGCGTCGCGGCGAACACGTGCACCGCCCCGTCACCAGCGGGAACGAGCGAGAGCCCGTCCTGGACGTCGGTGCCGCCGAGCTCGGTCCACGGCTGCCACCGCGCGCTCCCCGGGGAGCTCTGCCTGCGGAGGCTGACCCCGCCTGCGGCGTTCTTCACCGCGAGCACGATCCGGCCGTCGGAGTCCACGGTGGCGGCGGGTGGGCCGTTCTCGGTCGGATCCGCCGCGGCAGGCCCGTCGACCACGTCCCAGCGCCCGGGCTCTCCCGGGCTGCGAACGAGGATGCGCGAGCCGTTCTCGCTCTGCGCCACGACGGTCCCGCCGAGCACCGTCAGCTGCGGGCGCAGCGGTTCCGGGAGCGGCAGCAGCTCCGGGCCGCTCCACACTCCGTGCGGCGCACGGGTCCAGCGCGCGAGCCCGTGCGCGCGCACCGCGAACGCCTGCACCGCACCGCCTTCGCCCCACGCCGCCCACCGGCCGCGCCGCGGCCACCGGTAGGCGCTGTTGTCGCTCCAGCTCCGGTAGATGGCGCCCGTGGCGAGCACGTCGTGGCCGGCGTAGGCGGTGAACGCCTCGCGGGTGCTGCGCTTCTCCACATCGGACAGGGATGCGGGCGTGTCGGCGACGTTGTAGTCGCGGTAGGTCTGCACCACCGGCGAGAACGCCGCCGGCCGGTGCGCGGCGACCGCCTCCTCCGCCAACGCCGCACCGGCGACGTGATCCGGGTGGTTGTGCACCCCGGCCCAGTTGGGCTGGTAGCGCCCGTCGGGCTGGTCGTCCTGCAGGCGCACCACGGTGGGCTGGAAGGCGTCCAGCAGTGCGGTGAGCGCTTCGACCACCGCGCGCCGGTCGAACGACTGCGGGTGCGGCACGGCGGCGCCCGCCGGGACCGTCGTGGTGACGGTGAGCGAGGGCTCCTGGCGCAGTCGGGTCAGCGCGTGCCTGCCCTGCTGGGAGTTGGCGTCTTCGGGCAGGTTCAGGAACACCAGCTTCACGTCGGGGTCGGCTCGCAGCGTGTCGACCTCGGCCAGGCGGCCGTGCCCCACCGGCATCGTGCCGCGCGACCAGTCGTTGGGCTTGCGGACCATCTGCGCGTAGGCGGCTCGGGTTCCCTCCTGCCTCGCCGCGCTGTACCCCGCCTTGTCGGGCACGTCCGCCTCACCCGCGGTGAGGAAGATGCCGGTGGTGGGCCGCCCGCTGCGCAAGCCTTCGGCCAGGTCGGGGTTCATGAACAGCAGGTCGTCGTCGGGGTGCGCGACCACCTGCGCGTGGTGCGCCGGTGGAAGCGGGTGCGGCGCGGGGTCGGTGGCGTGCGGTCGCCCAGGCCCCTGGCACGAGGCCAGGACCAGCAGCACGACCCCGATGCCGAACGCGATGCGCCTGCTCATCGCGGTGCTCCAGCGGCGTCCCTGCGACGCGCCGTGAGCTGCTGGATCCCGACTCCGGCCGCGAGCAGCGCTCCCCCGGCCAGCGATGCCAGTCCCAGCCGCGCGCTCGGCGGCGTCCAGGTGAGCTCCAGCCTCCCCGCACCGGGTGGACCGGCCGGAAGCGCGACCTCCAGCAGGCCGGCCGGCCCGGCGCGCACGGGCACGCGCGTGCCGTTCCACGTCGCGGCGTACCCGGGCCAGGCCGTCTTCGCGAAGATCAGCCGCCCCGGGCCTCCCCCGCTCCGGTCCGCCTCGACCGCTTCTCCGCGCGGCCCGCTGGAGGTGTCGGACCGGACCCGCAGGTGCGGCGAGGTCCAGCTGAGGTACCCGGCCCCCGCCGAAACCGGGTGATCCCGCACCAGGACGCTGACCCGCGCGTTCCGCTCGGCGAGGTGCCAGCCCGCCGGCGCCACCGGCTGCGGGACGATCTTGTGCTGGACGACGACGGTGTCCAGCAGCAGCAGGTCCGCGAGCCGGACGTCGGCCCCGCGCGGTGGGTGCCACAGCGCGTCGTAGGCGCCCGGGCACGTCGACCCGTCGTAGCGCAGGCACAGCGCGTCGGAGAGCTCGCGGAACCCGAGTCCCGTGTAAGAACCGACGCTGTCCACATCGGACAGCAGGTAGGCGTTGCCGATGACCATGTCGCGCCACATCTCCCGGGCCTGCTCACCTGGTACCGGCACGTTGAGCGTGGCGTCGGCGACCTGCAGCACGCGCCCCTCGTACCGACCGGCGTAGTTCTCCCGCACCTGCTTCGGCGAGCTCGGGAAGTAGTGCTGGAGGTCGGGCCCGCCACCGATGAACCACACGCACTGCGCGCAGAAGGTCAGGGCGGTGCCGACCTGCAGCACCACCAGCAGCGACCCGCTGCCGCGCCTGCGGTAGACCGCCAGCCCGGCGGCGATCAGCAGTCCGATCAGGACGGTGACCGCCACCGCGCGGCCCAGGGTCACCACGTCGGGACTGCGCCCGGCGGTGAAGTGCACCGACAGCAGCAGGAATCCCGCTGTCCCCGCCGCGCGGACGCGCGGGCGGTCCAGCCGCAGCCCGGCGGTGAGCACCACGGCCAGCAGCACGGCCAGCGCCAGGTAGCCGTAGTGCACCACCCGCAGCGGCCAGCGGAACATCCACACCTCGGACGGCCCGAGCGCGATCAGCAGGTAGCCGACCGCGAGCACCACCGGCCCGGCGAGCTCGCGCGCCCGCTCGCGCAGCGCCGACCAGTCGCACCACATCGCCAGCGGAACCGCGAACCAGCAGAAGTACACCGCGGGCACGGCCACGTCCGGGATCGCCGGGACGTAGGTGGGCATCCCGAGGTTCACCAGGTCCTCGAGGCTCGGGGCCAGCGTCCCGCTGTTGTCCACTCCGCCCGAGGTGGTGCGCCAGGTCATGTGGGCCGAGCGCACCAGCGGCAGGTACACCAGCGGCACGACCGCGCCGATCGCCGCCGAGACCAGCGCGAGCCTCGCCACCGGAGCCCACTTCCGCTGCAACCCGGCCTCGACCAGCAGCGCCGCGAGCACCGCGCAGACTCCGAGCAGGCCGTAGGGGTTCCCCGCGGTCACGGCCAGCGCTCCGATCAGGAAGACCCAGAACGCGTTGGCGCGGCCGCGGACCATGCGGCGCGCGACCAGCCAGAGGAACGGGACCCACACGAACGCCAGCAGCGCGGCCGGCCACTTCGCGGTGTCGAAGTGCAGCAGCGAACCCGACAGCGGCAGCGCGGTGGCCAACGCGCTGGACGACCAGCGGGCGGCGCCGTACTCGCGGCACAGCAGGTAGCAACCCAGCGCGAGCGCCGCGAGCGCGACCGCGCGCACGACGATGCCGGCCACGCCCACGTCGGAGGAGAACGAGACCCCCACCCACACCAGGGCGTTGACCGGGTTCCAGACGCCGAACAGCGTTTCGGCCGCGAGGTTGCCGCCCATCAGCAGGTCCGGTTCCAGCACCGGCGGCCAGATCCCGTCCCGCACCTGGTGGCCCAGGTGGTACCACATGGGCAGGATCTGGGTGGCCGCGTCGTCGACGAAGTAGAACCAGCCCGGACGCAGGACGGGGATCTGCGCCAGCGCGGCCACCACCAGGCAGGTGATCAGGGGCACGGCCACCCGGCCGCGGTCGCGCGGGGGCGCGGGATCCTGCGGCTCGGCGTTCTCGGCCGGGGCGGCCACGACGACTTGGGTCACCAGGTCCTCCCGATGGGCAACGACTCGTCGGGGTGCGGGCAGGGCGCGCGATGCCGCGAGGTCAAGATCAGGCGGCTCACCAGGTAGGTGGCCGGGGTGGCGACCAGGCCGCCGAGCAACGTCGCCACCAGCGGATGGATGCCGATCACCTCGACCAGCAACCACATCGCGGCCGCGCTGAGCCCGAGGTTGACGCCGTTGGACGCGGGGTAGAGCAGGAACGTCCGCAGACGCGGCCGGACGCGGAAGGTGAAACGGCAGTTGAGCAGGTAGGACACCGACATCGCCACGACCGTGGCGAGCACGTGCGCGACCAGGTACCCGACCAGCAACCAGGTGGCGAGGTAGACCAGGTAGTGCACGACCGTGTTCACGGCCCCCACCAGCACGAAGCGCGCGAACTTGCCGGTTTCGCTCAATCCGCGCACTGATGCCCTCCGTTGCTCGCCGCGGGGTCGGCGACCAGCGGGGGGGCGGAGGGACGGCGAGGCACGATCACCCGCGGCGCGGCGTCCTGGGCGGGCGGCGCCGCGGAGCCGCCGGACTCCTTGACGAAGTAGGACGGCCGGTTCTTCGACTCCAGGTAGATCCGCCCGACGTACTCGCCGACCACGCCCAGCAGCAGCAGTTGCATCCCGCCGAACCCGGTGATGCCCACGATCAGCGTCGCGTACCCGGGCACACCGGGGTGGCCGACCAACGCGCAGATGATCACGTACACGGCGTAGACGAAGGCCAGCAGCGTGGCCGCACCGCCGACGTAGACCGCCGCGCGCAGCGGTTTGCTGTTGAACGAGACCACGCCGTCGATGCCGTAGTTGACGAGCTTGCCGAAGTTGAAGCAGGACTGGTCGTACTTGCGGGTGACGTTGCGGTACGGAACGGTCGCGGTCGGAAAACCCACCCAGGCGAACAGGCCCTTGGAGAACCGGTTCGTCTCCGGCAGGGCCAGCAGCGCGTCGACCGCCCGGCGGGAGAGGACCCGGAAGTCGCCCACGCCGTCCACCAGCGGCACGTCCGCGAGCTTGTTCACCCCGACGTAGTACAGCTTCGACAGCAGCGACCTCACCCGCGGTTCGCCGTGCCGGTCGCGGCGGGCGACGACCTGGTCGTAGCCGACGTCGAGCAACCGGAGCATGTCCCCGATCAGCCACGCCGGGTGCTGCAGGTCGGCGTCCATGATCAGGACCCGGTCGCCGGTCGCCTCGCGGATCCCGGCGAGCATGGCGGCTTCCTTGCCGAAGTTGCGGCTCAACGACAGGTACCGGTAGCGCGGATCCAGCGAGCTCAGCCGTCGGGCCTCGTCGAGGGTGCCGTCGGTGCTGCCGTCGTCGACGAGCACGACCTCGAACCGGCCCACGAGTGCGGGCAGCACGGCGTTGAGCTCGTCGCGGAGCTCCTGCAAACCGCGCTCCTCGTTGAAGCACGGAACTACCACCGAAAGATCCATCATCGCCACTCGCGCAAGATTGAAAGAGCAGAGAACCGACACCCGGGAATTCGATCAGTTGCGAGCGGCGATTAACCGGGTTCGACAGCAGCGGAAAAACGATCTCGACGAGGTCGGTGAATACGAGATCAAGAATTGCGCGCGACCAGGCGTCGGACTGGATCTTCCCTCGAACTCGGTGCAGCATGTGATCTTTCGCAACACCCAGCACCTCCCAAGATCGCTCCCCCGCAATTCGCGAACCTGGTCCGAGCAAAATCGGAGCGAGGTTCGCGAAATGCCCGAACTCGAATTTCGATCAGGCCAGATCGACGTTAAATGAGACGGATCCGGGGCGCACAATTCCGCGCACACGCTCACTCCATAGCGTGCATTCGACGAGCGGGGTCAGCGCTGCGCGGGAGCGGCACGGCGGCCCGCGCGGCGACCGAAGTAGGAGGCCTCGCCCAGCTGGATCCCGGAGGCGTAGCCCTTGCCGTCGATGGCGATGTTGGACGCGCAGGCCCCCGCCGCGAAGACGCCGCGGACCACCGAACCGTCCTCGCGCAGCAGCTCGCCGTCGACGCTGACCCGCAGGCCGCCGCAGGAGAAGCCGGCGTAGAAGCACTTGCCCGGGGTGAGGTCGTAGGCACCCCACGGCCCTCGGTCGAGCGGCACGAGGTGTTCCGGCACCTTGTGGAACTCCGGGTCTTCGCCGCGCGCGGCGGCCTCGTTGTAGGCGGTCAGGGTCTCGGCCAGCGCGCCCGCCGGGATGCCGAGCCCCCGCTCCATCTCCGCCACCGTGTCCCAGCCGTCGACCAGCGGTTGGAAGCGGTAGGCGGGCTCGACCATCGTGGCCGAGTCGAGGATCAGGTACGCGGTGCGTTCGGGCTGCTCGAAGACGTGTGCGGACGTGCGGGAGTGGTAGGAGTCCTCGTTGACGAAGCGCTTGCCGAGCTTGTTGACCACGATGCCGCGCAGCGCCTCGCCCGGCGGGTAGAACGGGCCGGTCAAGAAGACCTTGTCCAGGTGGTCGGCGACCCCGCCCACGGACTGGCCCATCCGGATCCCGAGGCCGTCGTCGTGGGTGTTCCCCAGCGCCATGCCGTTGCTCTCCACGGCCAGCAGGTCGGGGGCGTGGGCCTCCAGCATGTCGCGGTTGAGCACGAACCCGCCCGCGGCGATGACCACCGAACCGGCCTTGATCGCACCTGTGGCGCCGTCGAGGTCCTTCCAGGTCGCGCCTGCGACCGCGGTGCCGTCGACGAGCAGCGCCGTCGCGCCGGTCTCCCAGCGCACCTCGACGCCCCGGGCGTCGAGCAGGTCCAGCGCCAGACCGACGACCAGGGAGGCCCCTCCGGTGTCGCCGGGGACCGGGACCTTGTGCCCGCGCGGCGCCACCTTCGCCACCGATGCCACGTCCAGGCACTTCTCGTTGCCGGTGAAGCTCAGCCCCTCGGTGCCCGGCTGCACGACGGCCTTGTGCGGGTAGAACTCCCGGGTGAACTCGAACCCGAGCGACTCCAGCCAGCGGAAGTGCTCGACGCTGTCGTCGGCGTAGGAGCGGATCTTGGCCGGATCGCACTCGGGCGACATCAGGGTCAGGTAGTCGGCCATCGCCTCCGGCGAGTCGTCCCAGCCGGTCGCGCGCTGGACCTCGGTGCCACCGCCCAGGTAGAAGTGCCCGCCGGCCATCGCGCTGGTGCAGGTCAGCCGACCTCCGGCGTCGATGACCAGCACCCGCGCGCCCGATTCGCGGGCTTCGAGCGCCGCGCTCACACCGGCCATGCCGGCGCCGATCACCAGGACGTCGACCTCGTCGGAGAACGAGCCCACCGACTCGACCGACACCGGATCTGGGATGTCCATTCCCATGAGCCCACCCGCCGCTAGAACTTGTTGCAACCCGGTTCCGCGTCAGGTCAACGCGGAAGCGGGTTCAGAATGCAACATGTTCTAGACGGTTGTCCAGAAGCTGATCGTCGATCAGCGCGCGACGAAGGTGCTCAGCAGCGCCTGGACCTCGTAGACGTCGACGCCCTTGCCGAACTGCTGCGAGACCGGCTCAGCGGTGCTGGAGATCCAGATCTTGAGCTCGGCGTCCAGGTCGAAGGTGCCCGCGGTCTCCACCGAGAAGTGCGTGATGCTGCGGTACGGGATCGAGTGGTACTCGATCTTGCGCCCGGTCATGCCCTGCTTGTCCACCAGGATCAACCGCCGGTCGGTGAAGATCAGCGAATCCCGGATCAGCTGGTAGGCGGCGTGGATCTGCTCCCCCTGCGCCAGCAGCCGCCCGTACTCCTTGGTCGCCGCCTGCGGATCGACCCCCGAAGCGTTGCCCATCATCCCACCGAACAAACCCATGCCCACTCCCGTCGAAGTTCCTTGCGCAGACCACCGTACCGAAACTCGCGACGGCGCCGCGGCGGCCGGATTCCAGCGGAAGTCCCGCTGGAACCCGGCCTCCGGGAAGACCGAGCTCGGCGCTACTCGGTGACCTTCACCTCGGCCTCGATCGGGAGGTCGGCGAGCGACCGTCCGATGTGGATGGTGAAGCTGCCGGTCTCGGTGCGCCACGCGCCGTCCTGGTGGTGCTGGAACGCCCGCGCGGGAACGCGGACCGCAACCTCGGCCTCCTCCCCCGGTTCGGCGTCCACCGCGGCGAACCCCGCGAGCCAGTGCGCCGGGCGCTCCACCTCGCCCTCGCGGGAGAGGTAGACCTGCACGACCTCGCGGCCGGGCCGCAGCCCGCTGTTGCGCACCCGCACCCGCGCGGTCAGGTCCTCGCCGGTGGCGATCGCGGTCGGCACCTCGGCGCCCTGGTAGGCCCACGTCGTGTAGCCGAGGCCGTGGCCGAACCAGAACGCGGGCTCGATCCCGCTGCGCTCGAACGCGCGGTGTCCGATGTGGATCGACTCGGCGTAGTCGAGCGCACCGGCTTCGGGAAGGGGGCTGGGCAGCGGCTCGCCTTCGGCGGCGGGCCAGGTCACCGGCAGGCGGCCACCGGGTTCGGCGTCGCCGGTGAGCACGTCGGCCAGCGCGTTGCCGAACTCCTGGCCTGGGAACCACGACAGCAGCACCGCCGGGACCTCCTGAGCCCACGGCAGCAGCACCGGCGCACCCGAGTTGACCACGACCACCGTCCTGGGGTTCGCGGCGATGACCCGGCGCACGAGCTCGTCCTGGCGGCCCGGCAGCGCGAGGGTGTCGCGGTCGAAACCCTCGCTCTCGCTCTCGTCGGAAGTTCCCAGCACCAGCACCGCGACGTCAGCGGAGGCGGCGAGCTCGACGGCGTGCGCGAGCTCGTCCTCCTCGGGCAGCGCCGGGTTCTCCAGACCGAGGGTGAAGGTGGTGCCGATGGCGTCGGCCTCGACGCGGTGGGTCAGCACGACCTCCACCTCCTGCCCGGCGCTGAGCTGCACCTCGGCGGTGCGGTGCGGTGGCCGCACCATCGCCTCGATCGGGTCCGGCCCACCTGGCAGCTCCAGCACCCCGTCGATCAGCGGCCGGTCGTCGACCGCGAGCGTGAAGTGCCCGGCCCCGGCCACACCGATCCGGTGCGCGCCGGCCTCGGTGGCGCGCAGCACGCCCCGGACCTCGACGAAACCGACGGCCTCCACCGGCACGTCAGGACCGAACGAGCCCATCCAGATCAGCTTGCCGCTGTTGCGGTGCTCGGTGCCGATCGGCGCGCGGTCGGCGTCCAGGAACCGCACCGCCAAGCCGGGCTCCCCGGCCTCGGGGTCGGTGACCAGCTCCGGCGATGCCGGGGCGAGCAGTTCGGTGGACCGAACGCCCCGGGCGTGCACGACCTCCACGTCGCCGCCCAGCTTGGCGCGGAGCCCGTCGAGCGGCGAGACGGTGTAGGGCGGGAAGACGCTGGCGCTGCCACCCCCGAGGGTGCGAGCAGCGGCGGCGTTGGGACCCAGCACCGCGACCCTGCGCGCCTCCGCGGTGTTCAGCGGGAGCAGGTCGTCGTCGTTGCGCGCCAGGACGAATCCGGCGGCGGCCGCGTGCCGCAGCACCACCTCGGGCCGCTCGGCGTCCACGGCCGGCGGTTCGGCGCCGTCCAGCGCGCAGACCCGATCGGCCAGCCGCAGCAGGTTCAGCACCTTGTCGTCCACCTTGGACTCGGCGACCCGGCCGTCGCGCACCGCGTCGACGAGCTGCTGCCCCCAGGGGCTTTCCGGTCCGGGCATGGCCAGGTCGAGACCGCCACTGCCGGACTCGTCGGTGGAGCGGGTGGCGAACCAGTCGGAGATGACCACGCCGTCGAACCCCCACTCGCCGCGCAGCACCTCCTCGATCATGGCGTGCTCGGTCATGGTGGTGCCGTTGACGCGGTTGTAGGCGGCCATCACCAGCCACGGCCCGGCCTCGCGGACGATGTGCTCGAACGGCGCCAGGTAGAGCTCGCGCAGCGCCCGCTCGTCGACGCGGGCGTCGACGGTCATCCGGTCTGTCTCGGAGTCGTTGGCCACGAAGTGCTTCACCGTCGCGGCCACCCCGCCGGACTGCACGCCGCGCACGTAGGCCGCGCCGATCTCACCGGTCAGCAGCGGGTCCTCGCTGAAGCACTCGAAGTGCCTTCCGCCGTAGGGCGTTCGGTGCAGGTTGACGGTCGGCGCGAGCAGCACGTCCACGCCCTTGCGGCGCGCCTCGGCGGCCAGCAGCCGTCCGACGCGGTGCGCCAGCTCGACGTCCCAGGACGCCGCGAGCGAGGTGGGGCTCGGCGTGTTCGCCGAGGTGCTGCGCTCGTCGAAGGCCTCGCCGCGCACGCCGACCGGGCCGTCGGAGACGACCACCCTGCGCAGCCCGGCAGCGGGTTCGGGGTGCAGCGACCAGAAATCGGCGCCGGTGAGCAACCGGACCTTCTGCTCCAGCGACAGCGCGCGCACCCGCGCCCGCAGATCGGCCGTGGACATCAACGAACCCTCCTGACAGGTTGGATGCTCAGCGCACCGACGACCGCGAACGCCGCGGCGGCGCCGAACAGGACCGAGTAGTTCCCGCCACCACCGACGGCGAGGAACACCGGCGCGATCGCCGGTGCCAGGGACTGCGGCATCGCGTTGGCGATGTTGAAAACACCGAGGTCCTTGCCCGCATCGGTCTCCCGGTTGGGCAGCACGTCGGCGACCAGCGCGAGGTCGACCGCCAGGTAGACGCCCTGCCCGAGACCGGTGAGCACCATGCCGACCAGGAACGTCGAGAACGAACCGGCGAGGCCGATCACCAGCAGGCCGAGCCCGAAGACCACCGCCGAGCTCAGCACGAAGATCTTGCGGCGGCCCAGCCGGTCGGACAGCCAGCCGCTGGCGTTGCTGCCGGCAACCACGAACGCCGTCTGCACCAGAGTCGCCACGAACACCAGCCGCGCCACCTCGCCCTCCGGCACGTGCAGCCGGTCGGTCAAGTAGTAGGCCTGGTAGGTCAGCAGCGTGGCCACGCCCATGAACAGCAGGAACCGGCTCAACCAGGCCCAGCCGAAGTCGGGGTGGCGCACCGGGTTCACCCAGAAGCCGCGGGCGAACTCGCGGACGTCGTAGCGGGGTTGCGAGCCCGGTTCCAGCCGGCGGTCGCGCAGCATCGCGGCGAGCAGCAGGGCGGGCACCATGCCGACCAGGCCGGGGGCCATGAACATCCAGAACGAGGAGTTCTGCAGCGCCTGGGCGAGGAAGGTGCCCAGCACGATGGCCGCCGACATCGCCATGCCCAGCAGTCCGGACACCCGGCCGCGCTGCGCGGTGGGCACCTGGTCGGGCAGCAGCGCGGTCAGGGTCGCCAGCACCGCGTTCAGCCCGGCCTGGGCGAGGCACCAGCCGAGCAGCAGCACGGGAACGTCCTGCGCCAGCGAGACCACGGCGAGCCCGAGGGTTCCGGCCAGCGCGCCGCCGACCAGCCACGGGCGGCGCATCCCGAACCGGGAGGTGGTGCGGTCGCTGAGGTGGCCGAAGAACGGGTTGGCCACCAGCGCCAGCAGCGCTCCGACCCCGGTGACCAGCGCGAGGCTGCCCTCCTTGCCGTCGGGGTCGATCTGCTGCACGCGCACCGCCAGGCTCACCACGACCGGCGTCAGCAGAGCCACCCACAGGCCGAGGTAAGCGAGCGCGTAGACGGCGATGAACGCCGCGCTCGCCCGTTCGGGTTCGAGTCTTCGCTCGGTGCCCACGTAGGACTCCACCATGACGCCTCCAGGAAGTTCGCATCGTTGCGCTGATCGAACATCCTGACGCCAGAGCCGAGTGATCAGTAGGTTCTGTTATTGTTCTGTTACTTCATGTGTCGTAGGGTTGGTCCGTGATCGTCAACTCCACTCCTGAGGGAAGCGCTCCGCGACGCCGTTCCGCCCGAGGCGAAGCGGCGCGGGAGCGGATCCTGCACGCCGCGGTGGAGGCGTTCGCCAAGGACGGCTACCAGGGCTGCTCGCTGGCCCGCATCGCGAGCGAGGTCGGCCTGTCGCAGGCCGGGCTGCTGCACCACTTCCCCACCAAGGAGGACTTGCTCGCCGCGGTGCTCGAGGAGCGCGACCGGCTCGACACCCGGCGCTTCCTCGCCGACGGGGCCGAGGGCATCGAAATCCTGACGGCGCTGGAGAAACTGGTCGAGTACAACACGTATCTGACCGGGATGGTCCAGTCGTTCACGGTCCTGGCGGGTGAGAGCACCGCCGACCTGCACCCGGCCCGCGACTGGTTCCAGAGCCGCTACGAGACCGTCCGCACGATGATCGCCGCCGAGCTCCGCAAGGGCGTCGAGCGCGGCGAGATCCACCCGGACACCGATTGCACCGCCATCGCCGCCGAGATCGTCGCCACCATCGACGGCCTGCAGCTCCAATGGCTGCTGGACCCGAAGAAGGTCGACATGCCAACCCTCTTCCGCAACTACACGACCCGCCTCCGCACCGCCATCAGCACCTGACTCGGTCGCAAGGGGAACCTCGACCCGCTCACCCGAAAACCGATCACGCCCACCGACCACCGCTTTTCACGAGCAGAAGCTCCGGCAGAGGCGCAACGGACCCGGCAGAACCGCCATCGACCCACACCGCGGCACGCTCAACTCCCCGCCACCCGGGACCCATCCCCAATTTCGCGCGAAATTCGAGGGCCCCGCACCCAAGTCGAATTTCGCGCGAAGTTCGAACCCCAGCCGGGACGGCGCCCTGACCTGCGGGTACACGCCCGAGCGCGGGTGAGGCGTTCGAACTTCGCGCGAAATTGGAAGGCTGCGCGTCGACGTCGAAATTCGCGCGAAATTGGAATTCGGGGGTGGGGTGGACTTCTGCTGGGCCGGAGGGGCTCCCGGGCGGGAGGGTGCCCGGCAGTGCGCCCTCCCGCCTCGGGCCCCTATCCCCGCACCGTCGATCGGTGGCGCCCGAGGTGCTGGACCTCGATCTCGACCACGTCGCGGGGACGGAGGTACGGGCGCGGCTCCGGGTGCAGAGCCGCCACGCCGGCCGGGGTTCCGGTGAGGACCAGGTCTCCCGGGTCCAGCGTCATCAGGCCGCTGAGGTGCGACAGCAGCTCGCCGACGCCGAAGACCATGTGCGCCGTGCTGCCCTGCTGCCGCTGCGTCCCGTTGACCCGCAGGTCCAGGCGCAGCGCCTGCGGGTCGGGGATCTCGTCGGCGGTCACCAGCCACGGTCCGATCGGGCTGAACGTGTCGTGGCACTTGCCGCGAACCCACGTCGGCCCGCTCTTGAGGTGCGCGCGCTCGGTGACGTCGTTGGCCGCGACGTACCCGGCCACCGAGCGCAGCGCCTCGCCCGGATCCGGGCAGTCCCGCAGCCGGGTGCCGATCACGACGCCCAGCTCGACCTCCCAGTCGGTCTGGGTGCTGCCGGGCGGCAGCACGATCTCGTCCGCCGGGCCGGTGATCCCGCTGCTGGGCTTGAGGAACACGATCGGCTCCGCGGGCGGTTCGGCACCGGCCGCGGCGGCGTGGCAGCGGTAGTTCAGGCCGATGCCCACCACCTTGCCCGGCCGGGCGATCGGCGGCCCGAACCGCGCGGCCGGCAGTTCCGGGAGCGCCTCCCGGCCGGCTTCGATGGCCGCGAGGCGCTCCGGATCGGCCAGCAGTTCGCCGTCGATGTCGTGGGCGAACCCGGACACGTCGCGGACCAGGCCCGCAGCGTCCAACACCCCCGGCCGTTCAGCGCCGGGTTCGCCCACTCTGACCAGTCTCATGACCGGCCCGCTACAGCGGTCGGAGCGTCTGCGCCGGACTCGGCCAGCGCCTCGAACTCGTTGACCGCGTCGATCTCGGTGCCCATCGACACGTTGGTGACCCGCTCGACCACGACCTCGACGACCACCGGGACCCGGTGCTCGGCGACGAGCTTCTTGGCCTGCTCCAGCGCGTCGAAGATGCCGTCGGAGTCGAACACCCGCAGCGCCTTGCAGCCCAAGCCCTCGGCGACCTTGACGTGGTCGACGCCGTACCCGGCGACCTCGGGCGCGTTGATGTTCTCGAAGGACAGCTGCACGTGGTAGTCCATGTCGAACCCGCGCTGCGCCTGCCGGATCAGCCCCAGGTAGGCGTTGTTGATCAGCACGTGCACGAACGGGATGTTGAACTGCGCGCCGACCGCCAGCTCCTCCACCAGGAACTGGAAGTCGTAGTCCCCCGACACCGCGACCACTGTGGCCTCGGGGTCGGCGGTGGCCACGCCGATGGCTGCGGGCACGGTCCAGCCCAGCGGACCCGCTTGACCGGCGTTGATCCAGTGCCGCGGCCGGTAGACGTGCAGCATCTGCGCGGCCTGGATCTGCGAGAGCCCGATCGTGGAGACGTAGCGGGTGTCGGGTCCGAACGCGCGGTTCATCTCCTGGTACACCCGCTGCGGCTTGATCGGCGCCACGTCGAAGTGGGTCTTGCGCAGCAGCGCGGCCTTGCGGTCCCGGCACTGCCGGGCCCACTCGCCGCGATCGGCGAGCTTGCCCTGCTGCCGCCACTCGCGCGCGACCTCGACGAAGACCTCCAGGGCGGCCCGCGCGTCGGAGACGATGCCGTAGTCCGGCGCGAAAACCCGGCCGATCTGCGTGGGTTCGACGTCGACGTGGACGAACGTCCGCCCCTGGCGGTAGGTGTCGAGACCCCCGGTGTGGCGGTTGGCCCAGCGGTTGCCGATGCCGAGCACGAAGTCCGACTCCAGCAGCGTCGCGTTGCCGTAGCGGTGCGAGGTCTGCAGCCCGACCATGCCCGCCGACAGCGGGTGGTCGTCGGGGATCGTCCCCCAGCCCATCAACGTCGGCACCACCGGCACGCCGAGGATCTCGGCGAACTCGACCAGCAGGTCCGAGGCGTCGGCGTTGATGATCCCGCCACCGGCGACGACCAGCGGCCGCTCGGCGGCGTTGAGCATCTCCAGCGCGTGCTCGACCTGCGCGCGGGTCGCCGCCGGGTTGGCGACCGGCAGCGGCTCGTAGGTGTCGATGTCGAACTCGATCTCCGCCAGCTGCACGTCCAGCGGCAGGTCGATGAGCACCGGGCCCGGCCGTCCCGACCGCATCAGCTGGAAGGCCTTCTGGAAGGTGCCCGGGACCTGGGCGGGTTCCAGCACGGTCACCGCCCACTTGGTGACCGGCTTGGCCACCGACTCGATGTCGACGGCCTGGAAGTCCTCCTTGTGCAGCTTGGCGACCGGCGCCTGACCGGTGATGGCCAGGATCGGGATCGAGTCGGCCGAGGCGGAGTACAGCCCGGTGATCATGTCGGTGCCCGCGGGACCCGAGGTGCCGACGCAGACACCGATGTTGCCCGCCTCCGCCCGCGTGTAGCCCTCGGCCATGTGCGAGGCGGCCTCGACGTGGCGGGCGAGCACGTGGCCGATGCCGCCGTGCTTCTTCATGGCGCTGTAGAACGGGTTGATCGCGGCGCCGGGCAGCCCGAAGGTCTGCGTGGCGCCCTCCTTCTCCAGGATGAGGGCGGCGGCGTCCACGGTGCGCATGCGCGTCATGTTCGTCCTCGTTTCGGCGGGGAGGGTCAGGTGTCGCTGCGGCCGGAGAGTCGTTCGACGCCGCGCAGCAGTGCGGAGTGGTCGAGCCCGCCGTCGCCCTGGGCGCGCGCGGCGGCCATCAGCTGCGCCAGCAGCGAGCCGACCGGCACGACGACGCCGGACTCGCGGGCGGCGGCGGTGACGATGCCCATGTCCTTGTGGTGCAGGTCGATGCGGAAGCCCGGGTCGAAGCTGCGGTTGAGCATGTTCGAGCGCTTCTGCTGCAGCACCGCGGAACCGGCGAGCCCGCCGCTGAGGACCTCCAGCGCGGCTTCGGCGTCGACCCCGTAGGACTCGACGAACACGACCGCTTCCGAGAGCGCCTGGATGTTGGCGGCCACGATCAGCTGGTTGGCGGCCTTGACGGTCTGTCCCGCACCGCTCGGCCCGACGTGCACGACGGTCTTGCCGACGTGGTCGAAGACCTCACCGGCGGCGGCGAAGTCCTCCGCCGAGCCGCCGACCATGATCGACAGCGCGGCGTTCTTCGCACCCGCCTCACCGCCGGAGACCGGGGCGTCGACCAGCCGGAAGCCCTTCTCGGCGGCCTCGCGGGCGAGCTCGATGGTGACGTCCGGGCGGATGCTGGAGAAGTCGATGATCAGCGCGTTCGGCTTGGCGTTGGCGAACACCCCGCCCTCACCGGCGAGCACCTCCCGCACGTCCGGGCTGTCGGGGACCATCACGCAGACGATCTCCGCGCCCGAGACGGCCTCGGCGATCGAGGCCGCCGCGCTGCCCCCCGCGGCCTCGAGCGGGCCGTACTTGTTCGGGCTGATGTTGTAGCCGGTCACGTCGTGGCCGGCGTTGGCGAGGTGCACGGCCATGGGGCTGCCCATGACGCCCAGGCCGATGAACGCGATCGAGCTCATTGCTTGTGTCCTCCTCGAAGTTCTTCGGTTCAGCTGCGGCGTTCGCGCGGGAGCCAGTCGAAGGGGCCCGCCTGGCCGCTGGCCTTGTACTCCAGGCCGACCCAGCCGCGGTAGCCGCCGCGTTCGAGCGCGGCGAGCTGCTGCTGCAGCGGCAGCTCGCCCGTGCCGGGCTCGTTGCGGCCCGGGTGGTCGGCGATCTGCACGTGCGCGATGCGGTCGATGTGGTCGGCGATGACCTTGTCGACGTCGTCGCCGTTGACCGCGAGGTGGTAGAGGTCGGCGAGCAGGCCGAGGTTGGTCGCACCGGAGCTCTCCCGCACCCGGTCGATGACGGCCAGCGCGTCGGCGGCGGTGCGCAGCGGGTAGGGCTGCGGCCCGCTGACCGGCTCGACCAGCACCGTTCCGCCGATGCGGGCGGCGGACTCCGCCGCGAGCGCGAGGTTCTGCACGGCCAGTTCGTCCTGCTCCTGGGCGGAGGCGCCGTCGACGCGGTTGCCGTAGAGGGCGTTGAAGGCGGTGCACCCGAGGCGCTCGCCGATCCCGACGGTGACGTCGATGTTGTCGCGGAACTCGCGACTGCGCGCCGGCCACGAGACCAGGCCTCGATCACCGCCGGGCATGTCACCGGCGAAGAAGTTCAGCCCGACCAGCCGCACGCCCGCGTCCTCGACGGCGCGCACGAACGCGTCCACGTCGCGCTCAGCGGGCACCGCCGTGTCGAACGGCCACCAGAACTCGACGGCGTCGAAGCCGGCGGCCTTGGCGGCGGCCGGGCGTTCCAGCAGCGGCAGCTCGGTGAGCAGGATCGAGCAGTTGACCTCGTAGGGCAGTGCGTGACTCATCGCAGCCGTCCCCTTAATTCCGTATCGCGGATCTTTGTTTCCGGTCCACAGAATAGTGGCCGCCATCACCGGCTCTTGTCAACACTTTGTTGATTGCGCATGTGGGAACCCCCAGAACGATCACCAGTGGGTACGGTGGCGGATGTGTCGCGCCCGTACGTTCTGCTCAGCGTCGCCGTCAGCGCGGACGGCTGCATCGACGACGTGAGCGCTGGGCGGTTCCCGCTGTCCAACGCCGCGGACTTCGACCACGTCGACCAGGTGCGCGCGGAGTCCGACGCGATCCTGCTCGGCGCAGGAACGGTGCGCCGGGACGACCCGCGCCTGCTCGTGCGCAGTGCCCGGCGGTGCGCCGACCGCGTCGCCCGTGGCCTGCCGGAGCACCCGCTGAAGGTCGTCGTCTCCGGCAGCGGGAACCTCGACCCCGCGTTGCGGCTGTGGCGCCTCGGCGGCGGAAAGCTCGTCTACACCACCGATTCCGGCGCGGCAGCGACCACAGTGGACGAACTGGCCGAAATCGCTTCGCTGGGAGCGGAAATCGACTTCGGCGCGCTGCTCGACGACCTCGGTTCCCGGGGCGTGCGACGGCTCATGGTCGAGGGCGGCACCTGCATCCACACGGAGTTCCTCCAGGCCGGTCTGGCCGACGAGCTGCGGATGGCGATCGCGCCGATGCTCGTCGGGCAGGAGGCGGCACCGCGCTTCCTGCACCCCGCCGACTTCCCCGGCGGCCCGGCGCGCCGCTTCCACCTCGAGGAGGTGACCAAGATCGGCGATGTGGCCGTGCTGCGCTACTTCCCGAAGGTCACGTCCGAAAGCGGCTGAGCCACAGCACGTCCCGGCCGAACGACCACGTGAGCACCAGCAGCGCGAGGAGGACCAGCTCATCCGAGCGCGGCACGATCCCGGACGAGGCGGCGACGAGCACGATCCCCTGCACCGCCGCGACGGTCTTGCGGGCGAAGCTCGGCGGCAGCTCCGCCCGCAACCACGGCAGCCACCACGACGCGGCCACGAACAGGTAGCGCATCGCCCCGATCGCCAGCACCCACGGGCCGGAGGAGACCGCGACGTGCGCGCTGAGCACCAGGATGAGGAACGCGTCGACCTCCATGTCCAGCCGCGCCCCGAACGCCGATGCCGTCCCGGTGCGCCGAGCCACCTGACCATCGACGAAATCGCTGATCAGCGCCAGGATCCCGAGCACGACGATCACCGGCGGTCCCGCGCCGTCGACCACCAGCGCGGTGATGACCGCGGTCAACCCCGCCCGGACGAGCGTGATCCGGTCAGCGGGCCCCAGCGCGGTCGTGGCGTGCCTCCGCATCGCGCGGCCCACCAGCGCTTGGGTGACGAGGGCGCAGGCGATCCCGGCTACCCAACCGATCGGCCCCAGCCCCGCGGTCGCGGCGACCACGCCCAGCGCGATGACCTGGACGCCCGCCCACGCCAGGTGCTCCGCGGTGTTGCGGTGGAGTTCGATCATGGCCACCCTGTTTTCGGAGGTCGTCCATGCTAGACGCCGCGCGGGCATTGTGGGTCACTGCAGCGGGCAGGTGCGAGATCCGGCGCGCCGCGTTGCCGGATCGTTCGCCGGATCAGGTGGCGGTGCGCACCCTGTTCTCGGCCGTCAGCCGGGGAACGGAAAGCCTCGTGCTGGGCGGGCGAATCCCCGAATCGCAGCACGAGCGGATGCGGGCGCCGTTCCAGGAGGGCGACTTCCCGTGGCCGGTCAAGTACGGCTACCTCAACGTCGGCGTGGTCGAGGACGGTCCCGCCGAGTTCGAGGGCCGTGCGGTGTTCTGCCTGTACCCGCACCAGACGCGCTACGTCGTCCCGGCCTCCGCTGTGGCGGTGGTGCCCGAGGGCGTTCCGCCGGAGCGCGCGGTGCTGGCCGGGACGGTGGAGACGGCCGTCAACGCCCTGTGGGACGCGGCGCCGCTGGTCGGTGACCGGATCGCGGTGGTCGGCGGCGGGATGGTCGGCTGCGCGGTGGCCGCGGTCCTCGCGCGCTTCCCCGGCGTCCGGGTGCAGCTGGTGGACGTCGACCCGGCGCGGGAGGCGACCGCGGACGCCCTCGGCGTCGGCTTCGCCGCGCCCGAGCAGGCCGACGGCGAGTGCGATCTCGTGGTGCACGCCAGCGGCAGCGAGCAGGGCCTGGTCCAATCGCTCGAGCTGCTCGCCACCGAGGGCCGGGTCGTCGAGCTCAGCTGGTACGGCGACCGGGAGGTGAGCCTGCCGCTGGGCGAGTTCTTCCACTCCCGGCGGCTGACGGTGCGCAGCAGCCAGGTCGGCGCGGTCGCCCACCCCCGCCGCACCTTCGCCGAGCGGATGTCGCTGGCGCTGGGGCTGCTGGCCGATCCGGTGTTCGACGCCCTGATCAGCGGGCAGAGCAGGTTCGACGAGCTGCCCGAGCTGCTGGCCGGGGAACTCCCGACCCTGTGCCACCGGATCGTCTACCCCTGATCTCAGCCCGCGAGGACCCGCTCGCGCCGTTCCACCGCTCGGCTGCGCCGCGCGGAACGCCCGACCAGCGCGAACACCCCCGGAAGCGCGGCGATGAGCGTCAGCGCTCCGTAGGCGACCGAGGTCGCCAGGCCCTGCGCGGGATCGAGCCCGGTGGCGGCGAAGGCGATGGCCAGGAACGCCTCCCTCGGCCCGAAGCCGCCGATGTTGAGCGGCAGCGCCATCACCAGCAGTGCCAGCACCAGCAGCGGCAGCAGCGCGGCGATCGGTGCGGTCACGCCGGAAACCCGCGCGGCGACCAGGAACAGAGCCAGGTGCCCGGCGACGGTCGCCACCGAGGACACCGCGACCGGGGTCAGGGCCCGCCGGGTGAGCACGCCGCGCCGCGCGTCCCGCCAGAACGTCGCCGCCGCCCGGCGCACCGCCGGAACGAGCAGGCACGCCCCGCCGACCAGGGCCGCCACGAGCAGTCCGGGGCCGAGCTGGAACGGCAGGACCGGCCCGGTGACCAGCACGATTCCCGCGACGGCGAGCAGCGCGATCTGCCCGGCGAAGCGTTCGAGCACGACCGCGCGGACACCGCCGCCGAGGTCGCCGGAGCGGTGCCCGTGGCTGACGGCCCGGTGCACGTCACCGAGCACCCCGGCGGGCAGCACGGCGTTGAGCAGCAGCGCGCGGTAGTAGTCGGCCAGCGCCGTCCGCAGCGGCAGCCGCAGGCCGAGCCCTCGCGCGACGACGCTCCACCGCCAGGCGCTGCACGCGGTCGTGGCCAGTCCGATGCCGAGCGCGGTCAGGATCGTCCAGGGCCCGATGGCGCGCAGTCCCTCCAGGAACGCGTTCGCGCCCAGCCGCCACGCCAGGACGGCGAGGATCCCCACGGCCGCGAGCGCGCGCAGCCAGGGCCACGCGTGCCGGATCACGCCCGCTCCCCCGGTAGCGCCAGGAGGTCGGCGTGGTGGACGACGACTCGCAGGTCACCGGCCCGCTGCAGGTACCCGGGCGCCGACGCGGCCAGGTCCGGGTCCTGTTCGCAGGCCGCGCCGAGCCAGCCGCGCAGCCACTCCTCGGTCAGCCGGCCGGGCCCGAGCCGCCAGGGGCTGGGCCGGGTGATCACCCGCGCGCCCCGGTCCTGGAAGGCCGCGACGGCGTGCCCGAGGGCGTCGGGTCCGAGCAGGTGGCGGCGTTGGTGCTGGTTGAAGGCCGCTTCGAACCGGTCGTCCAGCGGTCCCGGCGGGTCGAGCTCGACGTGCCCGGTGACGGTGAGCGTCAGCAGTGCGGGGCAGCCGGCGTCGACGCACGCGGTCGCGAGCGCGTCGGCTTCGCTCGCGGTGAGCACGTCGAGCAGCGCGGAGGCGGTGACCAGCGAGGTCCCCGCCAGGTCGTCGCCGCGCAGGTCGGCGATCTCACCTTCCCGGGTTTCAACACTGCCGAGCGCGGTCGCTGCGGCGAGCGCGAGCAGCTGCGGGTCGCGGTCGTGCAGGATCCAGTGCTGTGGCTGGTCGAGCCGCCCGGTCAGCCACCGGCGCATCGACCCGGTGCCGCAGCCCAGGTCGCGGATCACCAGCCGGGGGCGGAACGGGCTTCGACGTGCCAACGCCGCGCGCAGCGGTCCCAGCAGGTCGGCCGCGCGGGCTTCGGCATCGGCGTGCTCGCGGAGCGCCAGCCACTCCGGGGCGAATCCGGCGGCGGTCATACCTCCAGGCTAGCCAGCGCGGCGGCCAGCTGCCGCGCCGTCGATTCCCAGGTCGGCAGGTGCGCGCGGCGGCGCAGCGCGGCCGAGCGCATCCGGTCCCGGAACGCGGCGTCTTCGGCCCAGCGCCGCAGCGCGCGGGTGAGGGATTCGAGGTCGCCGGCCGGCACGAGCAGGCCACCGTCGCCGAGCGCGTCCGGCACCGCGCTGGCGATCACCGGGATCCCGCGCGCCAGCGCCTCGGTGACGGCCATGCCGTAGGTCTCGGCCCGGGAGGGCTGCACGAGCAGGTCGGCCGCCGCGTAGGCGTCGGCGAGTTCGGCGCCGGTCAGCGGCCCGCGCAGGCGGATCCGGTCGCCGAGCCGGTGCTCGCCCAGCCGTCGGGCCCAGTCGGGATCGCGCTCCGGCCCCACGAGATCGCAGGTCAGCGGCAGGTCGGCGAGCGCTTCGAGCAGCAGGTCGTGGCCTTTGCGGGGGGTCAGCGAGGCGACGCAGAGCAGGCGCGTCACCCCGTCGGTCCCGGGCGCGACCGGTGCCGGTTCGGTCCCGGGCAGCGCGGTGCGCACGTGGTCGTGGTCGAGCTCGTCGGCCGTGCTCGGGCTCGTGGTGATCACGAGGCGCGCCGCGCGCAGGGCCCGCTTCTCGGCCGCGTCGAGTCGCGCGGCGGTTTCTGGGCTCAGTCCGGTCTCGGCGGCCAGTGGCAGGTGCACGAGGATCGCGGTCCGCAGCCGGTGCGTGTGGGCTTCGACGATGTCCGGGACTCCGCAGGCCACGAGCCCGTCGAGCAGAACCACCTCGTGATCGGGGATCGCGGCGAGCAGGCCCGCCAACCGGCCGCGCGCGTCTTCGCCCGGCTGCGGCCAGGTTCCCGCGATGGCGCTGTCGCGCACGTCGAGTCCCAGCGCGGCCAGCCCTGCGATGGCGCGGCGGTCGTAGACGTTGCCGCCGCTGGGCTGGTCGTCGTCGGGAAGGACGAAGTGAACCCTCACAGCGCCCGTTCGTACCCGGCCCACGCCACGTGCGATTCGTGCAGCGAGACCTGCACTCCCGCGAGCCCGCGCGCGGATTCACCGAGCGCACCGGCGTGCACCCGGTCGGCGAGGCGGTCGGCGATGACCTTGGCCAGGAACTCCGTCGAGGTGTTCACCCCGGCGAATTCGGGTTCCTCGTCGAGGTTGCGGTAGTTGAGGTCGGCCAGGACCTCGCCGAGCTGCTCGGTGGCGCGTCCGATGTCGACGACGATGTTGTCGGCGTCGAGCGATTCCCGCTTGAACGTCGCGTCCACCACGAACGTCGCACCGTGCAGTCGTTGCGCGGGCCCGAAGACCTCGCCCCGGAAGCTGTGGGCGACCATCACGTGGTCCCGGACGGTAACGGTGAACACCGACGACCTCCGTTCCTTCAGCGGGCCCGCCACGGGCCGCCGCGCGCCAACGACAGCACCAGCCCGGCGAACGCGGCGAGGCCCATCGCGAGCGCTGCGACCGCGAAGCCGAACCGCACGGCGGGATCGTCGGCGTTGGCAGCGTAGGACGCAACACCGGAGGAGCCCAGCCAGCTGGTGAGGATCAGCAGCGCCACGGCGGTCCCGGCGGCTTGCGCGCTGTTGAACAGCATCGAGCGGATCCCGTTGGCCACCGCCCGCCGATCGCTGCTGACCCCGGCCATGATCGAGCCCGTGTTCGGTGCGGTGAACAGCCCGGTTCCCGCGCCGATGAGCCCCAGGCACACCGCCATGACCAGCAGCGGTGCGTCCGGCAGCGCCAGTTGAGCGGCGAGTCCGACGATGCCGACGACCACCAGCAGCGCACCGAGGCTGGACAGGGTCCGCGCGGACCAGCGCAGCGACAACCTGCCGCTCAGCGGCGCGCACAGCATCATCAGCAGCGCCAGCGGCATCACGATGAAGCCGGCTTCCAGCGCCGTGCGGTGTTCGACCATCTGCTGGTGCAGCCCCACCAGCACCACGACCCCCGCACGGCAGAACGAGTTGAAGAACGCGGCCCCGTAGGCCTGGCCGCGCCCGGGTCGGCGCACCAGCTGCAGGTCCAGCAGCGGCGCCGAAATCCGCCGCTCCACCAGCACGAACGTCACCAGCAGCGCCACCCCGAGCAGGATCGCCGCGGCCACCCGCGGGTCGGTCGCGCCCCACGGGCCGATGCGGTTGATCCCGAACAGCAGCGCCGACAACCCCGCGCTGGACAGCACCGCGCCTGCGACGTCGAAGCGCTCCCGGGGCCCGCGAGCCCGCGGGATCTTCGGCAGCAACCGCGACCCCAGCACCACGGCCACGATTCCGATGGGCACGTTGACCAGGAACAACGCGTGCCAGTCGGCGAAGGTCACCAGCAGCCCGCCCAGCGCGGGCCCGATCATCTGCGCGATCGAGGCCGCGGTGATGTTCAGGCTCAACCCGTGCACGAGGCGATCCGGCGGGAAGACGTCGGTGAGGATCGCGGTCGTGTTCGTGACGGTCGTGGCCGCCGCGACCCCCTGCAGCACGCGGAGCACGATGAGCACGGAGGCGTTCGGCGCGAAGACGCACAGCAGGCTGATCACGGTGAAGCAGGCCAGCCCACCGAGGTAGATCGTCCGCCGCCCCAGCATGTCCGAGATCCGGCTGAACACCAGGATCGACGCGGTGTTGGCCAGCATGAACGCCACCAGGAACCAGTCCGCGGTAGCAGCGGGGACCTGGAAGGAACCCGACAGCGCGGGCAGCGCCAGGTTCAACGACGTGGCGTTGACCAGCACCAACATCAGCCCGAGCGTGGTCACCCCGAGCGCCCGACGACAACGGCGACGGACCTCCCGCTCGTCCTCCGCCGCCTCGCTCACGAACAACACTCCTTAGCCTCTAAAACACCCTAACCTCCCGGCCCCCTCCTTCCAGTTCGCGCGTGCTCCTGACCACACGCTTCGGGCCGGTCTCCGAGGGGAGACCGGCCCGGTGCGCGTGTTCAGCTGCGGGTTGTGAGGTGGGATAAGAAGGTGGTCCACGTCGTGGTGTCGAAGATCAGGGTTCCGCCGTGGCGGTCCTTGGTGTCGCGAACGCCGATGGCATCGTGGGTGATCGCGACTTCGACACACTCGTTCTGGGTTGCGCTGTAGCTGCTCTTGCGCCACGTCGCGTCCGTCAGGACACGTCGTTCGATCATGGTGCGACCTCGCGTCTACTCCGAGTACTGGTTGCGCACCGATCGTAGGACTTTCAGAGATTCCTTCGGAGAAAGCGACGCTGCTTGCAGCTGATCCCACAGGCGCGCGTACGCCGACACCGCGTCCTTGGCGTCCAGGTAGCGGGCGTCGTCGAGGCATTCGACGTAGACGAACTCCAGCGGGGCCGCGATTCCGTTCGACGGGATGCGAAGCATGGTGAAGTCGTAGGAGGTGCCACCGGGTGGGGCCTCCACGTCGAAGGGCAAGACCTGCAGATTCACGTTCTGGCGCAACGCCATCTCCGCCAGGTGTTCCAGCTGCTCACGCATGACCTCAGCGGTACCGATCTTGCGCCGCAGACAGGACTCCGACAGCACGAACGACACGTTCGGCGGCCCGTCCCGGGTCAGAATCGCCTGTCGCTCCTGGCGTGCGGCGACGTTGCCGTCGATGTCTTCGCTCTCCCGGCGGGCAGAAGCCTTGTCCATAGCCCGGATGTAGCCCTCGGTTTGCAAGATCCCAGGAACGATCTCTCCCTGGACCTGCCGGATCTCCTCCGCGTCGCTCTCCAGGTCGACGTACATCCGGAACCACTCCGGGAAGACCGCGCGGTAGTCGCCCCAACGTCCCCGGCTGCTGCGGGTTCTGGCGAGCTCGAACATCCACTGCATCTCGTCGGGATCGACTTCGTAGAACTCCAGCAGGAGCTTCAGGTCGCCTTTGGAGATGCCTCCCTGGCCCAGCTCCAAGCGGCTGATCTTGCCGATCCCGCAGTCCAGGGCCTCGGCCGCCTCGGCTTGTTCCCGGCCGGCCTTGAGGCGCACGTGGCGCAGTTCGTTGCCGAGTTGCAGCCGCCGCACGGTGGGTGTGGCCATCCATCGCCTCCGAAGTCGATCTCCGTCACCCACCAGTGTTCCGGATCAACGCCCGCAAGAACATCACCCGAATCGGCAATTACGAAATCTGCGATCGCAGATTTAGGTTGATCGGCATCCTCGAACCGGAAAGAGCGGAGAGCACCGATGCACCTCGAACCTGCGCGGCACTACTGGCTGCCGACCCCGAACCCGGAGTCCGGCGTCTTCGCGCGACATGCCTTCCGGGGCCGCCGCTGGGAGAGCCAGCCGTCCGACACCACCGTCTGCGGCATCGACGTGGCGATGGCGGCTCCCACAGACCTCGACTGGATCACCGCGCCCACCTGCGCGGACTGCAACCAGACGCTCATATCCGAGTTCAAGGACCAGCCCTGAAGCCGGGTTTCGACATCAGGTCGGGCCGGAGGCCTTCCGGTCGTGGTTCGGGGAGACCCGTCGCGGGAGGTGAACGCCCGCGAGCGGTATCCGCGGGCGGGCTCCGGCGATGGAGCCCGCCCGCGCATCAGGCGACCTGGACCGCCGCCGACCTGCCGAGCGCCGCTCCGCCCGCGTCGAGGGCTTCCACGGCGACGAAGGCGTGAGCGCCTTGGACGTCGACCTTCGTCTCGAAGCCCGACTTGGGGGCGTCGAGCACCGGCGCGAGGTTCTGCTCGTCGGGGCCTGCGAGCACGCGCCAGGCGGTGACCTCCGTGGCCCCGTTCCAGCTGGCGTAGACGCTGGTCACGCCGTCGCCGGGCTTGCCGGCCACCGCGGGGGAATCGGTGGGCTTGCCGACCCACTGGGCCCGGTAGGCGCGGTAGGAGGCCATCGTCTCGGCGAAGCGGCCGTGGAACAGCACCTCGTTGTTCGGGCCGAACTCGGTGAAGTACGGCTTGCCGCCCCAGCCGACGAACATGTGACCGTTGGGCAGCATCTGGGCGTTGCCCTGGTTGGGGGCGAGCAGCCCTTCCGGGCTTTCAGCGCTGCGCAGCAGCGTTGCCGTCTTGGCCGCCTCGTCGACGTTGAGGGTCATGCCGCGCGACTTGCCGCGACCGCCCACGTCGGCGTTGTCGAACAGCGTGATCGTGCCGTCGCCCTGGCGGCGGACGTCGTGCTGCCAGGCGAACGCCGCGTCGTCGCCCATCGCGAAGTCGCTCCTGTTCCCGCACAGCCGCCACTTCACGTCACCGGTCCTGCGGTCGATGCGGTAGATGGCGTGCGTGCAGCGGGCCGAGATCAGCAGCGCGTCGCCGTCCTCGCAGATCGCGTTGAGGTGGATGTAGTCGTGGAACGCCTCGGGATCGGTGGGAACCGGGTAGAACGACTCCTCCAAGCCGATGTGCTCGAGGCTGTTCCACTCTAAGACCAGCTCGCCCGAGGCGATGTCGATCTCCTGCACCACGCCTTCGAGGACCTTCGAATTCAGCTGCCCGCCAACGGGTGTGGTGTCCACCCGCACCTCGCGGTAGGCGAGGAGCAGCGCCGTGCCCTGCGGGGTGATGACGAACTCGTGCAGGTCACCGGTCAGGCCGTTGACCGGGGCGACCTCGGCGATCCGGGTGTAGGTCTCGTCGACGATCACGAACGTGCCGTGCCCGAAACCGGGCGGCACCACGACCTTCCCCTCCCAGAAGGTCAGCACCGGCTTGCCCTGGTGCCGCTGCACCTTCAGGTCGAAGTTCACGCCGTTGGACGCCGGGCCGAACCAGACGGCCTGGCCGGTGTTGTCCATGAGCATCGCGCCCGGCTGGATCGGGCCGCGCGGAGCCGGTGCGTTGACGTCCATCGTGCTGGCGCCGGTCGGCGTGAGCAGCACGTGCCCCGGCTCGGTGCCCGCGGCCGGGGTCATGATCTCCACCAGCGGCGGGTGCAGGTCCGGTCGGCTGACCAGGTCGGCACCTAGCGCGCCGGCGGCGGGACGAGGTGCGGCCTGGGCCGTGCCCGATAACGCCGCGGGAACCAGGGGCGCTGCGGCGAGCATCCGCAGCACCGATCTGCGGCCTAACTTGTTGGCGGACATGGGGTCTCCTCGACAGTGCTCGGCGGGATCAGGCTTGGAACGGCGAGGTGAACTTGCCCTCGCGCTGCGTCTTCTCCACGAGATCGCGGATCGAGCCGGAGTCGTTGACGTGCGGGAACGCTTCCTCGGGCACCGGGACGTCGAGGAACTCGCACAGCCGGTCCCAGCCCTCGCCGACCTGGTAGACCAGCAGCCGGTCGGCCGGAACGGCCTCCTGAACAGCGGCGTTGTGCGCCTCGAAGACCTTGATGGCGTGCTCGCGGTCCTCGAAGCGGCCGTCGAAGGTGCCGTTCCAGATCATCCGCTCCACGGTCGGCCGCATCGTGTTGCTGAAGTCGTCGTCGCCCGGGGGCTCCTGCACGAACTGGTAGATCGTGTTGAACACGCTGTCGTACCAGCGCTCCGGGTCGCGGACGGTGAGCAGCACCTTCGCGTCCGGGTAGAAGTCCATGAGCTCGCGCCAGAACGTGCAGCCCGGCCAGTCCACCGTGGACTCGAACCCGCCGAGCACGGTCTCCCAGTCGTCGACCTTCCCGTCCAGCGCCCGGTCCCAGTCCTCGGCGCGCTCGGGCTGCGCGATGACCTCGAACATGTGGTAGCACGGAGCGAAGCCGAGGTGCTCCAGCGCCGCCTTCATCGACGCGGTGCCGGTCCGGCCGAACCCGGCCCCGATGATCTTGACCATTGTCTGCTCCTTCGTCGTGCCGTTGAGGGTCTTCAGCGCGCGTCGGTGATCAGGACCGCGCCGACGGTCGCATGGCTGGCGTCGTCGATGAGCACCGCTCCCCCGGTGAACCGGTTGTGCTCGTAGGGGTCGCAGAACACCGGTTGCGCGAGCCGCAGGGTGATCTCGCCGATGTCGTTGAGCTGCAACGAATCCGCCGCCCCGCGTTCCAGCGTGGTGACGTCGAGGCGTTCGCGGACCTCGGTGACGATCGCCTTGACCACGCGGGTGGTGTGCTTGAGCAGCAGCCGGGTTCCCGGTGTGAGCGGGGTTCTCGGCGACATCCAGCACACCGAGGCGGTGAGCTCCTCGGCCGCGACCAGGGGTTGCTCGACCGAGCAGAGCACGTCGCCGCGCCCGACGTCGATGTCCTCGGCCAGCCGCAGCGCCACAGACTGCGGCGCCTGCCCGCGTTCCAGCTCCCCGTCGGCGGTGTCGACCGCCACCACCCGGCTGCGCATCCCGGAGGGCAGGTGCAGCACCTCCTCGCCAGGGGCGACGGAACCACCGACGATCTGGCCCGCGTAGCCGCGGTAGTCCTGGTCCTGGGCGCGCAGGGCGTACTGCACCGGAAGCCGGAAGCGTCCGGTCTCCTCGGCGACCTCGACGTTCTCCAGGTGCTCCAGCAGCGACGGCCCGTCGTACCAGGGCATCGCCGCCGAGCGGTCCACGACGTTGTCGCCGCGCAGCGCCGAGATCGGGAGGGCGGTGACCTCGCGCAGGTCCAGCTGCTTGGTGAACGCGGCGAATTCCCCGGTGATGGAGCGGAAGACCGTCTCGTCGAAGTCGACCAGGTCCATCTTGTTGACCGCCAGCACCAGCTGCGGCACCCGCAGCAGCCCGGCCAGCACGGCGTGCCTGCGGCTCTGCTCGGTGAGCCCGTTGCGGGCGTCGACCAGCACGATCGCCAGGTCCGCGGTGGAGGCACCGGTGACCATGTTGCGGGTGTACTGGGCGTGCCCCGGGGTGTCGGCGATGATGAACGCGCGCCGCGCGGTCTCGAAGTAGCGGTGCGCCACGTCGATGGTGATGCCCTGCTCGCGCTCGGCGCGCAGCCCGTCGGTGAGCATCGCCAGGTCCAGCTGCTGCTCGTCGCCGCGCTCCCTGCTGGCGACCTCCAGCTGTTCGAGCTGGTCGGCCAGCAGCGATTTCGAGTCGTGCAGCAGCCGCCCGATCAGGGTGGACTTGCCGTCGTCGACGGCTCCGGCGGTGGCGAAGCGCAGCAGGTCGTCGGCCGGGGCGAAGACCGGCTCGGTGGTGGTCATCAGAAGTATCCCTCCCGCTTGCGGTCCTCCATCGCCGCCGCGCTGGTGCGGTCGTCGGCGCGGGTCTGGCCGCGCTCGGAGATCCTGGTCGCGGCGATCTCGGCGATCACCTCGGACACCGTCGCGGCCGTGGACTCGACGGCGCCGGTGCAGGTCATGTCGCCCACCGTGCGGAACCGGACGGACCGCTCGACCAGCTGCTCCTCGGGATCGCGCGGCAGGAACGGGTTGTCGGCCAGCAGCATCCCGTCGCGCTCGAAGACCTTGCGGTTGTGCGCGAAGTACAGCGACGGCAGCTCGACGTCCTCGCGGTCGATGTAGGTCCACACGTCGCGCTCGGTCCAGTTCGACAGCGGGAAGGCCCGCACGTTCTCACCGGGGTGGATCAGGCCGTTGTAGAGGTTCCACAGCTCCGGGCGCTGGTTGCGCGGGTCCCACTGGCCGAAGCTGTCGCGGAAGGACAGCATGCGCTCCTTGGCGCGGGCGCGTTCCTCGTCGCGGCGGGCGCCGCCGAACAGCGCGTCGAAGCGGTGCTCGGCGATGGCCTCCAGCAGCGAGGCCGTCTGCAGCCGGTTCCGGCTGGTCAGGCCCTCGGGTTCGACGGTGCGCCCGGCGTCGATGGACTCCTGCACCGAGGCGACCACCAGCCGCACGCCGAGCTCGGCGGCGCGGCGGTCGCGGAAGTCCAGGACCTCCTCGAAGTTGTGGCCGGTGTCGACGTGCAGCACCGGGAACGGGATCGGCGCCGGGGCGAACGCCTTCTCGGCCAGCTTGAGCAGCACGGCGGAGTCCTTGCCGCCGGAGAACAGCAGCGCCGGTCGGTCGCGTTCGGCGACCACCTCGCGGATCAGGTGCACCGCCTCGGATTCCAGTACGTCCAGACGAGAAAGTCCGGCGGGCATCAGCGACTCCCCTCGGGTCGGTCGGACAGGGCGGCCAGCAGGTCCACGGCCAGCTCGCGGCGGCAGACCAGCAGGTCGGGCAGCCACGGGTCGGGGCGGTCGTAGACCAGCTCGGAGCCGTCGAGGCGGCTGGTGTGCAGTCCGGCGGCGCCGGCGACGCCGACCGGGGCGGCGCTGTCCCACTCGTACTGCCCGCCGCCGTGCAGGTAGGCGTCGACCTCGCCGAGCACCACCGCGGTGATCTTGGCGCCCGCCGAGCCCATCGGGACGAGCTCGGCGCCGATCTCCTCGGCGAGGGCGGCGACGAACTCCGGCGGTCTGCTGCGGCTGACGGCGATGCGCGGCCGGGCGATGCCGTGCGTGGGCTGCTCGGGCGGCTCGCCGGTGTGCAGCACGACGCCCTGGGCGGGCAGGGCCACGGCGGAGGCGATGACCTCGTGGCGCTCGGCGAGGGCGACGTGCACCGCCCAGTCGCTGCGGCCGGGTTCGGTGAACTCGCGGGTCCCGTCGAGCGGATCGACGATCCAGACCCGTTCTCCCGCAACGCGTTCCGGACCCGACACGCCGTGCTCGGAGAGCACCGGGTCGGCCGGTCGCTGCTGCGCCAGGGCCTCGATCAGCAGCTGGTGGGCCGCGGCGTCACCGGCGTCGCCGAGCCGCTCGGGGTCCGAAGTGGACTCCGCCCGCAGCTCCACCAGGCGCTCCCCGGCCCGCCGCGCCAGCGCGGCCGCCAGCTCGTGGTCGTCGACCCTCACCCCACTACCTCCCTGCGATCACTCGCGGCGGCCGCCCGCCGCGACGACATCGCGCCGCGCAGCGGCGGGACCACCGCGCCGAGCAGCACGACCAGCAGCCCGGCCGAGACGCCGGGCAGGACGTCGGTTCCGAGCATCATCAGCCCGGTGGTCACCAGCATCCCGCCGAGCAGCACCCGGACCGGGCTGTCCGGAACTCGCGCCGAGATCAGCGATCCCACCAGCACGCCCGGGATCGAGCCGGCCAGCAGCGAACCGACCAGCCCGAGGTGGACGTCGCCGGCGAAGACGTGGCCGATCGCCGAGACCAGCACCAGCGGGACCGCCTGGACCAGGTCGGTGCCGACCAGCCGCGCCGAGCTCAGCCCCCGGTTGAGCAGCAGCAGTACCACGATGATGATCGACCCGGAACCCACCGAAGTCGTACCGACGACCAGCCCGGCGACGGCCCCGAGCAGCACGGTCGGCACCGGCCGAACCCGCGTTCCGTCCGATGTGGAGGGTCGGCGGGACAGCACAATGCGGGCGAACAGGGTGATCGCGGCCAGCAGCACCGCGCCGCCGACGACCACCTTGAGCGCCGACTGGGTCCCCTCGCCCAGGGACCCCGCCAGCAGCGATCCGGCCGCCGCGCACGGCAGCGAGCCCAGGCACAGCCAGCCCACGAGCTTCGGCTGCACGGTCCGGCGCCGCAGGTGCACCGCCGCGCCCAGCGGTTTCATCACCGCGGCGGCCACCAGGTCGGAGGACACCGCGGCCAGCGGCGGCACGCCGAAGACCAGGGTCAGCAGGGGCATCGTCAACGCCCCGCCGCCCATGCCGGTCACGCCCACCATCAGGCCGGTGAGCAGCCCGGTCGCCGCTACGCCGAGATCCACGACCGCACCCAGCCCCGCTCGCGCAGCAACGCCACGACGCGTTCCACCGCCTCGTCCTGCGACAGCTCGGAGGTGTCCAGGACGAGATCCGCGTCGTCGGGGAACTCGTAGGGAGCGGAGATGCCGGTGAACTCGGGAAGCGACCCGGTGCGCGCCCTGCGGTAGAGGCCCTTGCGGTCGCGCCGCTCGCACTCGCCCAGCGGCGTGGCCACGTGCACCAGGACGAACCCGCCCGCCTCGCGCACCATGCGGCGCACCGCGTCGCGGTCGGCGTGGTACGGGGCGATGGGCGCGCAGATCGCCGCGCCGCCGTGCCGGGTGATCTCGGCGGCGACGTAGCCGATGCGGCGCACGTTGCGACTGCGGTCCTCGGCGGAGAAGCCCAGCCCCTCGCACAGGGTCCGGCGGACCACGTCGCCGTCGAGCAGCGTCACCGCGCGGTGGTCGTGCCTGCTGAGCTCGTCGCGCAGCGCTCTGGCCAGCGTCGACTTGCCCGCTCCGGACAGGCCGGTGAACAGGACGGTGAACCCGCGCGCGGCCAGCGGCGGGTGCAGCCTGCGCTGCTGCTCGGCGATCGCCGGGGTGGTGAACCAGGTGGGCAGATCCTCGCCGCTGTCGAGGAGTTCGCGCAGCCGCTCGTCGCTGAGCCCGGGGCGGCTGTCGGCGGGGGCGACCTGCGCGGCCGGGCGCCAGCGGTCGGCCTGGTCGCGCACCACCTCCGGCGGTTCGAGCACCTGGATCGGTGCTCGTTCGAGCGCGGTCTCGGCGATCAGGTGGGTCGCGCCGTAGGCGGCGGCGACGTGCGCGGCCAGCAGCGCGTCGCGCTTCGGGTCGCTGCGGCGCACCAGCGGGACCGGCACGATCGTGGTGCTCTCGGGCAGTTCCGGGCCGGCGGCCAGCACCGACTGGACCAGCACTTCGGGACGCGGACCGGTCATCCGCGGCAGGAGGAGGACGTGCGCGTCCAGCTCGGCGGCGAGCTGGCGGATCTGGGCGAGTTCGCGGTGGTGCAGCGGCGACTCGGGCAGCACGCCCAGCACCGGGCCCGCCGGGAGCTGCGCCCGGACCTGCTCGGCCGGCGGGCGCATGCGCCGCAGCACGCCGGTGGGTTCGTCGACGGCTTCGACGGGACCCGCGACGTGCCAGCCGGTCGCGTCCGACCAGGCGGCGTCGTTGCGGACGACCGCGACCGGGGCGCCCTCGACGTCGTGCAGCTCGACCTCCGCGGCCGCCGCGATCTCCTGGGGAACGGTCAGCACGATCGGTTCCGGCCAGGGCACGTCCGCGGTGAGGCGCTGGCGGGTGCGCACCGACTCGACCTCGTCGGCGGTGAGGAAACCGCGCAGCGGCGGGAAAGCGCCGTCCAGCAGCAATTCCACATCGGACAGTTCGGCGGGTTCGGGGACCCAGGTCGCGCGACGCTGCGGGCCGGCGGGAACGTCGACGTTCCCGCCCGGACAACCGGCATCCGTTCCGTTCGCGCTCACAGGCACCTCGGTCCTCAGCTCGGGGATGAACCCGCCCATCCCGTGGGACTTCTGGATCCATACGGTGGACGACCGGTCCCGCCCGGAGAAACCCGGTGACGATTACTCGCCAGTTCTGGTTTTTCCCACGAGCAGAAGCGAATTCACGCCCCCGAGCAGGAGGCAAACAGACAAAGTTCCTTTACCGCGCGAACGCTCCGACCCCAGAACCCCACTTCGGGCCGCCGCCGAAGGACCCCTGCACCGACCTCGGTTAACCGAACTCCACTTCCCCTTAACACCGCCCGCGCCGTTCCCACTTTTCCGCCGCGTCCGGCAACGGCAGCGGGCAGCTCTGGTCCGAGCTGCCCGCTGCCAACGGCCGTCACGCGCACCCGTGCGCGGGTGTTCAGCTCTCCGCGGCGTAGCCGAAGCGCATGATCACCTGCGGGATCATCGAGGTCCCGAGCCGTTCCGCCAGCCCGGTGCGGATCTCCGGCAGGTGCAGCGGCTGGGTCATCATCGACACCGACAGCCCGGTGCTGGTGGCCTCCAGCCAGGCGCGCTCGACGGCTCGTCCGGCGCGCACGTGGTCGGCCGCGCGGTCGCCGCGCGTGCCCACCAGCAGCACCGACTCCTCGCGGAGGAGCCGCGCCAGGCGGTGCTCGTCGGGCAGGTGCGTGGTCATCGCGGTCAGCCCGACGGCGGCCAGACCCCGCAGACCACCGGACTCGGTCTGCAACCGCCGCCCCTCGGGCGTCACCCAACCGGTCAGCTCTCGCGTGTAGTCGGAGTTGGCATGGAAGGCGTTCGCCGCGCTCCCCAGCATCCGCGCCACCGCGACGGCCTCGGCGTCGGAGTTGATCCAGCGGCCGCCGCAGCGGGTTCCCGATGCCGCGTCCCAGATCTTCTCGCGGAGCGGCTCGGACACCGGCCTGCCGGTGAACGGTTCGCGGTGGCTGTGGCGCTGCGGGATCGCGCGCGCCCAGGCGGCTTCGCGCGGGCTGAGCTCGGCCGGGTTCGCGGCGTGCACGACCGCGGAGACCAGGTCGCTGGTGGCCCCGACCTCGACCTGCGCGCTCCAGCCCAGGCCCCGCACCCCCAGGACAAGGTTCATCAGCGCCGCCCCGACCGAGATCCGCCGGTCACGACCCTGGGGGTCGTGGTTCATCAGCGGTGCCGGGTTCTCCCGCAGCACCGCGGTGCGGTGGTGCAGCGTCAGCGTCCAGGGGCGGCTGTTGTGCACCGACGGAGCACGTGAGACCGACTCGCCGAGCTCCGCGATCTCCGCGGGCGTCCACGCCGCCTCCACCTGGAAGTCCGACTGAACCGTGGGCACGACAGCCATCTGATCACCCTCCCCCGTTGTGCGACCCGCCCAGATCAGAGCGGTCGAGATCCTGGGCGCACGCGTCCCCCGGACCGGCACCGAGACTCCCCGCCCCCACGCGCGCCTCACAGGGGACAAAGTCCCGGAACACCGGACACCTCACTCATTCCGGTCATGCTCATCCCGGCGAGATTCGAAAGTGTCACGCTGCGACGGTCGGGTTCCCCTGGCAGTTGCAGGGTTGACATCCGAGGTCGATGCGGCTACGTCGTCGACCAGCCGGGCCCCGGGAGGTTTCCGCTGGTCGCAGGCGGGAAGGCGGCTCCGCTGGTGGTCAGCGGCGAGGACTTCCCCGGCGTCGTGCGCGTGGTCGCCGACCTGCGCGACGACGTCGAGCGGGTCACCGGCATCGCACCGGAGGTGATCACCGGGAACGTTCCGGCGGGCAGCGCACCGGTGATCGTGGGGACGATCGGCCGCAGCCCGCTGATCGACGAGCTCATCGCCGACGGCAAGCTCGACGTCACCGGCATCGTGGGCCAGTGGGAGACCTCCCTGGAGCAGGTCGTCACCTACCCGATGCCCGGCGTGCGCCAGGCGTTCGTCATCGCCGGCAGCGACCAGCGCGGCACCATCTTCGGCGCCTACGACGTCTCCCGGGAGATCGGCGTCTCGCCCTGGTACTGGTGAGCCGACGTCCCGGCCGCGCAGCACGACGAACTCCACGTGCTGCCCGGCAGGCACAGCCGGGGCACGCCCGCGGTGCGCTACCGGGGTTTCTTCATCAACGACGAGAACCCGGCGCTGGGCACCTGGGCGCCCGCGCACTTCGGGCCCGGGCACGCCCCCGACCACCCCGACGGGTTCAACAGCGCGTTCTACGCCAAGGTCTTCGAGGTCATGCTGCGGCTGAAGGCCAACTACCTGTGGCCTGCGGTGTGGGGCCGGGCGTTCGCCGAGAACGATCCCGACAACCACCGCGTGGCCAGCGAGTACGGCGTGGTCATGGGCACCTCGCACGAGGCGCCGATGATGCGCGGCATCGAGGAGTGGAACCGGCACGCCCAGCCCGCCGAGCGGGACGAGAACGGCAACGTCGTCACCCCCGGCAGCGACCCCTGCGGCGGCACCGGCGAGTGGAGCTACCGCTACAACGCCCCGGCCGTCGAGGCCTACTGGACCGACGGGATCCGGCGCATGGTCGACCAGGGCATCGAAGGCGTGGTGACCCTCGGCATGCGCGGGCCCGGCGACGTCGGACTGCCCGACGAGGTCTTCCCCGCCGTGCGCCGGATCGAGGTGCCCGCGCGGGCCGAGATGGGCGTGGCCATCGACGGTTCCGAGCAGTGGTGGGCGCAGGGCCTGGGTGGCGTGCTGCCGGTGTTCAGCCCGTTCCAGAGCCAGCCCGCACAGTACGTCGAGGTGTTCAACCGGGGTTCGGTGCCCTTCGACTACCGGATCGACACCGGCCGGCCGTGGCTGAGCGCGGACCGGCCGGCCGGGACCGTCGATCAGGAGGCGCGCGCCGAACTGCGCGTCGACTTCACCCGCGCGCCCGCCGGGCGCACGACGGCCTGCGCTACGCGATCTCGATCGACGACGCCGCCCCGCAGGTCGTGGACATCATCGCCGCCACCGACTCCGACGACGCCGGGATGAACCGCGGTTGGGAGCGCAACACCTCCGACAACGTCAACCGAACCGCCACCCGCCACACCCTCGCCCGACCGGGCGCTCACACCCTCAAGATCTGGATGGTCGACCCGACCGTGGTGGTCCAGAAGCTCGTCGTCGACACCGGAGGCCTGCGACCCAGCTACCTCGGCCCGCCCGAGAGCCGGCGGTTGTGATCTCGGCTCGATTCGTTCGCCCTCGCACCGCGGGGCCGTTACGTTCGGGTGCATGGCCTCTCGTGCCGCACCGCCGCTGGACCTCCCGATCGCCGGCCTGGCCGGGCTGTTCGCCACCTCGGGGACGTTGCACCTGGTCAGACCGCAGATCTTCGAACCGCTGATCCCGTCTGCGCTGCCCGCGCCGCGCGAGGTCGTGGAGATCTCCGGGGTCGCCGAGCTCGCGTGCGCGGCCGGGCTGCTGCACCCGCGCACCCGTGCCGCCGCCGGGATCGCGAGCGCGGCGCTGCTGGTCGGCGTCTTCCCCGGCAACGTGAAGATGAGCCTCGACGCGGGAAAGCGGGCGCAGCGCAAGCGCGAACCGAAGTCGACGGCGTTCTTCGCGGGCACGCTCGCCCGGTTGCCGATGCAGTGGCCGATGATCCGCACCGCGCTGCGCGCCAGCGGACGCTGACGCGCTCAGAACGCGCAGGGCAGTTCTACCACGCCGTTGACGAAGCTGGTGCGCTGGCGGACCGGCTCGGCGGAGGCGTGGATGTCGGGCACCCGGTTGAACAGCTCCCGCAGCATCAGGCCGACCTCGCGCCGAGCGCGCCCAGGCAGAAGTGCGGGCCACGCGATCCGAAACCCAAGTGCGGGTTGGGGTTTCGCCGGATGTTGAACCGGTGCGAATCGACGAAGACGGTTTCGTCCCGGTTGGCCGACACGTAGTGCATGATCAGCCGGTCACCGGCGCGGTAGGTGTGCCCGAGCAGGTCGACGTCGCGCTTCGCGGTCCGCCGCATCCAGTTCACCGGGGTGACGTAGCGGACGATCTCCTCGACGGCGGTCGGCATCCGCTCGTCGAGGTCGTCCAGCAGCAGGTCGCGCTGCTCCGGGTGGTCGGTGAACAGGGTGAGCGCGTGCGACAGCGCGTTTCGGGTGGTCTCGTTGCCCGCGACGACCAGCAGCACGAAGAACTTGCCCAGGGCGGCGTCGCTGAGCGCTTCCCCGTCGACGTCGCCGTTGACCATCGCGGTGATGACGTCGTCGGCCGGGCGGGCCCGCCGGTCCTCGGCGAGCTCACCCATCAGCTCGTGCATGAACCGCGCGTTGTCGACCAGCACCGCGGCCCTGGGCTTGCCTCGCGGGTCCTGGTGATCCGGGTCGCCGATGGCCGCGATGAGCGAGTCGGTCGCCTCGACGATCTCGGGCCGGACGGACTCGGGAACGCCCATCATCCGGCACACGACCTCCAGCGGCATGGGCACGGCGACCTCGGAGACGAAGTCGCACGGGCCGCGCTCGAGCAGCGAGTCGACGATTTCGGTGGCCAGCAGGGCGACGTCGTCAGCGGCCTTGGCGATCATGCGCGGGGTGAAGGCGCGCGCGACGATGCGGCGCAGCCGCGCGTGCCTCGGGTCGTCCAAGCTCAGCATGGAGCCCAGCAGCCCGGACACCTCCGGCGGCGGGTCGTCCAAGCCGACGGCGATGGGCTCGGAGCTGAACACCTGCGGGTTCCGGCTCATCTCGGCGATCTGGTCGTAGCGGGTGATCGCGTAGAACCCGGGCCCGTCCTCGCGCAGGCAGAACACGGGCTCGTCAGCAGCACGCAACGCCGCGAACGCCCTGTCCCGCTCGGAACGCGGCTTGGCCCAGAAATCGAGGTCGGAAAGATCGATCGTGGTCATCTCGCACTCCCCACCCGATCACCGACGCTAGGGCTCCTCGCTTGCTCGCCGCTTTCACCGGCAGGATCGATCAACCGGCGCAGCCGCTGTTGCGGCGCGCGTTCGGCGGCTAGCGTCGCAGGGCATGCGCGAGCACACCGTCACCTTGCCGACGCACGAGGCCGCGGTCGTCGAATGGGGCCCGGAGGACGGCGAGCTCGTGCTGGCCCTGCACGGTTTCCCCGACACCGCCTGGACGTGGCGGTCGGTCGCGCCGCTGCTGGCCGACGCCGGGTACCGCGTGGTGGCACCGTTCCTGCGCGGCTACGCGCCCTCGGAGATCCCGATCGACGGCGACTACTCGGTGCGGGCCCTCGCCGACGACGCGGTCGCGCTGCGCGACCGGCTCGGCGGTGACTCGACCACGGCGCTGATCGGCCACGACTGGGGCGCGATCACCGCCTCGGCGCTGGCCGGAGATCCCGCCTCGCCGTTCGCCCGAGTCGCGTTCCTGGCGGTGCCGCCGCTGGCGTGGATGAACCCCACGTCGGCGACCTCGCGCAGTTGGCTGTCGGCGGTGGCCCGCCAGCCGCTGCGCTCCTGGTACATCGCCTACAACCAGGTCCCCGGCCTGGCCGAGCGGAACTTCACCCGGCTGGCCCGGCGCCTGTGGCGGGACTGGTCACCGGGTTACGACGCCACCGACGACCTCGCCCACCTCGCGCGAGCCGTCCCCGACAAGGCGCACGCCGAAGCCGTCGTCTCCTACTACCGGGCCTTGGTCTCGCGCGGCAGCCGGACCGCGCTCGCGCAGCCGCGGATCCCGCTGCTGCACCTCCACGGCGACCGGGACGGCGCGCTCGATCCGCGCTTCTTCCCCGCCGTCGCCGCCCGCACCAGCGAGCCCTCGCGCGCCGTTCTGCTGCCCGACGCCGGGCACTTCCTGCACCTGGAGGAACCGGCCGAGGTCACCGGTCACCTGCTCGACTTCCTGGGACGAGGCGCCACAGCGAGGTGACCTCGTCCCGGCGCGCCAGGTGGAGCGGGTCGGTGGAGTCGGAGGCGCGCGGGTGGCGCGGGACGGTGTCGCAGCGGGCCCGCACGCTCAGTCCCGCGTCGGCGATGCGGTCCAGCAGCTCGGCGCGGGTGCGCAGGCCCAGGCGCTCGGCGAGGTCGGAGAGCACCAACCATCCTTCACCGGCCGGGGCGAGGTGCTCGGCGAGACCGGCGAGGAACCGGTGCAGGACGTCCGAATCCTGGTCGTACACACCGAGTTCCAGCGCCGAGGTCGGGCGGGCCGGGATCCACGGCGGGTTGCACACGACCAGGTCGGCCCGCCCCGCGGGCCACAGGTCCGCCTCCTCGACCCGCACCTGCGCGCCGAGCCCGAGGCGGTCGACGTTCGCCCGCGCGCAGGCCACCGCGCGCGGGTTGATGTCGGTGGCCACCACGTTCGCGCCGCGCCGGCCGAGAACCGCTGCGAGCACACCGGTTCCGGTGCCGATGTCGAAGACCGCGGGACGCGGCACCGGCATCGGGGCCTCGGCGACGAGATCGACGTACTCACCCCGGACCGGGGAGAACACGCCGTAGTCGGGGTGGATCCGCGCGCCGAGCGCCGGAACGTCAACGCCCTTCTGGTGCCACTGGTGGGCGCTGATCACGCCGAGCAGTTCCGGCACCGACACGCACATCGCCTCGCCCGTCGGCGGGCCGTAGGCGTGCGCGCACGCTTCGCGCACGTCCGGTGCGCGGCGCAGCGCCAGCGAGCGGTCGGCCTCCAGCAGCACCAGCACCCTGCCGAGCAGCTCCGCCCGCTCGGCCCGCGCGGCGCGCTGCGCGTGGAACAGCTGCGCCGCATCGCCCTCCGGCTCGGGGCGCAGCCGCCGCAGGCGGCGATCGAGGTCCTGCACGAGACGCCGGGCGGCGTGGAAATCACCGCGCCACAACATCCCCGCGCCCGACTCGGCGGTGCGGTGCGCGGCCTTCGCGGAGCTGCGGTCGTCGATGACCACGACGGTGGCCGGGGCGGGCGCCGAGTTCTCGGAATGCCAGCGGGCGGAGTGCGTCGATCCGTTCTCGGACCAGCTGATGGTGGCCAATGCCTGCTCCTGCGGGTGCCTCGGGTCGGGCAGCGCTCCGCAGGAGTGCGTCCGGGTCTTCACCTGTGCCCGTCCATCTTCCCACAGCGCCGGGACACGTTGGGCCAGTCGATCGACATTCCTGGGCCGTCCGTGTGGCAAGCCCGGGAATCACCCCGCTCACCAGGGAGAATCGATGTCCTCGCGCGTCCGCGTCAGGGGGTGGCTGACATGTCCGGTGCGCTCTCGGGTTCACGGCCCAACGTGGTGCTCATCGTCCTCGACGACCTGGGCTACGGCGACCTCGGCTGGTACGGCTCGCCGATCGGCACCCCGCGCGTGGACGAGATCGGCCGCGACGGCATGACGTTCCGGCACGCCTGCGCCGGTGCGCCCCTCTGCACCCCGTCGCGGACGGCGCTGATGACCGGCCGCTACGCGCAGCGCGTCGGGCTGCCGGTGGTGCTGTGGCCCGAGGAGGATCGCGGACTTCCGGAGTTCGAGCACACCCTCGCCGAAGCGTTGCGCTCGGCCGGTTACCGCACCGGGATCTTCGGCAAGTGGCACCTCGGCGATCCGATGCTCACCGGCAACCCGTGGGACGCGCAGCCGCAATTCCTGCCTTCCGCGCACGGTTTCGACCACTTCTGCGGGATCCCCTACAGCAACGACCAGGGCTGGGGCCAGGAGAAGCGGCTCCCGCTGTACCGGGGCGACGCCGTCGCGGTGGACGACGTCAACACCGAGCGCGGGCAGGAGCTCTTGGCCGGCGAGTACACCGATGCCGCGATCGCGTTCATCCGCAGGAGCGCGGCCCAGCAGCGCCCCTTCTTCGCCTACATCCCGCACAGCGCGGTGCACCAGCCGTTCCACGTGCCCGAGGAGACCGGTGGCGTGGACGGCAGCTACCCCGACATCGTCCGCGAGGCCGACCGCCAGGTGGGCCGGGTGCTCGACGAGCTGCGCGCGCTGGACCTGGTGGGGTCGACGCTGGTGATCCTGACCAGCGACAACGGCCCGTGGTTCACCGGCAGCACCGGCGGGCTGCGGGGCCGCAAGACCGACCCGTTCGAGGGCGGCATCCGGGTGCCGTTCATGGCCCGCTGGCCGGGCCGGGTCCCGGTCGCCGAGAACCCGCACCCGATCTCGTTCGTGGACGTGCTGCCGACGCTGATCGACCTGGCCGGAGCCGCACCGCCGCCCTCGGACCGCCCCGTCGACGGGATCAGCATCGCGCCCGCGCTGGCGGGCGAACCGATGCCGGGCGGCCGCACGCTCTACTTCTACGGCGACTTCGACGAGGGCCCCACCAGCGAGGTCGACCCGGACTGGGTGTGGAACGTCGCCGCGCTGCGCCAGGACCGGTGGAAGCTGCTCTGGCCCGCGACGGTGTGGCCCGAGCTGGGGCGCGAGATGCTGTTCGACCTCGACCGCGATCCGGGCGAGTCCACCGACGTCGCCGCCGCGCACCCGCTGATCCGCGACGCGCTGGCCGAGCGGGCCCGGATCTTCAACGACGACATCCAGCGCAACCGGGCCGCCGCGATCGAACGCACCCGGCGGCGCCGCTGAGCCGGATGCGAAGATGCGCTGGTGAGCGCGAAGGACCTGTGCCCCTGCGGACTCGGCGAGCCCTACCCCGACTGCTGCGGACCGCTGCACGCCGGGGAGCGCGAGGCCGCCACGGCCGAGCAGCTGATGCGCTCGCGCTACGCCGCGTTCGCCGTCGGCGACGCCGACTACCTGCTGCGCACCTGGCACCCGGACACCCGGCCGGCGGACCTCGACCTCGATCCCGCCCAGCGCTGGCTGCACCTGGAGATCCTCGGCCGCACCGGCGGGGGCCCGTTCGCCACCGAGGGCACGGTCGACTTCCGGGCCCGCTACCGCCACCACGGACGCACCCACGCCCTCACCGAGCACAGCCGCTTCACCCGCGAGGGCACGAGCTGGCTCTACGTCGACGGCGATCACGACTGAGGCCGCCTCCAGGGCGTGCTCTCAAACGTCGAGGATTCTGCTCAGGAAGCGGCGGGTGCGGTCTTCTCTGGGGTCGCCGATGACCTCGTCGCTGGTGCCCTTCTCGACGATCACGCCCTCGTCGAGGAAGAGGACCTGGTCGGCGACCTGGCGGGCGAACCTGATCTCGTGGGTGACGATCACCGTGGTCCAGCCCTGCGAGGCGAGGTCCTTGATCACCGCCAGCACCTCCCCCACCAGCTCGGGGTCCAGCGCCGACGTCGGCTCGTCGAACAGCACGACCTTGGGTTTGAGGGCCAGCGCCCGCGCGGTGCCGACCCGCTGCTGCTGCCCGCCGGAGAGCGACGCCGCGCTCCGGGACCTCCAGCGCGTTGAGCGACCGCAGCAGCGTGGACTTGCCCGAGCCGGAGGCCCCGAGGACGACGGTCGAGGTCCCGGTGGCCGCGTCGAAATCGATGCCGCGCAGGACGTGCCGGTCGCCGAAGGACTTCTCCAGCCCGCGGACTCGGATGCGGAGGTTCTGCTCGGTTTCGGTCATCGGGCCACGTACCTGTCCAGTCGCGTTTCCAGCCGCTTCTGCGCCGCCGACAGCGCCACGCAGATCACCCAGTAGTACAGCCCGGCGAAGGCGTACAGCGCGAGGAACTCGTTGCTCTCCGCCGGCCAGCTGGGATTCGCGGAACAGCTCCGTCAGCAGCACCAGCGCGAGCCCGATCGCGAAGCTCAGCGCCGTGAGCGGAATCGTCACCCGCACCAGGCCGACGAACATCGGCCACGAGGTTGGCGACGACGTCGATCCGGCCGGCGTCCAGCGCGGGGAAGACCGCGTCCCACTGGGTTTCGACGAACTCGAGGCGCCACCCGGCGCGCTCGGCGATCGCCGTCATGACCTCGATGTCGTAGCCGGTGAGCGAGCCGGATCGGGGTCGTGGAACGAGAAGGGCGGGTAGGTGCCTTCCGTCCCGACCCTGACCACCGGTCGCTCGGCGTCCTGCGCGGCGGCGACACCTGCCTGCGCGGGCGCGACGACCATCAACGTCAGCAACAGCAGCGCGCACCTGAGCGCATGCCGCACGGACCACTCCTCACCGTCCACAGTGCCCGGATGGCAGCACTGTGGACGCAGAGCATACGACCACCGCGCCAACCCCGCCTCAAGATCCACGACCTGGGAACACTCCGACGCCCCCCAGCGGGGCGAAGACTGCGGTGTTCGCCCCTCGGACGGCGTCGGGTCGCACCGTTTGGGGGATCATGTGGTCATGGAGATCGGTTCGACGGCGGTTCTGGCCCTGCACTGGCAGGTCAACGTGATCAAGCCCGAGGGTTTCTTCGGCGGGATGCTCGCCGAGCCGGTGGCGCGCAGCGGCGTGGTCGAGCGGGCGGTGCGGTTCCACGCCGAGGCGGGAGTTCCGGCGTTCTTCACCCGGTTCACGGTCCCGGAGGGCGAGGGCGAGATGGTGCGCAACACCGAGTTCATGCGCGCGGTCGGCGACGCCCAGGAGCTCTTCCGCCCCGACTCGCCCGGCGCCCGGCTGATCCCGGAGATGGCCGCAGGCGCGATCGTGGTCGACAACCAGAAGCTGTCCGGGCTCGCGGGCAACGACCTGGCCGCCCGGCTGGCGGACTCCGGGATCGACACGCTGCTCATCACCGGTGTGGCCACCAACCTCACGGTCGAGCAGACCGCCCGCCACGCCACCGACCTGGGGTTCACCGCGCACGTGATCAGCGACTGCACGGCCGCGGCCGACCCGGCCGTCCACGAGGCCTCGGTGGCGAACCTGGACCTCGCCACCGCCGGTTGCCTCAGCTCGGAGGAAGCGCTCGGGCTCCTCCGCGCCGGGTGAGTCACCTGGCGGGTTTGGGGCTGAAGTCCTGGGGGGCGAAGGTGAAGACCGTGTAAGCGCGGTCGTCGAGGGTGAACTTGGCGTGCTTGCGCATCCCGAGCGCGCGGTGCACCTTCAGCGAGCGCTGGTTGGTGTTGTCGACGAACAGCGCGGCGCTGGGATAGCGGTCGCCGAGCATCAGCGCCATGCCCGACAGCAGCAGCCGGACCACGCCCTTGCCCCGGTACTTCGGGGCGACCACGACGGGGCCGTACTGCAGCACCGGGCCTTCGAGGTTCTTGGTCAGCTCGGCGGTCCGCTGCGCGGGCCCGAACGTCGAGGCGCCTTCCGAGGTCAGCACGATTCCGGCGAGCTTGTTCTTGTCCTCGGCCAGGAAGATGCCGGGGCCGCCGCGGAAGGCGTCGAGCGCGTCCTCGTCCCACTCGCCCTGGACGAACCCCTGTTCCCCGCGCTTGCCCTCGGGCACCGCGCTCTCCTGCGCGGACTGCAGCAGTTCGAGGATCGCGGGCCGGTCCTCCTGGGTGGCGAGGCGTACTGACATCGGCATGCGACGAGCCTAACCGGCCCTCCGACCAGGTGTTTCAGTGGTACTGGTGGACCACGGCGTGGCCCTTGCCGCGCCTGATGAGCGCTCGGTTGACCGGGACCGTGAGGACGAAGGCGATGGCCAGCGCTGCGGCCAGCGACAGCCAGAACAGCCAGCTCGTCAGGCCCGCGTCCATCGCACCCGGGATGAGCACCATGAACAGGTTGTCGACGATCTCCATCACGGTGATCGACAGGGTGTCGGCGGCGAACGCCACACCGATGGCCGCGCCGAGACCGACGCCCGCGCGCAGCACCGGCACGATCGTCAGGCTGTAGCCGAAGAGGAAGGCCAGGGCGATCGCGAGCACGATCGTCGCCAGGTTCCCCCAGCCCAGCGCCGTGCCGATGACCATGCCGAGGACTTCGCCGATCGCGCAGCCGGTCAAGCAGTGCGCGGTGGCGCTGATGGCCGAGCGGGTCAGCGCGCGGCCGTCCTGCTGCTCGACGCCGACGTGGTGGTGGTGTTCGTGATCCATGACGTCCTCCTTCCACCGACACGCCGAACATACCCCTGGGGGGTATGTGTTGTCAACGCTCGGCCTCAGCGCCTGACCTGCGACCACGGCCTCGGAAAAATCTGTTGCCCACCCGCCAGGATGGGTCATAACCTGCGAGTACACAGGAAAGGAGGTGGTCCGAAGTTGAATACCAACAGGACTTGTGAGGTGGCTGTCCGCTAGGACCGCCCACGGCAACACCAGCCGACCCGACGCGTGACGATTCCGTGCGATCCCCGCGCGGGAGAGCGGTCGGCGAATACCAGGCAGCTACCCGGCCCCGGAGCCCCGAACTGCGTCCGGTTCGGCCTCCTCCTCGGAGGAGGAAACGGCTCCGGGGCTGCTGCGCGTTCAGGCCGCGGAGCGCTCGGCGGAGGTCCGGTCCGCCAGCACCGCCCGGTCCCGGTCGAGGTCGAGGGTCCCGTCCCACTTCGCGATCGCCAGGGTCGCCACCGCGTTGCCGTAGAAGTTGACCAGCGCACGCGATGAAGGTCTCCCCGATCGGCTGCATGGACTCGCCGAGGTCCGGCCACACCGCGCCGACGACGATCCCGACCACGATGGCGACGAGGACCTGCACGTACAGCTGGCGGTACCAGGGTTTCGACTTCTGTCGAACATCGTTGTGCGGCACCGGGTCCTGCGCGGTCTGCGTCATTGCACGCTCCGATCGAGGGCGCCGTCGTTGGCGCGGCTTCTGCGCGCACCACCGTCGCCTCCGCGTCGGCGGAAGGTCCAACAGGGACTCGCTACCCCACTGATAGGCTCCGCGAATGGACGGCTGCTGACCAGGGGAGATCGTCGATGGACGCGCGGCAGCTGGAGCACTTCCTGGCGATCGTCGACCACGACGGGTTCGGGAAAGCCGCTCAGCACCTGCACATCGCGCAGCCGTCGCTGTCGCAGACGATCGCCGGCCTCGAACGCGAGCTCGGAGTGCGGTTGTTCCACCGGATCGGCCGGGGCGCGGTGCTCAGCGAAGCGGGACGCGAGCTGATCGAACCGGCCCGCCAGGTGCTGCGCGACCTGCGCACGGCCCGCGCGACGATGGACTCCGTCAAGGGCGTCACGCGTGGCCGGGTCGAGCTGGTGACCATGCCCTCCCCCGGGATCGAACCGCTGGCGACGCTGACCCGCATGTTCTGCGAGCGGCATCCGGGCATCACGGTCGGTGCCGACGCCGCCTTCACCCCTGGCGACGTGGTGGACAAGATCAAGCAGGGCGCCTGCGAGCTCGGCCTGGTCGGGTCTCCCGGCCCGGTGCGAGCACCCGGCGTGGCGGTGCTCCCGCTCGAATCGCAGGACTTCGTGCTCGTCGGCACGCCGGAAGCCGGAATGCCGGAGGGGAACCCGGTTTCGCGGTCGGCGCTGGGCGGAGCGCGGTTGATCGTCTCGCCTCCGGGCAGCCTGATGCGCCAGATCGTGGACGAGATCCTCGCCTCGGGCGTGGAGATTCGCATCATCGCCGAGGTCGCGCACCGGACCTCGATCCTGCCGCTGATCACCCAGCACGTCGGGCTCGCGATCCTGCCGTCGGCGTGGGCTCCGCTGGCCCGCCGGGCGGGTGCCCGCGCGGTGCGGATCGAACCGCCCGCGGAACTGCACGTCGCGCTCCTGAGCCGGTCCGCGCCGCTGTCACCCGCCGCCCGCGCATTCCTCTCCGTCGCCCGCGACTACTCCCCCGACGAGCTGTTGGACCAGGACGGATAGCCTTCGCCTATCGGTGGGATCGGGAGTGCGTCTTGGACGTCGGCCGCGTCGAGCGCTTGACTCGGTGCAGCAGACCGTCCGCGCAGCAGGGAGCGACCCGATGTCAGCACAGCGCACGTTCACCATCGCCGCCATTCCCGCCGACGGCGTGGGGGCCGAAGTCGTGGCCGCGGGCCGCGCCGTCCTCGACGCGCTGGCCGCGGGATCCGGCGGTCGGTTCTCCTTCGCCTGGACCGAATTCCCCTGGGGCTGCGGGTACTACGAGAAGACCGGCCGGATGATGGACGACGACGGGCTCGAGGTCCTCCAGGACTTCGACGCCCTGTACTTCGGCGCGGTCGGCTGGCCGTCGGTGCCCGACCACATCAGCCTGTGGGGGCTGCGGCTGCGGATCTGCCAGAGCTTCGACCAGTGGGCCAACGTCCGGCCGGTGCACTTCCACCCCGGCATCACCTCGCCGCTGCGCAAGGCCGACGACACCCCGCTGGACTGGGTGGTGGTCCGGGAGAACAGCGAGGGCGAGTACGCGGGTCTGGGCGGCCGGAACCTCTCCGGTCGCGGGCCCGGCAACGAGGTGGCGCTGCAGACCGCGCTGTTCACCGAGAAGGGCTGCGAGCGCATCATGCGCTTCGCCTTCGACCTCGCGCGCGGGCGCGACCGCAAGAAGGTCTC
>NZ_JAWLNX010000032.1:0-84835 GCF_035320975.1 Saccharopolyspora mangrovi | reverse complement strand
GTGAGGGCACGATCTGACCCCAGGACTCCAAGGCCCAGGAGAGGAGAGTGCTCACTCACCAGCGGCTACCAGGCACCGAGTCTGCCCGATCAGCCGACCCGGTAGATCCCATTAGGAGACTCCCTCCAATTTCAGGCGGCGGTCCATGTCCAGCCGGAACCGGCCGTAGGGGTTGATGTTTGACCAGAACAGCGGTGTCAGGCCGCGCCGGTCGGCCTCGTCGAGGGTGTCTGCCCAGGCCGGTTCGGCCAGGACCTGTTGCAGCAGCAGGGTGTTGACGTGCACCAGTGCCGATTGGAGGAGGTGCAAGGCGAGCATGGACACCTCGCTGTGTTCGCGGTCGGGGCCGGTGAGATCGCCGTCTATGCCGTAGAAAAGCACGGTGTTGCCGGAGTTCCACTGCTCCACGACCTGCAATCCGCCATGGACCTCGCGGCGTTGTGGGCGCAGTTGAGGCCCCGGGATCGTGTGGTGCTGGATTTGGTGACCGAGCCATGTGTGCTGACCACTGACCAGCTTCGTGCCTTGCCGTTCCCGTCAGTCTCGCGCGCTCAGCACAGGTTGCTGGCGCTGGCTGAGGCCGGCGCGTACTGGAATCACCGAAGCTGGGCCATCTGCTGGGTGTGAACCAGTTCTTCGCCGAGCTGGGCGAGTATTCGCGCCGCACTGGGCTCGGAACCTACCTCGTGGACAGGTCGGGCTTCGATCGTGAGGGGCTGCACACGTGGCGGTCCGAGGAATCGATCACAAGTTATACGAGCACGCGATCACCTCGGATGGCTACGGCTGCTGGCACGAACACCGCAGGTGGCTGGGAAGTTTTTCGAACACGACACCGGCACCGAACCCCTCCAGCGCGTCGGGGACAAGATCGACCGCTACACCAGCTCGGGGCTCGTCGGCTGGCGGGCATGGTGCTGATCTCGACCAGCACCGCACGCTGCGAACACGGCTTTCGGAAAGCTCTGCAGGCTAAGAGCCTGTTCCTGAACTCAGCTGAGGCGTTTGCTGGTGGTGTGGATCACGGCCCATCGGACGATGGCTTCGTGGTGTTCGGGGAGTCGTTCGTAGTCGCGGACACAGTGGCGGTGCTGGTTGATCCAGGCCAGGGTTCGTTCGACGACCCATCGTCGGCGCAGGACGACCAAGCCGGTTTGACCGGCGAGTTTGGCAACGATCTCGACGGTGAGACCTAACAACGTCCTGGCCCAGGTGATGAGGGTGCCGGTGTAGCCGGAATCGGCCCACAGATGCCGGATGCTCGGGCAGACATTCCGCAACCGGGCCAGCAGGTTGCGTGCCGCGACACGGTCTTGCATGCCCGCGCTGGTGACTAGCACGCAGATCAGCAGACCGAGTGTGTCCACGGCGATGTGACGCTTACGGCCGTTGATCTTCTTGCCCGCATCGAAACCACGACTGGCCGCGCCCACGGTCTCGGCGGCTTTCACCGAGGCGGAGTCGATACTGCCCGCGCTCGTTGCGGCCTTCGGCCAGGCGGACACGGTCACGCAGCCCGTCGAGCAAGTCCTGGGTGAACCGGCGGATTCCCACCGCAAAAGTGGTTGTACACAGTGGACCAGGGTGGAAAGTCCGCTGGCAGGGCCCGCCATTTGGTGCCGTTGTCGACTACGTAGAAGATCGCGTCCACGATCTCGCGGCGGCAGTGCTTGGCCCTGCGACAAGCGCCGGGAAGTCGAGGCTTGTTCAGCGGTTCGGGCGGGGAGCGATCACGGTGATGACGCTGGAGTCGTCGGAGGCGCCCTTGCCTTGAGCCGAGCCCAGGAGGAAGAGCTGCTCGGCTGCGGCCGCGACCGGAGCGGCCAGCCCCGTTGCGCGGGCGGCCGTGTTGACGATCGCCATGTCCTTGACGAAGATGTCGAGCCGACTGCGGACCTCGGTGTCGTCGTCGTAGGCGCGGATGGCTCGGGGGCCGCGGTCCCCGAGCATGAACGACTCGGCGGCGCCGGCCATCAAGGTCTCCAGGGCGGCCTGCTGGTCCAAGCCTAAAGCATCGGCCAGTGCCAGCGCCTCAGCTGCGGCCGCGATGTGCACACCGCACAGCAGTTGGTTGACCGTCTTCATGGCCTGGCCAGCACCAGGCTCGGGCCCGATCCTGGTCAGCGTGCTCGCCAGTTCCTCGAGAACCGGTTGGCTGAGCTCCCACGCTTCGTCGGTCGCGCCGACGGTGATCAGCAGCTCGCCCTCGCCAGCTCGAACCGGGCCACCCGACACGGGCGCGTCGACCAAATGCAGGCTTTGCTCCGAGAGACGGCCCGCGACCGTCCGGACGGCGTCGACACCGATGGTCGAGGTGAGTACGACGGCCGCTCCGGGGGGTAGCACGTCCGCGACTCCGTCGGAGCCCCACAGCACCTGCCCAAGCTGGGCGCTGTCCCTCACCGCGACGATGACGGTGCCAGCGCCACTAGCGGCCTCGCGTGCTGAGCCGCACGGGGCGGCACCGTGTTCAGCGACGAGTTCGCGCCGGGCGGGATCGATGTCGTAGGCGTTCACGGTTCGGTGGCCGAGGGCCAACCGCGTGGCCATCGGTAGTCCCATTGCTCCGAGGCCCAGGACGGCGACGGTCGGGTTCTCGCTAATGGTGTTTCTCCTCTGAATTGGTGGCTATCAGCGGGAAAGGGTCTCGACGACATCCGCGAGCGCTTCGGGCCCGCCGACGTTGCCTGCGAAAACGACGTAGGGAACGCCCTTGACGGGCCCGCCCATCGGCTCCCACAGCGAGACGATTCCGGGCAGCATCGGGCCGCGGACGAACGCGCGCTCAATGCCCAGCCCGTGCGCGGCGACGTCGGATGAGGTGATCCCGCCCTTGGCCACCACGAATCGCGGGGTGACGCTCTCGACCACACGGCGGACCAGCTCGACGACGGCGGCGCTGACCGTGCGGGCGATGGCGAGGGAGTCGCGGGCGTCCGAGCCGGTAACCAGCGTCCGTGCAGTGCGGATGACGACGTTGCCGTGGGACAGCGCTGCGCGCGTGGTCCGCGCGAGTTCGCTGAGATGGTCTTCCCGGCGGCCGTCGCGCACCTGGTCGATGTCGATCTCCAATTCGACCGGGGCATGGCGCTCGCGCAGTGCGTCGAGCTGCCGCGTGGTGGCCGAGACGTGCGACCCGACGACTACGAGTCCGCCCCGGGTGGCGGTGTGGGTCTCACCGTTGAGGGCGTTGAGCTCGGTCGCTCGCAGAGGCTGGCGGGGATCCTGTCCGATCAGCGCTCGGACGAAGGGAGGGCCGACCCGGTGGAGGAAACGGCGGCCCGCGTCCCTGGCCTCGTGGAGAGCGAGGACGAGTTGCCGCATGTCGGACTCGTCGACGATGTCGACGACGATCGGTTGTGCCGATGCTGCCTGCATCAGGGTGGCGACGACGGACTCGCGGTCCGTTCGCAGCGCCGCGAGGTCGATCGTGAGGACGTTGGAGGCGGATGTCTGGCCGCCGGTTTTCTCCTCGACCCAGCAGCGGCGCCAGCTCGAGCGATCACGCACCGAAACGTCGAGCGTTCCCGAGATCCGGGACCACGCCCTGCGTCACCACCGCGCCATTCGCTCCGCCATCGCCTCAGGCGATCGCCGCGCAGCCCGCGCAGCCATGGACGAGCACATGCAGCAGACCCTCGACGATCTCGAATCGTTCGTCGCCGGCGCAACTCCGACAAGGCAAGCTGATGAATCCAACCGGGCGGCCGGCTGACCCGTCACGGGCATCTCTAGGTCCGTAGCGCCTGTCACACATCCAGCTCGAAGGCGGCCAGCCGGTAGCCCACGGGCAGCACCCCCTACCTGGAACCGGCCTGTCGGGTGCGTCGGCGACGGCGGTATGGGTGGCTCTTGCGTCAAGGCGATTCAAGGTCGACATGGCCAGTGTTCATCGGATTTTGGGCGTCCCCGAGTGGTTGCGCGTCCGCGCTATCGGCGGAGGGGCCTTCTCGGCTAGCTACCGTCCTTGATCCTTGTGAAAAGGGTTGATCGGACAAGGTTCATCCGGATGAGGCGGCGAGGCGGCAGAAAGAGCGCGGGAGATTACCGGTATCACAGGGGGAGAGACGGTCGTTCACGGACGCGACGGTCGGATCAGGAACAAGGGCACCTCGCCGAAGGGGCATGTTCCGAACCCTCCGAAGGACATAGGCCTCGAGGATGGGAACGAGCGTCTCGATCCCGGCTACGACAACATGCGCCGCGCCCACGGAGAAGTGGCCTTCGCCGAACTCGAGCGCGCTCTGGTGCACGACCGCCGCCGCCGTGCCGCAGGAGATTCTGGAGCCACGTTGCCGATGAGCTCCACCACTCCCGCTTCAGTGTTTCAGTGCTGGGTGCGGGCCGCCTCGGCGAGCAGGGTGGCGGCTTGGGTGATGTCGTGGGTGGTGGTCCAGCGTCCGAGGGTGAGTCGGAGTGCGGCGCGGGCTCGTGCGGGTGTAGTGCCCATTGTCGTGAGCACTGTGGATGGTTGGGTTTCGCCTTCGTGGCAGGCGGAGCCCGTTGATGCTGCGAGTTCGGACGTGGTGGTGAGGATGTGGTCGCCTTGAGTGCCGTCGATGCTGATGTTGAGCGTGTTGGGGAGGCGTAGTGCTGGGTGGCCGTTAAGGTGCACGCGGCCGGGCAGGCGTTGGTCGAGCTGGTCATGCAAAAGGTCGCGTAGTTCCGTGAGTCGTGCTTCTTCGGTTTCGCGGTTGTCGTGGGTGAGCTGGGCGGCGTGACCGAGAGCGGCGATGAGTGCGACGTTTTCGGTTCCGGCTCGTAGGCCGCGTTCTTGCCCACCGCCGTAGATGGCTGGTTCGAGGGCGAGTCCGCGCCGGAGGTAGAGGGCCCCAATGTCTTTGGGCGCATACATTTTGTGGCCGGTGACGGTCAGCAGGTCGACGCCGAGTTCCTGGATCGACACGCTGATTTTGCCGGTGGATTGGGAGGCGTCGGTGTGGAACAGCGCGCCGCGGCGGTGGGCGCGTGATGCGAGGTCGGCGATGGGCTGGATGGTGCCGGTTTCGTTGTTGGCGTGCATGATCGAAACCAGGACCGTGTCGTCGGTGAGTGCGGCGTCGAGTTCGGCGGGATCGACCAATCCGTCTGGGCTGACGGGCAGGCGAGTGACCCGGAAACCGTGCAGCTGGGGGAGGACATCGCAGGCGGCGAGGACCGCTGGATGTTCCGTGGTTTGGGTGAGAATGTGGTTGCCGCGGTCGCGGTGGGCCAGGGCGGCGCCCCGGATGGCGAGGGTGTTGGCCTCGGAGCCGCTGCTGGTGAACACGATCTCTTCGGGGGTGGCCCCGAGGAGTTGTGCGAGTGCGGAGCGTGCGGTGTTGACGGCGTCGTGGGCGTTGCGGCCGTAGTGGTGAGCACTCGAGGGGTTGCCGAAGTGTTCGGTCAGGTACGGCCAGCACGCCTCGGCGACGCGGGGATCGACGGGTGTGGTGGCGTTGTAGTCCAGGTAGATCGGGCCGTGGCTCAGTCCCTGGGGGATGGTCATGCCGTGTCCTTGGTGGGGTTGAGGGGGCGGCGGTCGGTGCGGGGGTGGGTTTCGTACATGCGGATCGCGACGCTGATGCCGGAGGCGAGGCTGAGGGCGGCTGCGGCCCAGACGGCGGCGCGTAGGTCCCAGAGGTCGGCGACGATGCCGCCGAGTACGGCTCCGGCGGCGTAGCCGCTGTCGCGCCAGAGTCGGTAGACGCCGACCGATCGGGCGCGCCACCCGGGGTGGGCGACATCGCCGATGGCGGCAAGCAGGGTGGGGTAAACCATCGCGGTGCCCGCGCCAAGCAACGCGGTCGCGATCGCCCACGCCGGAAAGGTGCCGACGATGGCGATGAGGGTGAGAGCGCTTGCTTGGACGAGCATTCCCGCGGTGATGAAGTGCTTGCGTCCCCATCGGTCGGAGAGGGCTCCGGTGGCGAGTTGTCCGATGCCCCAAACGGCGGGGTAGAGGGCGACGAGGATGCCGACCTGGTCGACCGCGAGTCCGGCGCCGGCGAACAGCAGGGGAAACAAGCCCCAGGACAGGCCGAAGTTGAGGTTGTTGACCAGCCCGGCTTGGCTGGCTGAGGACAGCGCGGGGTCGGTGACCGTCGTTCGGACGAAGACCTGCCGGTTGGTCAGATCGGTGTGCTGGCCGGTGAAGCTGCCAGATGGCGGCTGGCTTGCCTCGAGTCGAGCGTGTTCGCGTGTTTCGCGGACGGCCAGTGTGGACAGTGCGAGGGCGAGCACGACATAGGCCGCGCCGAGCAGGAAGGGTGCGGGGCGCAGCCCGTACTGCTCGGCGAGGTAGCCGGCCAAGGCCGAGGTGATCGCGACGGCGCCGTACCCGGCGGCTTCGTTGAAGCCCATCGCGAGCCCGCGTTGCCGGGGACCGACGAGATCGATCTTCATGATCACGGTCGTGGACCAGGTCAGGCCCTGGTTGATGCCCAGCAGGAGGTTGGCGGCCACGATCCAGCCCCAGTGATCAGCCCAGATCAGCATCATCGGCACGGGGATCGCGATGAGCCATCCCGCGATCAGGACGGGCTTGCGCCCGAAACGATCGGACCAGGTGCCGGCGAAGTAGTTCGTGGCGGCCTTGCTGAGCCCGAACACGAGCACGTAGGTCAGCAGGACGGTGTAACCGGTGAGGTGGAACTCCCGCTCGGCCAGCAGCGGCAGCACGGTCTGCTCCTGGCCGACCATGCCGCCGACCAGGGCGTTGACCACCACGAGCAGGCTGAACTGGGCGAGGTTGGCGCGCAGTCCCAACCGCACCGGGGTGGTACTCATACCCCGTGCTCCAACGGGCGGCCGGTGGCCTGGGCCCAGTCGTCGGGGCCACCTTCGAGGACGGCGAGATCGCGGTGCCCGGCTTGTTCGAGCACGCTGGCCGCTCCCATCGCACGTTCGCCGTGCCCGCACATCACGACGGTTGGTGCGTGCGGCAGTGCTTCGACGTGATCAGCGAGGGAGCCGAGCTCGACGTGAGTGGAGCCGGGTACGTGCCCGGCAGCGAACTCCGGGACTTGGCGGACGTCGAGAACGTTCTCCCGGTTGATCTCCTCGGCGCGCACCAGCCGTGTGGCGGTGATGTCCTGCTCATCGGCGATCCACGCGTGCAGGCCGCCATGGAGTTCTCCAGCGATGTTGGTGCAACCGATCTTGGCCGCCTGCCAGGCGATCTCAGCCGGGACCTGCTCGTCTCCGCGCACGACGATCAGCGGACGTTCCGGGTCGGCGAGCCAGCCCAGCCATGAGGCGAAGACTGGACGCAGCGGAATCGACAGCGCCCCGGGAATGTGTCCCGCGGCGAACTCGGGTACCGGCCGCACGTCGACCACCTGCGCTCCTTCGGCCAGCAGCGACCGCACCCGCGTCACATCCAGTCCGGGTAGTGCGGGGTCGGTGCCGAGCACTGCCGGGCCCCGGCGGTTGACCTCGGCCAGGCGCAGGAAGTAGTCGGGGAAGCTGCCGAGCGATCCGGACAGCGCTGCCACGAACGCGTCCTCGCTCTCGGCCCCGAGCAGCGGGTTGGTGGTCTTCTCCGCACCGATCGTGCTGGTGCGCTGCGCACCGGGCGGTGCCGAGCAGAATGACCCGGCACCGTGGGTGGGCCAGACTGCGACCTCGTCAGGCAGGCTGGCGAGCCTGCGCAGCGAAGCGTACTGCTGGCGGGCCAACGGTTCTGTCTGTTCGGGCGCGATCAGGTCGGTGCGCGCTGCCGAACCGACCAGCAACGAGCCCCCTGTGAACACGCCAACCGGCCGGTCGCCGTCGAGCAGCAGGAACGAGAGGTGCTCGTGGGTGTGTCCGGGAGTGGCCAGGGCGCGCAGTCGGAGTCCGCCGAGATCGATCTCGTCTTCGTCGTGCAGTCCGGTGTGGCGGAATTCCCGGTGCCCGGCGGCCGAAGCCAGGATCCGGGCGCCTTCTGTCGCCGACAACTGGCGGGCGCCGGAAACGAAATCGGCATGCAGGTGGGTGTCCGCGGCGAACGCCACGGTCAACCCCCTTCGATGCGCGGCCTGCTGGGCGGCCCGCAAGTCGAGGCTGACATCGACCACGAGCGCGCGCCCGTCTCCCAGATCAACGAGGTAGGCGGAATTGCCCAGGCCCTCGTCGATCAGCGGTACGAGGTCAACGGTGCTCATCGCGAGCGCTCCTTCCGGGCGTGTTCTCCGCATGTGCCTTTTGTTATACACTATTCCATGAAAGATTGGAGGATTGATGGGTGAGCGAGACGCGAAGACGGCCCTGTTCGATCAGTTCGCCCGTGTCGGCAAGGCGCTGGGCAGCGGCAAGCGGTTGGAACTGCTGGATCTGCTCGCGCAGGGTGAGCGCACGGTCGAGGCGTTGGCGCGTGCGGCGGAACTGGGTCTGACCACCGCGTCGGCGCATCTGCAGACGCTCAAGCAGGCCAACCTGGTCACCACTCGCCGGGAGGGCACGAAGGTCCACTACCGGCTGGCCGGCTCTGACGTCGCCGCGCTCTACGCGCTCACGCGCACTGTGGCCAGTGCCCACCTGCCCGATGTGGAAGCGGCCAGCACCGCCTACCTCGGCCCGGACGACGCCGAGTACGTCACCCGCGACGAGCTGCTGCGCCGAGCCGAGAGTGGCGACGTGATCGTGCTCGACGTGCGGCCCCGTGAGGAGTACCAGGCCGGCCACATCCCCGGTGCAGTGTCCGTCCCCGTGGAGGAGCTGGCCGACAAGCTCAGCGATATCCCGGCAGACCAGGAAATCGTCGCCTACTGCCGCGGCGCCTACTGCGTATTCGCGCACGACGCGGTGCGGCTGCTCACCGCGCACGGCCGCACTGCCCGCCGCCTCGCCGACGGAATGCTCGAATGGCGCCTCGCCGAGCTACCGGTGGAAACCACCTGACCAACCATCCACACGGCCACACCCCGCACGGCGTACTGAAACTGAGGCGCGATGACCGCTGACCTGGGACAGGCTCAACGCGCACTGGCAGTCGGTGTATCAGGCCAAGCCAAACATGTACGGGGCCTACCGTCCGGGCCCGCGCGCTACGCAGCCGACATCTCTACGCCCGCCACTTGTCTGTGCATGCCCTCGACCTCTGTCCCGAGGCCCAGTAGAGCTTCCCGAGCCCCGCCCAGCCACGCTGGCGCTCGCGGCCGGCGCTCTGGCGACCGCCACCGGCTGGGCCACCACCACCCGACACCTCCGCCAACGCACCCGCGAACTCCACCACATGCGCCGCGAGTGCCACCACACCCAGCGAGCGCTCGCCGACGCCCAACACGACCACGTCACCGGACTGCTCAACCGCCGAACCTGGGAACACGCGGCGCGCACCGTGTGGCGGCACCTCGATCAGCCCTGGGTGCTGGGGCTGGTGGACATGGACGACTTCAAAACCATCAACGACCGCCACGGCCACCACGCCGGAGACGAAGTCCTACGCGCCACCGCGAACCGACTCCGCGACCAACTCGGGCCACACGCGACCATCGGGCGCTACGGCGGCGACGAACTGGTCTTCCTCACCACTTACCACACCGACGGAGATACCGACCAGCTGCAGGCCAGCCTCGCCAGACCAGTACAAGTCAATGGAATCGGCGCCGTCAGCGTCGGCGCTGCCATCGGCACAGTCACGCCGCCACCAGGCACCGCTCTCGCAGCGGCGCTAGTTGCCGCGGACGCGGCCATGTACGCGGCGAAACGCCACCCCCACACCAACCACCACAAGTCGCCACCCGCGGACCTCATCAACCCACGGTCGCGCAGCGACCTCGAGCTCACGGAGGTGCGGCCGCGATGAAGGAACACTGGAGCGACCACGCAGCCTGCCTCGACACCATGCTCGAGCTCTGGTTCGGCCCCGAAGGCTATGCAGAACCCAAAGACCAAGCACGCTGGCGACAACGACGAGCCGCTGAAGTCTGTGCCACCTGCCCAGTCCGCACCGACTGCCTCGCCGAGGAACTGCTCCGGCCCATCGGGGATCAACACGGGATCCGGGGAGGGCTCACACCACGCGCACGCGAACGCCTCCTAGCACGATGGCGACAAGCCGGCCTCGTACCCGAGTTCCGCCCGCCCGACGAGATCGAGACCGTTCGTCGACTACTCGAGAAGACTGAACCGGGCCCGCACCCAGACATACGCCACGGCTAGCACCTTCAGCCCTGGCAGTCCCGGCTGGAACGGTGCTGGCGTAGACGGTGTGTGGCGCGGCCAGTACCGAAGGCGATGACCAGGCCCCCGGTGAGCAAGAACGCGCGCGGATCAGCCGTGGCGCCCATCAGGATGGTCAGCAGCAACATCATCACCACCGAGATCCGCCAGGGGTCGTCCGGCCGAGCAATAGCCAGGACCACAGCGCCGCCCACCACAATGATGTCGAACGCAACCAACAGACCGATGGCCAGCACAATTCTCCTCGTAGATCTCTCCCGCACGGGTGTGGCTTCAGAGTCTCATCCCGCCGGGCCAACGGAGCGTATGCTCAGCTGCCAGGCTGGCGACCAACGTGAGCAACAGCGGTTGATAGATCCAGTAGTATCAGTATTGAGTGAAATCAAAGGCCCTCGAACGTGATCGCCCGAATGGGCCTGGCGAAACTGCTGCAAACGAAAGTGCCCGCCTGGTGCGTTCGCTCCACTGCCGCGTTCGGATCCCTGATCAAGCTCCTACAGAGTCCCCGGTGCCCCGGGCACTGCGCGAGTTCGTGATTCCCGACGCGCAGGCTCACGACCAACGCGAGCTGGAAACGGCAATGCTTACTGCGTTGACGCGCGGCATGGACCACCTTGTGTTTCACCCACAAGCATGGGACTACCGGGCGGGCGACCTGATCCAGAGCGTCCGCCCCGAACCCCATTCAGTGTCGCTCCAGCTCAATCCGCTGGTCCTTGGCCCGATGCTCGCCGAGCTGCTACCGATGGGCGCCCACCAGGACGACGAGCAGAGCATCGAAGTCGCCGGTACAGCCGGAGCACGGGTGCGGTGTGCAAGTCTGGGCAGCTGTTGATCAGTCTTGTAAGGCGGCGAGAACGGGGGATCCTTCAGCCTATGTCGTGATCTGGAACTCGTGCAGCGCAGTTGCCCAGTGCGCCAGCAGTTCTGCCTTCTCGTGTGGTGTCCGCAGGCTCGGATCGGCGTTGGGAAGTTGGTGCGAGTGTCCTTGGCGGGCGCTCAAGACGATCGTTCGATCGTGGAGTTTCAATGTACAGGGGTGCAGCCGCGTCCAGCCTGCCTCAACAGCCGCGGTGCACCAGGCAGCGGCAGCTTCGGGAGTGACGGAGAAGGGGAGGACGCGTTCCTCGTCGCACGGTGAGACCGACTTCGGAGTCGGCACCAACGGCCCGTAGCGGTGGGTCAGGTCTCGTACCGCTTCCGACAGCGACGGTGCGAAGGACCAGCCGCTCGGGCTTCTCCAGCGCACGCCGCCGCCGGGCCACGTGGTGACCGTGACCCGGCGGGCGGCACTGCGACCGTGCGAGCCGAGCAGCGCTGCCAATGCGCGGGCGCGCCGCTCGGCTGCCCCGGGCCGCAGCGGTGCGATGCGCTCCGGCCATCCGGCCTGCGCACTCCCACAGGTTCCGCACATCGCCTACACCATCACGTCGCCGCTGTTGGGGCCCAACGTTTGACCGGTGTAGAGGTTGCCTCCCGGGTCGGAAGCGAGCAGGACGGCGGTGGGTGCGACCTCCTCGGGAAGTCCGAATCGGCCGAGGGGCAGTTCGGCCTCCTTCGCCTGTTTCCAGTCCGAGCTCAGGCCGTCGATCAACGGTGTGGTGATCGGCCCGGGAGCGATCGCGTTGACCAGCACTCCGCGCGCGGAGACTTCCCTGGCCAGTGCTTTGGTGAATCCGATGACGCCGGCCTTGGCGGCGCTGTAGTGGGTGAGTCCTGATCCGCCCTTCTGGCCCAGCTGCGAGGCGATGTTGATGATCCGGCCGCCACCGGCGTGGAGCATGTGCGGGACCACTGCGCGGCAGGTGAGGAAAACGGAGGTGAGGTCGACATCGATCATGCGTTGCCAGGTCGCCAGGTCCATGTCGACCAGCGGCATTTCGGTGAGGATCCCGGCGCAGTTGACCAGGACGTCGATCCGTCCGGCGTGTTCGATCTCGGTGTCGATCAGCGCCTGCACCGCGTCGGGGGCGGTGAGGTCGAGCGCGTGCCGCATGCCGATGAGATCAGTCGCCGTATGTTCCAGCCGGTCCGCGTCGAGGTCGGCTAGCGCGAGGGTGGCGCCGGCTTGGGCGAAAGCGGTGGCGATCGCTGCGCCGATTCCGCTGGCGGCGCCGGTGATCAGGCAGTGGAGTCCAGCCAGCGATCCGGTGGAGGTGGTCATCGCGGTCTTCCCTTTCGCGGGTCAGTCGGGGAAGCGGACGGTGAGTCCGCCGTCGACGATCACTTGTTGGCCGGTGATGTAGGAGGCGTCGTCGGAGGTGAGGAATCGGATCGTCCGCGCCACCTCGTCGGCACGGCCGACGCGCCCGGTCGGGATGCTCCGCCCGGCCTTGGCGAGCCCGTCGGGCCCGAGCGAGTTGTCCGCGTCGAGCGATTGCGGTGTTTCGATGAGTCCGGGGATTACCGCGTTGGCGCGGATTCCGCGCGGTGCCAATTCCACGCTCACCGAGCGGATCAGGCCCAGCACACCGGATTTGGCTGCCGCATAGTGGGCGTGGTCGCCCCAGCCGTAGACACCACCGGCGATCGAGGACACGGCGACCATCGCGCCCCCTTCGCCCATCTTCTCCGCTGCGGAGCGCACCAGTCGAAGAACTCCGGTGAGATCGACGCTGAGCATGTCGTCCCAGCGCTCGTCGGTCATCTCGGAGATCGGGGCCCGTCGCAAGATGCCGGCGTTGGCGACGGCGATGTCGAGCCTGCCGAATTCGCCGATCGCCGTCTCGACGAGCGTTCGCACCGCCGCCGGATCGCTGACGTCCGCGGGGATGGCGAGCGCACGGCCTCCCGCGGATTCGACATCGGCGACCGCGGCGGTGGGGTCGTGCGGATCTCCCGGGTGATAGCCGAGGATGCTGGTGACGCCGGCACGGGCATAGGCCAGCGCGAGGGCACGACCGATCCCGCTCGCGCCACCGGTGATCACCGCGACCTTGCCAGCGAGGCCGTCATCCCGAGCGGTCAGATTCGAGACGGAGCTCATTGTGGATTCTCCTCAGTTCGTGGTCGCGGTGGGTGTGGCCGACTCCTGGGTCGACTCCTGGTTGACCTTGCGGGTGCCGAGCATCGCGATGCTGGAGCCGATCAGACCCAGCGAGCCGGCGCAGAAGGCCGCGAACGTCATCGAGTACCCCGTGCCGACGAGGGCAGAGAGCACCGCGGAGCCGACGATTGCGCCGACCGGGCCCATGATGTGGGCGGTGTTGGGGCCGATGCCGCGGACGTGGGCGGGGAATGACTCGCCCATGTAGAACAGCAGCGCGGCGTAGGGGCCGGTGAGGAAGAACAAGCCCACGGCGTAGAGCGGGATGACGGCGGCGACCGGACCGAACAGCATCACCGTCATCACCACGCCACCGATCAGCCAACCGATGATGATCGTGATGCGTCGTCCGATGCGGTCACCGAGGTAGCCGTGGAAGAGGTAACCGGTGAATCCCGCGGCGTTGGCCAAGATCAGCACCAGCAAGGCGTTGTCGAACGACACGCCCTTGGCTTCGGTGAGCACGGTCGTGCCCAGCACGGAGAAGACCTGGATGGCCATCCAGTTCAGCAACCACGCTGTCGACAGGCAGAAGGTGTGCATGCGCAATCCTGGTGCGAAGACATCGCGCACTGTGCCTGCGCGCTCGTCCTCGATGCCCGCCGCGGCCGCCACCTGGTCGGCCTCCTCCGAGCGCCCCTCACGGCGGAGTTTGCGCACGTGCCGCATGTTCACGAAGACCGGTGATTCGGGCAGTCGCCAGGCCAGCAGAACGATCACGATCGCCGGGAACGTCGCGAACAGGAACACGCCGCGCCAGCCGATCGCGGGGAGGAATGCCGCGGTGAGCGCAGCACCGAGCAACGCTCCCACCGGCCATCCACTTTGGACGAAGCTGTACATGAAGCCCCGCTTGCCCTTGCGGCCGTAGACCTCGTTGAGGTAGACGCTGTTCACGACTTCTTCGGAGTAGCCGAGACCGGAGAACGACCGGACCAGGACCATGGCGATCTTGCCGCCCGCGATCGAGCTGACCCCGGAGGTCAGGGCGGCACCGGCGGTGGTGATCATCAGGGCGGGTTTGCGACCCAGGCGGTCGAGCATAGGGCCGACCGCGAGCGAGACGATGAATGTTCCAGCGGTGACCCAGGTGGCCACTGCGGTGCTCTCGGCCGAGCTCCATCCGAAGTCGATGGCGATCTCGGGGAGCAGAGTCCCGAACAGCGTGTGGTCGAAGACGCTGAACACCCAGGCCAAGAAGCAGACCAGCGAAACTCTGCGGATCATTCGGGCGTTCAGCGGTGCGCCGCCAGGCGGCAGGACGTCGGGTTTTTCGGACATGGCAGGACTCCGTGTGTGGGGAGGCGGCGGATGGCGGGAGCCGCGGTGTGCGAGAGAGCCGTGGAGGCGACGGGGCGCCGTCGCCTCCACGGGCGGATTCAGCCGCGCGGGCTGCGTCGGAGGAAGTCGTCGGCGATCTCGTCGAAGGTGACCCAGCGGACGCCTTCGTGGCCTCCGATGTAGTCGATGAGCCGCTCGTGCATGAGCAGGTTCTGCGGGCGCCCGGAGACGTCCGGGTGCACGGTCATCGTGAACACCGCGTACTCGGATTCCCGGTAGACCCAGTCGAACTGGTCCCGCCACATGACTTCGAGATCACGCGGGCTGACGAAGCCGTGGCTGTTCGGGCTGGCCTTGACGAACATCATCGGGGGCAGGTCGTCGAGGTACCAGGAGGCCGGGATTTCGACCAGGCTCGTCTCGTGCCCGCGTGCGAGTGGCTTCATCCACGTCTCAGCCGGCTCGTCGTAGTCGATCTTGGACCAGGAATCGCCGACCCGGACGTAGTACGGCTCGAAGTCCCGGTGCATGAGCGAGTGGTCGTACTTGATGCCGCGCTCGAGCAGCAGCTCGTTGGTCACCGGGGAGAACTCCCACCACGGTGCGACGTAGCCGGTGGGGCGACGGCCTGCCCGTTTCTCGATCAGGTCGATGCAGTAGTCCAGGATGTCGGATTCCTGCTCGCGGCTCATCGCGATTGGGTTCTCGTGGCTGTAGCCGTGGACGCCGATCTCGTGACCAGCCTGCACACATGCGTCGAACTGCTCCGGGAAGGTCTCGATGGAGTGCCCCGGCCAGAACCAGGTCGTGGGAAGGCCGGTGCGGCGGAACAGCTCCAGCATTCGCGGGACGGCGACCTCGCCTGCGAACAGGCCACGCGAGATGTCGCACGGCGAATCTTCGCCTCCGTAGGAGCCGAGCCAGCCGCCGACCGCATCGACATCGACCCCGTACGCCACCAGGATTTCCTTGGCCATGACGCTCACTTTCCCTTCCGTTCGTGATCGGACTGCGTTCAGCTGCTCGTGGCCGCTGGGGACACCACGCGGGCATCGCGCAGCCAGGTCAGACAGCGCCGCGCGACTTGATCGGGCTGCTGCTCGCCCGAGAGCGCGGCGGCCAGCAGCAGGCGGGCCTGCCAAGGTGAGAGGTCGCCGGCGAACACCGCGCCTGCCGCCGCAAGATCGGCACTGCCTCCGGCGTAGAGACCGGCGACCGGACCCGCACCGGTGCGACTCGTGATCAGCACGGGAATGCCATCCGACAGCAGTCGCAGGCAGACCTGCGTGGTCTCGGGCGTGGTGTTGCCGGAGCCGAAGCCGGCCACCACCAGCCCGCGCATGCCGTTGGCGACCGCGTGGTGCAGCGAGGAGGTGTCCGCGCCGAGGTACTGCCCGGCGATGTCCACTCTCGGGAGATCGGTGGTGCCAGGTGGCAGCAGCGGTACGCGGGGCGCGACCCCCTGCACGCGCACGCCCGCCTCGTCGACGTGACCGATCGGTGATCGGCCCGGCGCGGAGAACGCCTGGAGCGCGAGGGTGTGAGTTTTGCGCACACCTACGGCTGGCAGGACCTCGTTGCCGAAGACGACGGTGACGCCGGTTTCCTGGGCTTGCGGCTCCGCCGCCCAGCGCAGCGCCGCGGCGAGATTGCGCGGGCCGTCCGGCGCGGGGTCGTCGAACGGGCGCTGCGCGCCGGTGAGCACCACTGGTTGCGGACCAGCGTGTGCCAGCGCGAGCAGGAACGCCGTCTCCTCGAGGGAGTCGGTTCCATGCGTCACCACCACCCCGTCGGCGCCGGTCGCTGCGGCCTGAACGGCCTCCACCAGCGCGAGCACATCGGGGATCGTCGCGGCGAAGCTGGTGACGCCGGTCAGGTCCCGGGTGTCGATGTCGACCTCGGTGAGAGCCCAGACGTCCTTCGCGGCTCCGAGTAGCTCGGCGGCCCCGACTTCGACCCGGCGGCCGTTCGGGGTGCTGCGGGTGGCGATGGTGCCACCTGTACCGAGCAGGGCGAGATGTTGCACAGTTCCTCCGCTCTAACGATTGCGCTAACGATTGCGTAGGATGATGCGTGTGACCCAGGGCGCAGTCAAGAGGGAAATGGAGCCGTAACAGAGCCGACCCGGAGTCGCTCGGTAGTCGATGGGCAACAATGACGTTGAACGGCGTCATTGCGAAGGAGAGCGGGACGACAGTGAGTGATGGGATGGCCGACTTCGGGGTGCCGGACCCGAGCCGGTCGGAGGGAAGTCTCTCCCGGCCCCCGACGCTCGCCGACATCGCTGAGGCCGCTGGGGTGCACGCCACCACTGTCTCCCGGGCCATTCGCGGCGGGGAGGGGGTCGGCCGCAAGACCGCCGAGCGCGTCCGCGCGGTGGCCAGGGAGCTGGGATACCTCCCGAACCCGGCCGCGGCAAGCCTGCGCACCGGTAGGTCGAACATGCTCGGCGTGGTCGTGCCGCGACTGACCGACATCGTGCTGGCCACGATCTACGAAGGCATCGAAAGCGGCTCCGCGGCCGCCAGCTACCAGACCGTCGTCGCCAACAGCGGCGATGACCTCGACACCCAGCGGATACGGGTCGAGACCTTGCTCGCCGCCAGGGTAGGGGGATTGATCCTCGGGGACGCACGCAGCGATTCGGGCTTGGTCCACGAACTGATCGACCGCGGGAGCAACGTCGTGCTCACCTCCCGGCGATTGCCTGGAGTCCTCTCGGTCACCTGCGACGACCGGCTCGGCGGCAGGCTGGCGGCCGAGCACCTCCTCGAGCTCGGGCATCGCGATCTCGCCGTGATCGCCGGCGAGCCCTACGCCTCTACCGGGGTCGAGCGAACCCGGGGGTTCCAGGACGTCTGCGCGGAGCAGGGCGTCGACCTCCCGGAAGCGCACGTTCTGGAATCGCGGTTCGACGTGCGCGGAGGCAGGGAAGCCGCCGAGATCCTCCTGCGACTCGATCCGCGACCGACCGCGCTGTTCGCCGTCAACGACTTCGCCGCGATCGGCGCACTGGGTGCGATCCGGGATGCGGGCCTGCGCGCGGGAGATGACGTGGCGGTGGTCGGTTTCAACGATGTTCCGCTGGCGGCCGAACTCGCAGTGCCGCTGAGCTCGGTGCGTTCTCCCATGTGGGAGATGGGTTACGAAGCCGCACGCACCCTCATCCGCCTCATCAACGGCGAGGAGTGCGAATCTCTTTCCCTCGCACCGCAACTCAAGGCCCGCGCATCGAGCCTGGGGACGCGTTGAGGCTTAGGAAGCTGCGGCGGCATCGAGGGCGCGGGTGATGACGCCGGGAGTGGCGACGCCATTGAGGGCTGGTCACCGATGAAAAGCGTGGGCACTGCCTGGATTCCGAGGTCGTACGAGTGTTGGAGTTCGCGGGCGTGCCGGTCGGCGTACCGGGACGCGTCGAGCGCTTGATCGTACTTTGCCGGGTCGAGCCCTACTTCGGTGGCCAAGTCCCGCAACACCGTCCGGTCGCCGAGATCGGCGTTCTCGCGGAAGAATGCGGTGAGCATCCGCCGGTAGTAGGCAGCGCCGACGCCGTTGTCCTCGGCGTAGTAGGAGCCGCGGAAAGCCATGTCGGTGTAGGGCTGTGGTGAGACCGTTGACGAGTAGAAGGCAGTGGTGCCGATGACGTCTTGGTCCAGCTGACCAAGAAACACCGGCCCATTGGCCGTTGGTCACAGGAAATGCGCGAGCCCCGCGTGCGACCCAACTCAATGCTTGCGCGCTCATACGTTGCTCCTTAATGTCGGCCGTGCTGCCGGCTGGAGGCCGTCCGGTGGCTTCACAGCACGAACGATCTGGGAGCGGTGGCTGATGAAGTTCGCCAACCGGAGAGGCCGAGCGATCCTCGTGGAGGGGACGACTGGTCTCGACGTCGAGATGGCAAGCGGTGGGCCTCGTACTGCAAGCCGCCGGTGTCCATCGCCTCCAACCGGGAGCGGAAGACGTCGATGCCCGGGTCGTCCCGGCACACCTCGGTGGTCCCGAACAGGCTGGTGATGAGCCGGTCGATGCCCTGCCCGGACGACGCGCCCAGGTCGATGTCCGGATCACCTCGGTAGACCGCGATCCGACCAGATGTGCTCCGTCGGGGAAGGCTCGACGCAACTCGTGCGACACGTGTAGCGCCAGCCGCGACTTCCCCATGCCACCGAATCCCGTCAGGGGCACGAGCCGTGAATCGGACAGCGCCCGTTTCACGTCCGCCATCTCCTGGCGGCGGCCCACGAAGCTCGTCAGTTCCTGGGGCAGACCGCTGGCTTTCTGGCGGACACCCTGCGTCATTGGTCGCCGCTCTTTATCCAGAACCGCACCCCTATCCTAGAACGGGTTCACGGGGTGCCGGGTAGCCCTCCTTACACCCTCGTCAGCGGAGGTCCGGACGAGTATCCACGCGGTTCCGGGCAGGTCTATCGAGCCTGTGGGTGGGCAATTCGGAGCAGCGACAGTGTGCGCAGTGGTGAGGTACGTTGTCAGTGGTGCGCATGTTCTGGTCGGCGTTGTGGAGGAGCGCTTCCGGTCGGGTGGTGAAGTCTTCCGTGATGGCCAGGCCAACGCTCGCGTGGACCGTCATCCGCCATTGATCGATTTCAACTTCAATCTTCAACCGTTCGACGATGTGATCGCGGAAGCGTTGTGCTGATCGGACATCGGCGGTTCGACGGACAAGTGCGAACTCATCACCGCCAATGCGGGCCACCGTATCGCCGGGGTGGGCGGCGTCCAGCAGCGCACCGGCAGCAGCCAGAATGACTTGATCGCCTGCCGAGTGGCCGTGGGTGTCATTGACTCGTTTCAATGCGTCAAGATCGATGACAAGGACCGATACGACGCCGGGCCGTCCGTGGAGCTGACCGAGTTCGTATCGCAGGCGATCGCCGAGCAGAGTGCGGTTTGCCAAGCCGGTCAATGGATCATGCGTGGCGAGATGCATCAGGTGAGTGTCGGAGAAGGCATGATCGTCGAGGCTCTCGCAGTAGCTGACCAGGTAGGCCGGTAGGCCGTCGGTTCCGGAGATGACACTTGATCTGATCAGTACCCAGACGGCGTGCCCGCTCCTGTGCCGATAGCGTTGCTTCCGGGCCACGGCGTCCTCCCCGGCGCTGCACAAATCTGTTGCGATGGCATCATCGGATCCTGCATCGTCGGCGTAAACGATGTCGCTGTATCGCAGTGACAGCATCTCATCCCTGGTGTAGCCGAGTAGTTTGCACCACGCGTTGTTGACGTCGATCCAGCGTCTGTCCAAGTCCAGCAGAGCGACCGCGATGGGTGCGTGGGTGAAGGCCCGTTCCCGCAGTGAGGTGGAAGCTTGCGGTTCCTGTCGCCTCTTCCTCACGTTGCGGCTGCCTTGGCGTTCTGGCGTGCGCTTCGCTGCTCCAGCACGGTGGCCAGGCTGGCACGACAGGTTCGGATGATCTGTCTCGTTGCTGGAGTCCCGGGTGGCCGTTGGCAACGGGAACAGGTCACAGAGACGGACCCGCTCAATTCGTCCACCGCGACGATCGCCTCGGCCTCGCAACTGCGGCACCAACGATGCCCGGTGACGACGATGACGTGTGATGGCGATCCAATGCACGCATGCGCCCATCGGCGGTGAAAGTGGCAGGTGAGGCGTTCGTGCGGGGAGAGATTCTCGTGGTCTTCCGCGGCGTCTTCTCCGGCGGGAGTGTCGGCGAGCTGGCGATCGCGAAGGTGACCGTAGCGGGCCTTTACTGTCGACACATTTGCGGGGGCGGGCTGAATCGGCCGTAGAAGCCCTCCAGGTGGCTGTCCAGGGACGTCCGACCGTTCTGTGCTGTCTTGCAGGATCACGACATCCTCCTCGGGCTGCCTTGGGTAGCTTGCTTCAAGCCTCCTATTCGGCACCAAGCCCCACGTCGATAGGAATGCGTAGTCCGATACGTATCTCTCAGTGCCTGCACTGTTAGACGCCCAGGGCGTGTGCCCCGAAATGAGCGCTCCGGACGTGGATTGTGGGCCCCATGTGGCTGAAGTGACGATCGTGTAAAAGGTCTTAATGGAGGGGCCAGCCTCTCGGTGATCGACCTGGCGAACAGCCGCGCGATCGACGACCGCACCGTCGAGTTCCGGCTCAAGCGGCCCTACGCCGAGTTCCCCAACGCGCTGGCGACGCTCGGGGCCTACATCATCCCCGAGGGCACCACCGACTTCAGCAAGCCGATCGGCTCGGGGCCGTTCAAGTACAAGTCCTTCGAGCCGGGACGAGCCTTCCTGGGTGAGCGCAACCCCGGCTACTTCGACGGCGCACCGCTGCTCGACGAGTTGGAGATCGTGGTCACCAATGACGAGGCGGCGCGGGTCAACGCGTTGCTGGGCAAGCAGGTCGAGTACGCCAACGACCTCACCCTCACCAGCGCCCGCACCTACGAGGCAAGTGGTCAGATACGGGTGTTGCGCCTGCCGCTGAGCAACTTCCACGGGTTGGCGATGAGGATGCCTCCACCGGGCTCAAGGAGGCCGCGCTGGCCATCAGCGACCAGGCGCGCAAGATCGGGCTCAACCTCAACGTGCGGCTGGGCAACAAGGACACCTACTGGTCCGACATCGCCAAGAACAGCGTTCTGGCCAGCTACCGCTCGGGCGGGTTGCCGCTGGACTCCCACTTCTCGCAGCGACTGCTGACCACGCCGGCCGCTGCCCGCCGTTGAGGCAGCGGCCGGTCTGCTGCCGATGGTGCGTCGCGCTGATCCCGCGCGGCTCGTTGGCGTCGCGGTGGATCACAGCGGTGACCAGACCTCGTTGACGGTCGCCGGGGTGAGGACGTCTTCGGGGTGGCCGGTGGCGCGGACGCGGCCGCGGTGCAGCAGGACGCAGTGATCGGCTCGGCGGGCTTCGGTCAGGTCGTGGGACACCTGGAAAACTGTGCGGCCGAGCCGGGCCTCGGCGCGAACGGCGTCGGTGACGAGGGTGCGGGCCTTCGGGCCCGCGCCCGCGTCGGGCTCGTCGAGCAGCAGCAGCTCGACGAGCTGGGCCAGGCCCTGGGCCACAAGGACGCGCTGGCGCTGACCGCCCGACAACTCGCTCAGACGGAGAGGGGCCAGCGCGCCGTCTCCCGGCAGCGCGCTGGCCGGAACCTGGGTCGTGCTGCGCGGAATGGCCTTCTCGACCGATGCCATGTCGCACGGCATGCTGCCGGGCGTGGCGATCGCCTCGGTGCTGGGCGCCGCTGCGAGTGCTGCGGCGATGGCGGCCGGAGTATCGGCGCTGGACCGGTCGCGGTGTCCAGGTTGGTGGGTTCTGGGTGTCGGGAGTTAATTAGTGGTTGGTGTTGTGGCGAGTGGGTGGGGTTCGCTTGTGAGTGTGGCGAGTGCGGTGGCGATTTCGGTGATGCCGGCTTGGGTGTAGGTGGTGGTTCCGGTGTTGCTGTTGAGGGTGGTGTGGCCTGCGTAGGCGCGGGCGATGGCGTAGCCGTGGTCGCGTTCGACGACCCAGGTGAGGGGTGGTGTGGCGTAGCCAGTGGGTGCTGATGCCTTGGGTGTGGACCCAGGGGAGGTGTGTGCCGATGCGGGTCCAGAGGTGGTCGTAGCGACGTGTGGTGACGGGTGCCCCGGTGCGGTAGCGCAGGATTTGGTCGGTGGGTTTGGTGGCGCCGCGTTGCTGGGAGTGGTCGCGTAGGTCGGTCATGAGGGTGGGGGAGACGGTATGCCATCGAACGGTCTCGCCCTTCTCATGGAGGCGCATGAGGCATTGCTCGGGGTCGAGGTCGCGCAGCGTGGTTGTGCTGTACACGCGTTCGGTGCCCGGCCTCCGCCGCGCCGCGCGCACGTGCTCAGGATTCCAGACGGCCACGAGTAACTGGGAGAGGTCCGGCGCTGGCCCCTGAATGGCCCCGCGGTCCTGCGCGCAAGTCGCCGTGTTCGGCCATCCAGGCCGCGATCTGGGTTCGGCTGGTGAATCCCAGCTTCGTGAGGATGTTCTCGACGTGGGCTTCTGCCGTTCTGCGGGAGATGACCAGCCGGGCGGCAATTTCTCGGTTGGTCACGCCCACGGCGACGAGTTCGGCGACCTCGCGCTCCCTTCTGGTCAGTTTCGACTCGGCCGAAACCTCGGGGGCTGAGCGTCCGGTTCGTGTGGAATCTTCGATGAGGAACCGGGGTGTTTCGCGTTGCAGTCTGCGGGCGCCTTCGGCGATCTGCTCGTCGTAGGCATTGGCGCCGAGCGCGGCCCGAGCCCGATCCCGTCGCTCGTCGCTCCATCGGAGCCAGGTCTTGTACCCGGACAGCCGAGCTCCGAGGCGTTTCCACAGTGCATCGGCCGCGCCGAAAAGGATGGCGGCGTGCTGAGGTGCATTCTGCTCGACAGCTACCCATGCGAGCAGTTCGATGCAGTAGGGCATGCCCAGCTGGTCGTTCAACTCGATCTTCTGGCGGAGGGTTTCGCGCGCCGTGTCGAGCGTTTCCTCGAGGTGCCCGGCCATCCAGTGCGTGAGAGCCTGGTGGTAGCCGCTCCAGGACAGTGCCCACAGCTCCCCATGGGGAGCGCACAGCTGGCGGCATTCCTCAACGAGCGCCGCTGCCCTATCGAGGTCCTGCATCATCACGGCGGCCAATCCGCGCATGGCGCATCCGATCAGCGATATGGCTGTCTCCTCGTGCAGGCGCCGGTGACTCTCCCACGCCGAGTCCAGCAGCGGTACGGCACCGGCAGGATCCTGGTCGAAGATCTTCGCCAGGCCTAGTATCTGTTCCGCGTACGCTGCCGACTGGGGGTCGCCGACGGTTTTGGCGACAGCGGCGCTCTCGTTGAGCAGTTCGACGCCCGCAGTGTTGTCACCTTGCAGAATCGTCGCCCACCCGCCGACCATCAACGCTCGGGCACGTTCGTGGCTCGGTTCGGTGTCGGCGGCGAGAAGGCGATCCAGCCAATGCCGTCCGTCTCGTATGAAGCCGCAAGCCAGCCAGTAGAACCAGAGTGCGGCGCCCATGCGCAGGCCTGTGCGAGTCTCGCTCGGCCAGCTGAGGCAGAACTCGAGCGCCGCGAAGAGGTTGGCTCGTTCGGCGGCGAGCCGTTTGACCCACTGCAATTGGTGCGGACTCCACGACTCCCGGTCGCATCGGTTGGCCAAGGCCAGGTAGTAGTCGCGGTGCCGGCGCCGGAGCCTTGTTTCGGCGCCGCACTCGGCAAGGCGCTCGAGCCCGAAGTGGCGGATGGTCTCCAACATCCTGTACCGCGCCGTCTGACCGGTCTCGGTTTTCGTCAAGACCGACTTGTCCAGCAGCCCGGCAATGCCGTCCAGCACGTCACCACTGGCAACAGCGTCGCCGGCGCATACGAACTCGGCCGCGGCCAGGTCGAACTCGCCCGGGAACACCGAGCATCGAGCCCACACGATCCGCTCCAGCTCCGAGCACAGGTCGAAACTCCATGTGATGGCCGCCTGCAGGGTCTGATGCCGCTGTAGTACGCGACTGCTCTCCCCGGTCAACAACCAGAAACGATCCTCAAGTCGGGCGAGGATCTGCACCGGAGACAACACGCGCACGTGCACCGCCGCAAGCTCGATGGCGAGGGGAAGACCGTCCAGCCGGGCGCATAGCCGGACCACAGCCTGCTGGTTCTCCGGAGTCAGAGTGAAGTCGGGAGCGACGGCCGAGGCGCGCTCCTGGAAGAGCGCCAGAGCCTCGTACTGGCTGGCGGGTTGCTGCGGCAACCTACCGTCGTCCTCTGGCACCGACAGGGGCGGCACCGGCCAGACATGTTCACCTGGTGCCTTGAGTGGTTCCCGGCTCGTGGCGAGTACGCGGAGATCGGGTGCGGAGGCCAGTAGGTGGGAAACGATCAGCGCGCACGCCTCCCGCAGGTGCTCGCAGTTGTCGACCACGATCAGGAGCTTCTTGCCAGACAGGTAGTCGATCAGCGCGGACTCCGCGGTGCGCGCTGACTGGTCGTGCAGGTCGAGCGCGGCAGTGATCGAGTGGACGATCAGGCCCGGATCCTGGATCTTGTCCAACTCGACGAGGGTGACACCGTCGGGGAACGCGCGTTGCACGATCCTTGCCACGCGCAACGCCAACCGCGACTTGCCGACACCTCCTGCACCGGTGAGGGTCACGAGTCGTGAGCGTCCGAGGGCTCGCCTGATCTCTGTTGTCGCGTACCGACGACCCACGAAGCTCGTGACCGGGCTTGGGAGAGCTACGATGCTATCGCGCTTCGCTGTTGCCATGACGCCACATCCATCCTGACCTCACCAGCCTACTCTGCGGACCGCACGATGCTCGGCGACGCTGAAAAGCTGCGTGCGTGACCATTACGCCAGGTCATCAGGGCGGCCACGCCGCGGCCCAGCCAGGCGTCACGACGTCTACGTCCGCGAGGTCGTGACGCCCTTGCCCAGGCTGCCCGGCCGCTAGTTCGGGGGGACGCGGGTGCCCGGTGCGGCCGGGTGCTCCACTTGATCAGAGTGGACGCTGACCGGCGGGGTGTCGAGGAGTTGCGAAGCCGGCGATGCCAACCGGGCCGGACCCCGACGGGGTGAACGACGTCGCGCGGCCACCGCCCCTTGCCATCATTATCAAATGATGGATTAACAAACTTCTGTGGCCCGACCAGGAAGATTCACTGACGAGCAGCTGCTGGCCGCGGCGCACAGAGCTTGCTCACGTGCATGATCGTCGAATCCCCGCCCGGGGTGCTGTGCGTGACGGTGTGCCCGCAATGCCGGGACTCCCGCCGCATGCGCGCCTGGAGCGGGCCTGCCTGCGCCACGCGAGTCGGTGAGCACTGCGCCCACCTCGGCATCACTCGCGGCGACATGACCCTGGCCCGCGCCCGCGAGGGCCTCGACCGGTACTACTACTGGCTACCGGACTAAGCGAGCCTCTTCCCCGGTACCCGATCACGCGGTATCGGCGGTCGCCACACGTGTCCCAAATATCTGGTTCCGTACCGCGCATAACTACGCTCCCGGGCCAGAACTCGCGGGCACGCCGTTCGACGGTCAGCCCCGTGAGCTCCACCAGGGAATCGTCGTCGATCCGCGGCCCGGGTAGCTGGACATTTCGCGGTGTGAGCAACGTTTTGGGTGCTGACCAGCGCGGATTCTGCTGTGGGTAGTGCTGCCGATCAGTGGGTTTGCCGGAATGGGGCAATGACGGAGCTGCCATGGATGCGGAGCCGGACGCAGAACGAGTAGCACGAGCTGGTCCTGGCAATGGGGCTGAAGTCGTATCAGCGGCTGGGATACTGGAAGAAACGCCGACCGTGATCGTCGATCACGGGCCGTGCTGGGCTGGGGCTGGGCGAGGAAGTAGTGATCCGGCTGGCGTGATCGAGAAGAAAACTCCATGTCGGCCACACTGCTGATCGAGTATCAACACTCACATGACCACCGTGACTGAGCTCGCCGACGAGATGCTCGCCCTGCTGCACCACGAGAGTCCCTTGACGGCTTCGTTGCTCGGAATCCGAGAATATGACCACAGGTTGCCTGATCTCAGCGCACAGACCGATCTTGCACACAGGGCCCGCGCCGAGTCCCTCGCCCAGAGTGCGACCAGCCTCGATCGACTCGAAGAACAAGACGCCGTGACCCGAGCTGTCGTGGTGCAGCAGGCGATGGCTCTGGTGGCACGGGTGGACGCCAAACTGATCGAGCACACGCTCGCGTTTCAGCTGACCGCGCCCGCCGGATCGCTGCTGCACGGGCTTGCCCTGCTGCGACCTGCGGGAGACGATGCGGAACGCGCCTATCTGACCAGGTTGGCCACGATTCCCAGCTATCTCGCGGACGCCGCGGAGCGTCACCGTGCGGGTATGGCGTCGGGTCGGCTTCCGCTCGCGTACCTGGGGCGCGCCGCCGTCGCCGCTCTCGACCAGTATCTCGCCAACCCGGAGCATGATCCTCTTCGCGAACCGGCGTTGAGCGACTCGCGGGCCACCGAGCGCGACAAGCTCCTGGAAGACGTAGTCCGTCCGGCATTCGCCCGATACCGCGACGTGGTCGACACCGAGGTCGTGCCGCACGGACGGCCAGCGGAGAAGCCGGGCCTGTGTTGGTTGCCGGACGGGGAGACGGTGTACGCGGCACTGTCTCGGGAACATACGACTACGGAACGCACGCCGGAGGACCTTCACCAGACAGGCTTGGACCTCATCGAGAAGCTCGCCCGAGAGTACGTCGAGATCGGTTCACGGGTCTTCGGTGCCACAACCGTCGGCGAGGTGCACGACAGGCTCCGCACGGACCCAGCATTGCGGTGGCGCAGCCCAGAGGAAGTCCTGGCCACCGCTCGCGAGACGGTCGAGCGCGCCGAGCGAGTGGCCCCGGGCTGGTTCGGACGGCTGCCCGCCGGGCGTTGCGTCGTGGAACCCGTTCCGGACAACGAGGCGCCCAACGTGTCGGCCTACTACAACCGACCCGCCCTGGATGGTTCCCGTCCGGGAACGTACTTCGCCAACACCTACAGGGCCCAGGAGCGTGATCGGTTCACCGCGGAGGCGGTGGCGTTCCACGAGGCCGTGCCGGGGCACCACTTCCAGTTGGCGCTCGCGCAGGAGATCGACGGGCTGCCGTTGCTTCGCAGCCTTGCGGGAATCACCGCCTATGTCGAGGGGTGGGCGCTGTATGCCGAGCGGCTTGCCGATGAGATGGGGCTGTACTCCGGCGACCTCGCGAGGTTGGGCATGCTCGCGGAGGATTCCCTGCGTGCCGCCAGGCTCGTCGTCGACACCGGGCTGCACGCACGAGGCTGGAGCCGCCGGCAAGCGGTCGACTTCCTGCGTACGCACACCCTGCTGTCCGAAGCAGACGTGCAGGTCGAGACCGACCGCTACATCGAGTGGCCTGGCCAAGCGTTGTCGTACATGGTGGGGCGCCTGGAAATCCAGCGCCTGCGAGCCGTGGCCGAGCGCGAACTCGGCACTGGGCTCGAACTCAAGGCATTCCACGATCTCGTTCTCACCAACGGCCCGTTGCCGATGACCGTGCTGGCCGAGGTCGTCGACAACTGGATCAACGTGGGGCGTGATCAACGCCGCTGACGCGCCAGGCGCCCCTCAACGGCCGCTGTCGCCGGGTGCCAGCAGGCTGGTCACCTCGGCGATCGCCTCTGGCGAGGGTTTGAAGTGGCGGCGTGGTCACCCCCGACCGCGACGTGCCCGGCTACTGGGTCCTGCGCACCCCGCAGGGCGAGAAGCTCGGCGAGGAGATGACCCGCATGCTCGCCTCGCTCCGCGAGCGGGGAGTCCGACTGAACCGCCCCAACGGCAGCGAGCTGCGCGGCGAGCTCGACTGGTCCTACGAGAGTGCTCGCGCCCTGGTCTGACCCTCGCCACACGCGCCCCATTAGTCCGTTTCTATACCGCGCATAATGCTCTTATCTGCGGCGAAGGGCGACGAGCATCGGCTGCAAGGGGCGCTTTGTCGCCACAAGGAGCACAGCGAATGCCCACAAGCCAGGCGCTGCTGGGACAGATGCAAAATCGGTGCCCGCAGGTCGGGCACCGATGCGGAACCCTGTGGCCCGGACTGATCCCATTCGGTCGTCCTCTTGGTGCGATCACAGGCCTTGGGTATCGCCGCTGACCGCCAGGTGCATGCCGGATGCCCTTGGTGCCTGACACCCGAACGGGGAGGGCGCTTCGTCTCCCTAGAGCACGTCCGGATCGATCGCCGCTATCGCGGGCGGGGCCCGTAGGCTGGTCGAGCTCGCGATCGAGGGCCGCTCCGGCTGGTCCTGGTCGACCACGGTGATCGCCGACAACGCGGCGGCGGCAGGCTTTGCCGCGGCCGGCATCTGGCCTGGCCCGCCCCATGCCGCAGTGGTGCGCGCACATGCGGGCCGCCGACGACCTCATGCCCTGATCTACCGTGGCGAAGGCAGATGTCGATACTCGCGTACCTGTCCGCCGCTTCGTTCGCGTAACCACGAATCATAGCTCGATATCAGAGATAACCCGGCATTATCTCGGGTAGAGGAGATTGCGACCAGGCCGAACGGCTCCTTCACGGACCGGACGCCAGGCCGTCCAGCAACGGGTCGTCGAGACCATGCTCGCCTACGGCACGTAGCGTGCGCGGCTCTGACCTGCGCTCACCAGAACGCGGGTCAGGGCTGCCACCTTGGTTGTTCAGCGCGGCCCGATCACCGATCTCACGGCGCTTGAACGCGATCCCAGGTTCGGGATCGGGTTCGTTCTCAGCCTTGCGGGCACCCAGCACCCGGTCAACCCACGGTCACAAACCCAACCCCGCCACCAGCGAAAGCTGAACCCGCACCACACAAACACACAGATCAACGCCTCGCCCACCACGGAAAACGCCACATAGTGAACACAATGAACGCGGAACCGTCGCGAATGATGACCAGCGCTAGACACCACCGACCACTGCCGGCTGATCCACCCCGAGGACTGCCCAGGGTTCGGTTGACACTCTGACCTGCCCCAGAGTTTCTTACCCGTTTCGGTGTGAAGATCGGGCCTTGCTGAAAGGCTGCGATCCATGCCCCGACCGTATCCACCGGAGTTCCGCTTTCGGGCCGTCGCGCTCGTCCGTGCCGGGAAGCCGATCACTGTCGTTGCCACTGAGCTGGACATCAGCGCCGGCGCCCTGCACAACTGGGTCCGCCAAGACCAGATCGACCGCGGTGAACGCCCCGGGACCACCAGCCGTGAGAATGCCGAGCTGACGAAGGCCAACAGGCGTATCCGGCAGCTCGAAGAGGAAGTCGAGATCCTCCGCAAGGCCGCCAAATTACTCGGGGAAGACCGTCCCGACCCAAAAGGATTCACCCGGTGATCGATGCTCTCGTCGAGGCCGGACACCCGGTCAAGGTCTGCTGCCGCGTGCTCGGGGTCAGCAGCCCGGGCTATTACCAGTACAAGAACCGGCCGATGTCGCCGACGAAGATGCGCCGCCAGTGGCTGACCGGCTTGATTCGGGAGGTCCACGACGCCTCACGCAAGACCTACGGGTCCCGTCGCGTGCACGCCGAACTGACACGCGGCATGGGCATCGCGGTCAGTGTGAACTTGGTCGGCGAACTCATGCGGCTCGCCGGGATCGCCGGCCTTCCAGGTCCGGTCAAGGTCAAGCGGTTGAAAGGCGTTGCCACAGCGGACGATCTCGTCCATCGGAAGTTCCATCGACTGTCACCCAATGAGTTGTGGGTCACCGATATTACCGAACATCCCACCCGCGAAGGAAAAATCTACTGCTGCGCGGTGATGGATACGTTCAGCCGCAAGATCGTCGGATGGTCGATCGACAACTGCCAGGACACCACCCTGGTCATCAACGCGCTCGACATGGCCATCAACAACCGCACACCACCACCCGGCGGCATCGTCCACGCTGACCACGGCGTCCAGTTCACCTCGTGGGCCTTCACCAACAAGGTCCGCTCCGCCGGCCTGATGCCCTCGTTCGGCACCATCGGTGATGGGCTCGACAACGCGATGATGGAGTCGTTCTGGTCGTCAATGCAGGTCGAACTGCTGAACCGGAAGAAGTGGCGTACCCGGCTTGACCTGGCGAACGAGATCTTCACCTACATCGAGATCTTCTACAACCGCCAGCGGCGACACTCCCAGCTCGACTACGTCTCGCCGATCGAGTACGAGCTATCCTCCGAGAGCCCATCCATCCCCGCCTGAGCTTCACACCGGCCGGGGTAACGGAGTCTGGGGCAGGTCAAGGTGTCAACCGAACCCTGGGCAGCCCCCATCGATTTGCCAACCACCTTGGAGTGCGGTCAGGTCGAGGCCCCGTGGGCTATCCGTGCCAGGGGGCGCGCGGCCTTGGTCTTGCGTTCGATGCGCGGTCACCGGCGGTCGCTCCCCGTGAAGTGGAAGGTTCGGTTGTGCAGATGCCGCATGCCATGCAGCCACCTGTCGGTGTCGGTGGCGCGGGCCGCGTAGTAGTCGGCAACTTCGGGGTGAGGCAGGGTGAGGAAGCGGCCTGCCTGCATGTCTGTGACGACCGCGGCGGCGACTGCATCGGGTGGAAGTGCCGTGTCACGGCTGAGCAGTTGCTCGACCGCGCCCGAGTTGCGCAGCATCTGGCTGTCGACGCCTTGGGGGCATACCGCCTGTGCGCTGATGCCTCGGTTGCCGTACTCGATGTCGAGCCACTCGGCGAACGCCACTGCCGCGTGTTTGGACACGGAATACGGGCCGTTGCCGATCATCGTGAGGAGGCCGGCGGCACTTGCGGTGACGATGTAGTGTCCGCCTCCGCTGTTCAGCCAGTGTGGGACCAGCGCCCGCGCGGCGCGCACGTGCGCCATCAGGTTCACGTTGAGGGCTCGCGCCCAGTCGGCGTCGTCGGTTTCGATTGAACCGCCGGCCGCGATACCGGCATTGCCGCAGAAGATGTCGATGCGTGAGAGCGCCTCGATGGATTGGGTGACGAGCTGTTCGGGTCCTTCAGGTGTGCCGAGGTCAGCAGGGATGCAGATGCCACCAACGTGGGAGGCGACCTCCTCGGCTGCTGAGGCGTCGAGGTCGTTGACGACCACGTGGGCGCCCTCTTCGGCGAGCCGGATTGCCAGTGCGCGTCCGATGCCATTACCACCTCCGGTGACCACCACCCCCTTGTCTTGCGCGCTGTCGATGCCTCGCGTTGGCCGAGCGGGAGCGCCGGGGATGTTCGCCATGTCAGTGCCCTCCCGCCAACGTCAGTCCACCGTCGATGACGATGGTCTGTCCCGTCACCCAGCTGGCGGCGGGCGAGGCGAGGAAGGCCACAGCCGGCCCGATGTCATCGGGTGTTCCGAGCCGTTTGAGGGGGTAGGTGGCCGCGACGTCTTCTTCGCGACCTTTGTAGAGCACGGCGGCGAACTTGGTCTTGACCACTGCAGGAGCGATCGCGTTGACACGAACCCTCGGTGCCAGCTCGATAGCGAGCTGCTCGGTCGAGTGCGCGAGCATCGCCTTGCTCGCACCGTAAAGACCGATTCCTGCAGCGGGAACCACACCGGCGGTGCTGCACACGTTCACGATTGAGCCGCCCGATTCAGCCATGCCGGCGGAGTACACCGTTTTGACCAGGCCAGCGCGGTGAGACAGTTCACCTCGATCACCTTGCGAGCGGCCGCCAGATCGAGTTCGATCATCGGTCCGTACACAGGATTGATTCCGGCGTTATTGACCAGGATATCGACCCGGCCGAAAGTGCCGGTGACCCGGTCTACCGTCTCGGCCTGGTGGCTCTCGTCATCGGTATTGCCCGCGACGGCCATCGCTTTTGTCGGTCCGCCAAGGTGCTCAACCGCCTTGGCGAGGTCGTCCTCGTTACGAGCGGTCAGGCAGACCCGCGCTCCATTGGTGACCAGGTGCTCGGCGATGCTGAAACCGATGCCGCGAGTGGAACCCGTGATGAGGGCTACCGAGCCGTCGAGTTCGCCGTTGAGGCTCAAGGGGCGCTCCTTGTGGGGCGATTGCGGTGGAGGGTGTGTGATCGGAACAGGCCAGATGCGCGGAAACGCTCAGCTGTCGAGTGGACGGAGGGCGTCCGCAGTGATCTGGTCCCGAAGACGGAACTTTTGCAGCTTGCCCATCGCATTCGTCGGCAGGCTGTCGGTCACGTACCAGGTCTTGGGAGTCTTGTGCGGCGCGAGACGATCGCGAACGAAGTCGTGCAGGTTCTGCACGGTGAGCGATGGGCGGTCAGGGACGGGTTGAACAACCGCAGCGACCGTCTCACCCCACTCCTGGTCGGGGACGCCGACTACCACGGCGTTGCCCACGTCTGGGTGCTCGAGCAAGACCTGCTCGATCTCGCGTGGGTAGATGTTCTCCCCACCGCGGATGATCATGTCCTTGAGCCGGCCCGTCACGGTGACATAACCACGCTCGTCCATCGAACCGAGATCGCCTGTGTGCAGCCATCCTTGCCCGTCGATCGTCGCCGCGGTCTCCTCAGGCATGTCGAGGTAACCGATCATCGTTTGATAACCGCGGGAGCAGATTTCGCCCTCGGTAGCGATGGGAGCGATTTTGCCCCCGATCACGTCGAGAATCGCGACTTCGGCGTTCCAGAGCGGTTTGCCGGCGCTGAAGCGGTTGTCGTGGTTGGTGTCGTGGGGGCTGGTCTGCGTGACGATCGGGCTCAGCTCGGTCTGCCCGTAGACGGTGCTGAAGCCGACGGTAAAGGTTTTCTCGCAGGCGTCGATGAGATCGGCCGGTACTGCGTCGCCGCCGGACACGATCACACGTAGTGAGGAGAAGTCGAACGACGCCAGTTGTGGGTGCGCCAGCAGCGCCCTGAGCATGGCCGGGACGCCGATGAGGACATCGGCCTTGAACCTGCTGATCGCGCTCAGCATTAGGCCAGAGTCGAAGTTCTGTGCCAAAACCAGGGTGCCCCGCTGGACGAGGTTGCCCAGTCCGGCCATTCCGCATCCGGCGGTGTGGAACAGGGGCATGGCGCTGACCCACACGGCACGGTCAGGCGAACTACACCGTGCACGGATGTAGTCGGAATTGGTCACCATTGCTCGGTGCTGCAGGACCGCGGCCTTCGGAGATCCTGTGGTCCCCGAGGTGAATTGGATTTGAGTCGGACCACCGGGGCTGACCTCCGGGAAGGTCACTTCGCCAGGATCGACCTCCCGGAGCTCCTCGAGCCAGTTCGTGAACGGAATAGCGACGACTCCCGGGAGGTTGGGCAAGACCTCGTTCACCAGGGATGCCATGTCGGTGCCGCGGAACGCTTCGGCGTAGGCGACGGCGACGGACTGGGACTGGCGCAGTGCGTATTCCAGCTCCCGCTCCCGCAGCGCCGGATTCGTCGTCACCAAGACCATGCCAGCCAGCGCCGATCCGTACTGGAGCACAAGCCACTCCGGCACGTTGGGCGCCCAGACGGCGATGTGGTCACCAGGTTGGAACCGCTCGAGCAGCCAAGCGGCGGCATGCTCGGCATCGCTGAGCAGCTCGGCATAGGTCCACATGACTGGCTCGCGGTCAGGTGCGATCGAGACGAGCGCCAGCTGATCCGGAACCTCGCGGGCGGCGTCACGGAGGAGCTGACCGACTGAGAGGTCCAAGACAGGCCGCGACGTATCCGCAGGGTAAAGCGACTGAGTCAGCCGAACCGATCCTCTTTCGGGCATGGCGGCTCACTCCTTCCGGCCGGTGGAGTCAGTGAGCTCATCGACGGCCGGGATGGGGCCGCCGCCGTCGGGGATGAACCTGCCTTGGTCGCGCCAGCGGACGGCAGCGTCGAACCCGTGTTGCTGGGCGAACTCGACGAACCAGCGACCCTCCGGGGAATGCCGGGTGATGCCGTCGAACAGGATTGCTAGGTTCTGCGTTGTCTGGAGACCCATGTTGTCGTAAGCCTGGTTAATCATCATCTTCTGCATGACCAGCTGGTTGATGGGAACGCCAGCCATACGGTCGGCGAGCTTTTCGACTTCGCCGTCGAGGTCGGCCTCGGGGACCGCGTCGATGACGAGCCCCCATTCCTTGGCTTGCGCTCCGGTGATGGTGTCGCCGGTGAGCAGCATGCGCTTGGCTCGCTCGGCTCCGAGCCGGTACACCCACATCGCGGTTGTTGGGCAGCCCCAGACCCGCGCTGGCATGTACCCGATTCGGGCATCGTCGGCCATCACCACCAGGTCGCAGGACAAGGCGATATCGCTACCTCCGGCCACGGCATATCCCCGCACCTTGGCAATGGTCGGTTTGGATGAACGCCACAGGGAAAAGAAGTTGTCCGTATTCGCCTTCATCATCTGGAAGTCCTGGATCGGGTCCCAGACCTCGGGCTGCACGTCCTCGCCCTGCTCGGCGTACTGCTTCAGGTCGTAGCCGGCACTGAATGCGCGCCCGGCGCCTTGGACGACGATGACGCGCACGTTGTCGTCGGCATTAGCCTCAGCCACGGCGCCGGCGATCTCGCGGCCCATCTCGGCGGTGATGGCGTTGAGCCTGTCCGGACGGTTCAGCGTGATGTACGCCCCGTGGTTGCGCACCTCGTAGCTGATCGTGGTCGTACTGAGGACCATGGGCTGCTCCTTTGCGGCTTTCGTGCCTGCTCGGACGAGATCAGTCGATGCGCAGAACAGTTCCACAGTCCGTATGGACTGTCAACGAATGTGGCAGGAAGGTCCGGTCGGCCTGGTGGTTACACTGCGGCAGGTGACGGCACTAACCCGTAGAGAGCAGCGCGAGCAGACGCGTGAGCGGCTGCTCGACGGCGCGATGATGGCGCTGGTCGAGCACGGCTACGCCGGTACGACGACGCAGCGGGTCCAAGAGCGTGTCGGAGTCTCCCGGGGTGCGTTGTTGCATCATTTCAGTTCGAAGGCGGAGCTGTTCGCCGCCGCGGTCCACCACATCGCCGACATGCGCATCGAAAACATCCGGGCAGTGGCGCAACGTGTGGGGGATGGCCCAAACTCTCTGCGGCAGATCGTTTTCGCGATGCACGACTCGATGACGGGTCCAGCATTTCTCGCCGCGATGGAGCTGTGGACCGCATCCCGGACCGACGACGAGCTGCGTGAGGCATTGCTGCCGGCCGAGCGGCGTCTCGGACGTGCCCTTCGCGAGGTGTTCGACCGCGCCGCCCGGATCGACGACCCCGAGACCGCTCGAACCGAGCTAGAGTCACTGCTGGCGCTCCTGCGCGGACTGGAGCTGGGCAGAATCATGCGGCAAGACGACGCGGTCGCCGTCGCGGTCATCGAGCAGTGGCTGGATCGCTTCGAGCGCGATTACCAATGACAAGGCGTTGGTTTGGCTCCCAGGGCTTTGACGCCTACCCACGTCCACCGTCGGCTGTTGGCTGGGATGCTGCCCGATGAGACCGCGACAGGTTGCCTCTAGAAGCCCGGCACGATCACCAGGGCCCAGAATAGGGCGGGTACGAGCGCGACGACGGTGATACCCCAGCGCAGGAGGTTGCGAAGTACGGCATCGCGTTGGTCGGCTGTCGTATTGGCTACCACCACGGCGCCGTGGGTGGAGAAGGGCTGACGTCGACGATGGTGCTGGCTACGGCGATGACGGCGACGAGGCTGATCGGGTTGAGGTCGCCGTTCTGGAGCAGTGGCACTGCGAGGGGGACGAGGGCGGCGATGACGCCACTCGAGGTGGCGAAAGCCGAGACGATGCCACCGACGTAGGCAAGTGCTGCTGCGGCGATCAGGGGGATACCGATGCCAGCGACTGCGTCGCCGAGGAAGGCCACGGTGCCGATGTGTTCGAGGACTCCGACGTAGGTCAGCACGCCGCAGACCAGCAAGACCACGCCCCAGGGCACGGCATTGATGGCCTCGCGGTGATGCTTGGAGTTGTAAAGGCCGATTCCGGGCCTCACCCGAACCCGTCTCGCGCGGCTGACGGATACCGGCTGAAGGTGCTCGCGATCGACGACGAGGTCGTTGACGTGGTGCGCCGGATCTTCGCCGAGTACCTCAGTGGTAGGGGCGACCGGGCGATCGCCAACGGGCTGAACCGCGACGGCATCCCGTGCCCCTCGGCCCGTCGGCCGGAGCAGAACCGGCACCGGCTGGCTGACGGTTGGCAGGGCAGCACGGTCCGGGCGATCTTGGACAACCCGCGCTACACCGGCTATGCGTTCTTCGGCCGGTGGACGCGGCAGGAGACGCTCCTCGACCCTGATGATGTAGCCGCAGGCCACGTGATCAGGTTCAGACGATCGGGCTCGGAGTCGGTGGTGAGGTCACGCAAGCCAGCCCACCCGGAGATCGTGTCGGTGGAGACCTTCGTCGAGGTTCAGCTGCGGCGGCGTTGCAGGGCAGCCGGAGGACTGGCTGCCCGGCGAAAGCTCGAACGCGGGCCGAAGAAGTCGACCAAGCGGGCCTACCCGCTGCGCGGGTGTGTCCGCTGCGTTTACTGCTCGCGGCGGATGGAGGGGACACCACGGGAGTCGCGCACCTACTACCGCTGCTCGGCTCGCACGCTCGTACCGGGTTCGCCGATGCTGGAGCGCCACCCGAAGAATGTCTACTTCGTCGGTCCTGTTGGTCCTTGATGTTGGTCTCGGTGTTCTCAGCATGTGGTCCGCGTGACAATGAAGATCGACGTCGTGGCCGTCATCTGCCGGGCCGCGGGTTTGGCGCTTTTGTGGCGACGTGAAGTCCTGGTCCGCCGCGGGCAGTGCGGCGGGCCAGGGCAGGTGTTCGTGAGCAGGTGCAAGTCGAGGCGTGGGAGACAGCAGTGTTGGCTGTGACCTGCGCGGTACCGGTACACCTCAGCCGTTGATGTCGAGCGCTGTTCCGTACAGCCGGTCCACTTTCAGCCGGATGACCATGCGACGTTCGGCGACCGAGTTCTCCAGGAACGCTGCTTCTTCCTGCGGCTTCGCGGCCTCCGGGATCATGGCCAGCAGTTCCCGCCCGACCACGTCGCCTGGAACCGTGGTCATCTCGGAGACCTCGGCCTCGCCCTCAGCGACAGCGAACGACCACACGTCGCCGCCCTGCACGTGCAGCGCCGCACGCGGGTCATGGCGCAGATGCTTGACCTTGATGCGGTCGGCCGTCGTCGAGAACCGCACGATGCGGGTCTCGGGGTCCCAGCTGTAGAGCATGGTGGTCAGGTGGGGGCGGCCACTGCGCTTGATGGTGGCGAGGGTGCCGAACTGCTGCTTGTCGAGCAGGTCCGAGAGGGCTTCATCGGACAACGGTCGGGGTTCCGGGCCTTGATTCATGACCTGACCAACCTCCGTGCCGCCCCAGGAATTCCAGGGAGCCCGCCCAACCACGACTTCCGACGCCCCTAGACGCGTCATCAATGTCCTGGCCCACGACTGCGGGCGGAGAGGTTGTTGACGGCGTGGCCGAGATCGAGGTGTTCCGAGCAGTGTCCCGGCGGCTGCGCGCGTGACGGGCCGGGGCGAGGTCGCCACTGAGGCCGGCCGCCGCGATGGATCCTTCAGCGAGCGGGAAAACCGGTCCAACCACTGCCAGCCCGGTCGCGTTGGGCCGGTGGTGGAACGCCTGCTTGTGTGACCGGACTTCGGCTCGCACCTCCGCCGATGACGGTCCGAGTTCGCTGTGGGCATTGATCCAGGCACATCCTCAGAAGCAGTTGGAGACGTAGATCCATCCGGTGCCGTCCGCGAAGCACGCGCCGCCATCGGGGGCGCTGTGCCAGGGGTAGCCGGTGTTGGGGACGGTGTGGGTGGAGCGGGCGATCACGCGGCTGGTGAAGCCCGCGGGCAGCTCGAGCCCGTAGGCATCAGCGACTTGCAGTGCTCGGGCCGGTCTTGGCTGGATAGGCGATGGATTCGCGGGTGACGCTGAAATCCCAGGGTCGCCACAGTGCCACCGACGACGGCGGCGCGGAGGAAATCCCGACGTTCCACGGCGTTCTCCTTCAGTCAGAAGCCGGAACAAGGTGAGCAGCAGGCGAAAAGCGCTGCGGCCATCGGAAAATCTGTGGCGGAAAAGGTAGCCGAAGAGTGCCTGCACCATGAACACTTTCAGGACGGTGCGTGATCGCAGGAGTCGCGTATCGAAATGGAGCTATTCTTTCCGATTCGTGCGTCGAAACTAGAGGGAGCACTGCTTTGGCCGTCTTTGGGCTCGGCGAGCTCATCTAGGACCTGTCGAGCGTATGGGCCGACGCTCGCACGATGAGCCAGGCTGAACCAAAGATGGGAATGCCCGCTGGCTCTTCCACGTCTCATCGCGGTGGGGTCTTCGTCGCCGCGAGTGGCGAGGGCCCGACGCAGATCGGGCGCCGGTCGGCCGAGGCGGCCCAGTCACCCGTTGCTGGGCGCTGACGTGGCGGAGCCCTGCTTGCCATACGCGGCGGAACGACTTTCGGCCCATCCCAGACCGGGAATTCCCGGCAACAGCGATGCAATCCACGAGTGAGAGGCGGTGCCAGCTCGATCGTTCATCGGTGTTGACTCCCTGGTGGCCTGGTTCATCGGCACTTATGAGTCCACCAGGTAAGCGGGGCGAACACGACTACAGTGAGTGAGCCTTTTCCACTTGAGATCAGCCTGCGTGGATGAGGCTCTGCACCGCGTTGACGAGCAGTGTCGCGTGGTGCGGGCATCCTCGGATGCGGCGGAGGATCTTCCAGCTCTTGAGTTGGGCGTTCGCGCGTTCACCGGGTCCGCGTAGCCGGGCGTGCGCGACGTTGACGGCCTTCTGGTTCGCAGACAGGCGAGGACGGTCATCGAGTTCGTTCTCGCGTGTTCGGCGGCGTTGCGGGAGTTCGACATTCGTGCCCGCGCCGCGATAGGCGCTGTCGGCAACGACCCGGATGCCGGCGGTGGTCAGGGCGTCGATGAGGCCGTGTTCCCGGGCGGCGCCCATGTCATGGCGGGCGCCGGGCAACGCGGGTGAGGCCCAGATCAGCCTACCTGCTGGGCCGGCGATGACCTGCACGTTCACGCCGTGTCTTTTGTGTTTTCCTGAGTAATACGGGCGATCTCGACCGATGGCCATCCCGACCCGATCGATCCGTAACAGGGTCCCGTCGATGGTGACGAACGCTTTCCGCGCCGCGACGGTGATCGCTTCGTCCAGGCTTCTCGCGCGGGTGGACAGGACGCCCAGGGCTTCACGGATTGGCTTTAGCAGCGATGTGTGGCGTCGTTTGTTCGTGAATGTTGATACCATGTTTGTTCGTGCGTTGGGTCATGTCAGCGAATTTTGGCGTCGCTCGGCTACTGCGGTGGAATGATCAGTGCTGCTTTGTGTGCCGCGATCCGCCGTGACGCCCGAGTCGGGTTGTCCTGCCGTGCGATCCAGCGAAAGCACAGTGTCGGGTGCCGGATGGCGGCCAGGGCGCTGGCCTCGCCCTGGCCTCGCGCTGGTCGGTGTCGCGGAGGAGGGACTGGTCGTCCGCGACGATGAATCCGTCGTGGACAGGACACCCCACTCATCCGGCCAGTCGTGGTAGAGCGCGGCCAGCTTCTCAGGTTGTGGTTCGGGCCGTGGTGGCGTTCGGTAGCAGGGCCAGGAGTTGTTGGGTGTGGCCGGGTATTTCCACTTCTGCGAGGCCGGTGATGAGGTCCTTGAGCGGCATGGGCTGGTCGACCAGGACGGTGTCGTGGGACAGGAGCAGGGCCGGTATCGGTGTGTCGAGTTCGGTCTGGCTGAGCATCGGTCCGGCGAGTGCGCACAGGGCGTCTGCCTGGTGGCGGATGCGGGCGCGGAGTCCGGTGTTGCCGTCGGCGAGTTTGATGACGTGGTCGATGGTCCAGGTGTCGAGCGCTGTGCGGTTGTCGTAGGTCGTGACTGTTCCCGAAGCGACAGTGGAGACGGCGGTGATGGTGGCGGCGTTGACGAGTGTGACGTGCGCGAGGATCTGGTCGGCGTTCCATTCACCGGGCGGGGCGGGGTTGGTGTCGTCGGCGTCGGCGACGGTGGCGGCCGCGTCCAGCAGTGCGCGGTAGGCGTTGCGAAGAGGGGTGGTGTCCAGCATGTTCTCTTGTTCTTTCTGTCGTTGTGCGGAGAAAGCTGTGGCGGTATCTGTCGTTGGTGTAGGGCTCACCGGGATGCGACGGCGAGCGGGGTGGGGGTCGCAGCGGGCTGCGTGCGGCGTGGGCGGAGACCGAGCCAGACCAGGCTCGCGGCGGCGAGGGTGATGGCCACGTCCACGGACAGTGCGAGGTGAATTCCGGTCAGCTGGACGCTGTGTGTTGTGGCGAGCGCGCTGAGGATCGGGATCCCGATGGTCATGCCCACCTGCTGGGTCAGCGAAGTGATACCGGTGGCCAGTCCCTGGTCCCGGTCGGGCAGACCCGAGGTGGCGGTGACGGTGAACGCCACGATCGCGGCGACGTGTCCGAAGAACCCGATGAACAGCGCCAGGATCAGGATCGCGAGCGCCGCCGGGCCGGTGCCGAGGAAGACCAGCGGCAGCGTCGCGGCTCCCTGCACGGCCAGGCTCGCGACCAGGACCATCCTGGCACCGAGGCGCCCGATGATTCGACCGGCCAACAGCCCGGCGGCGACCGACGCGAGGCCCGGGATGCCGAAGATCACGCCAGTGGCCAACGGCCCGAAACCGAGGACGTCCTGCAGGTACAGCGTGGTCAGGAAGATCATGGCGGGTTCCATCGCGAAGATCACCAAACCCGCGCAGGCACCCCATTTCACGGTTCGCCGGGCGAGGATGCGCACCGAGGCCAGCGGTGCCGGCGAGCGCAGCTCGATCATCCAGAACGCGGCCAGCAGCAGCACACCCACGACAGCGACGAGCACGTTCGCTTCGAGCACCGCGTAGATCACCGCGAGCAGACCGCCGGTCACGGTCACCGCGCCGGGCACGTCCATCCGCACCTTGCCGCCCGCCCTGCTCTCCTCCATCAAACGGGGAGTGAGCACCAGGATGACCAGGGCAACCGGGACGTTGACGAAGAATGCCGCCCGCCAGCCGAGCAGGCTCACCAGTGCGCCACCGAGCAGCGCGCCGACGGTGAATCCGGCCGACTGCAACGCACCGTTCAAGCCGAGAACCCGCTCGCGTGCTGTGCCTTCGGCGAACGTCGTTGTCAGCAACGACAATGCCGCCGGAGTGGCCATCGCGGTGGCGAGCCCTTGCAGCACTCTGGCGGTCAGCAACGTTTCCGGATCGGCAGCGAGGCCGCCGAGTACCGAACCGGCGATCAGCACCACCATCGCGGACAGGAACATCCTGCGCCGCCCGAACAAGTCCGCCAGCCGGCCGCACAGCAGGGTAAGGCCGGCGGCGGGCAGCGCGAAGGACGCGGTGATCCAGGGCAGCCCGGTGGAATCCAGGCCGACACCGGTACCGGCCTCCGGAAGCGACACGTTCAGGATCGAGAAATCGACCGACAGCATGAAGCCGGCCCCGAGCAAGACCAACAGAATGAGCCGTTGCTTCGGCGTGAACCGGGCAGGGGAGGTCGCAACAACAGACATGGGTGTCCTTGCTGTGAAAGGGAGAATTGCCGGAAGGGCTACTTCGGGTCCCGCTCGGCCGCCTCGGCGAAGCGTTTGATCTTGGCCAGGCGGCGGTCCCAGGCGGCTGCGAGCGAGGACATCCAGCGAGCAGTCGCGTCCAGCGCCTCGGAACGCACCGAGTACCGCACCTCGCGGCCGACCTTCACACTGCCGACCAGCCCGGCCGTCTCCAGGACGGTCAGATGCTTGACCACCGCCTGCCGCGAAATCGGCAGCTCGTCAGCCAGCGTCGTCGCGGTGGCCTGGCCGTGAGCCGACAACCGGTCCAGCAATTGTCGGCGGGTCGGTTCGGCCAGGGCATTCAGGACGGCGTCGACGACATCGGCGTCCGGACGGGGCGAGTCCACCATGGTGGATCACTCGGCGCGGGCGGCGAGCGCGGCCAAGCACTGCTCCCACCCGCCGGTGTGGTCCTTGATCACGTTGCGGCGGTTCTCCTCCGACGTCGGCAGCGCCGCGAACCCGCTTTCCACCACGCGCAGCCGGGTCCCGTCGCCCTCGGGCGTCAGGGTGAACTCCACCAGCGTGGAGTTGTCCTCGGTCAGGGCTTCGCCGGGGAACGCGCTCATCCACCGGTATGCCAGGTACTTCGGCGGATCGACCTTCTCCACGCGCATCGGGAAGTCTCCGTGCTGCGAGTGCCGGGCCACCAGGGTCTGGCCTTCGGTGGCCATCGTGCCCCGGATGCTCTCATCGTCGGTCGCCCAGAACCCCGGCTCGCTCACCAGCGGCCAGACCCGTTCCGGCGCTGCCGCGATCACGATCTCGCGCTCGATGCGGTCAACCATCATGGCGTACTCCTTCAGTTCCGCTTCGCTGTGCAACCCTAGGATTGCACAGCGATCTGCGCTGCGCAACCCTAGGGTTGCACTTTTCTCTTGCAGAAGTAGCCCAGGTGCCCGCGGGTGTCCGCGACAGGGCACGCATCCCGCCGCTGCTGGTCCTTCTACTCTGCGGCCGAGGGCAGCTTCAGGAGTCCAGCGCCATCACGAAGTGACGCCATCTCCCGCGAACATTGATCACCGTGAAGCCCGGGCAAGTGACGTCGGAATCGACCGACAAGTGACGTCACTTCACGCTGTCAAAGTCAACGGATATAGCGGAACACCGTGGTCACACCGATACCGAACCCGGTCGCCAGGTCCGCGTAGGTGTCACCTTTGCGCAGGTAGGCCAGCACGAGCAGTGCTTGCTGGCCCGCTTCCAGCCTTCTCCAGCGGGTTTGGCGTGTTCGTCGTTCGTGCCGTAACGCTTCGGCCAGCATGTTCAATGCGCGATTGGACACCGACATCCCCGACGGGTAAGAAAGCACCCTGAAGCTCCTGGTAGTGGCCGAGTTGATCTAGTCAATCCACTCGTCTACCAGGAGCTTCACCCGTCTGCACACCCGGCCTAATCAGCGCCGAGGCCCTACCGAGCCAAGTGGAAAAGGCTCACTGCCGGGCGCGGGAGGGCAAGACAATGGAGGCCGTGGCCGGGAGGCGATGGACACCGGTGGAATCGGGATAGATCACCAGCGCCGTGGAGGTCGCCTGGACTGAGACCGACTGGTGGGGTGGCCAGTCCAGGGCCCGCAGGATCGGGCGGGCCGAGACCCGGCCCGCCCGGTCGACATGGCCGATCCCGTAGAGGGGCGCCAGCGGTTCTGGTTCGGTGCGGATCGAGGGCACCGACAACGGCCGCTGTGCTTGCCGATCACCGCGGACCTGAAGCGGGGAGTCGACCCGGGGCGGGACCAACCCGCTGATGATCTGCTCGCTCACAGCACCCACCGCCTCAGCAGGAGGGTGCTGAACGCAGCAACACCGCAGCGATCAGAGGATCGCTGCGGTGTTAGAGTGCCTGCCGTGCGTTGGTGAAATTGCACGCATTTTTGTGTCCGAGGACGGACTTGCACACTATTCACCCGCCTTCTGCTTCCTGAAACAGGTTGAAGCAGAGGGCTTTTTGCTGTCCCAGCCGTCCCGGCGTTAGTCCATCGGGGACACCAGGCCGGGACAGGTCTGGGTGCAGTGTGAGCTGCGAAAACATGGAGTGACGGTAGGTGGGGACGCGTCGTGTGGGGTGTCCCGGCGTGTCCCGAAGTCGGCTCCCTGTACGGATTCCACGGGTGTTGGAGTGGCCTGTCGTAGGTGTCGCCGAGGTGTCGGTTCCTACATCCGTCAATATCGTTGATGGCTTCAGGGGTTGCTGAAATTAATCAGATGTGAGGAGCCCGCGGATATGACGGTCATGTCGTCTTGTGCGGGGGACGAGCTCCGGTCGGCAGCGCTGCCGCCGGTACCGCCCTGTCTCAGCGGGTGACCATGAGCTTGCGGACTCCGTAGTTGACGCCGGTGAAGTCCATGGGTCTCATCCAACGGTGTGGCGAGCCGCAGGTTGGGGAACCGAAAGCCTGTGCCCGCGAGGTTGTTGGGCGGTTGTTGTCGGGGTGGGTGTTTACGCTGGCGGTATGACCCCGGATGAGCTTAGGAACGCGTGTTTGGCCTTCGCCGGTGTCGGCGAGGAGTTTCCGTTCGACGAGGCCAACAGCGTGTTCAAGGTTCGTGGGAAGATCTTCGCGATCAGCCGGTTGGTCGGTGTGCCGCTGCGGGTGAGTCTGAAGTGCTACCCGGAGTTGGCGGTGCAGCTGCGGGCGACGTTCCCGGCCATCACGCCCGGTTACCACCTGAACAAGCGCCATTGGAACACGGTCGTGCTCGACGGTTCCGTTCCGGAACACCTCGTGCGGGAGATGATCGAGGATTCTTACGATCTCGTCGTCGCCGGGCTTCCGAAGCGCGAGCAGGTAAAGCTCCAGTGGGTGGGCCTGAGCCGTGGTGAATGAGTCCTAACGCGCGCTGGCGGGGCGTTTCGAGGCCGAAGGCTCGGTGGGAGTGCGAGGTCACCTCGTCCTGGTCGAGGCCAGGCTCCCGGGCGGTTTCCGGTGGGGATCGTGATCAGTGTGTTCGTCGAGGCACCAGGTCCGAGGAGTGTCTACGTCAGGGAGACACTTTCTCGACGGGCTCCGATCCTTGCCTCCCGAGCTCACCGGTGCCGGCGACCAGGATGTGGCCGACTATCTACGCGCGAATGGGTTGGTGATCGTCTACCTCGGCCCGGACTGGATACTCGAACAGCGCCAGCCGGAAGCGGCGCCTGCAGTGCTGCCACCCAGCGGAACACAGCGGGCCTTTCCGGTGCGCTGACCGATGCACCGGCCGGGTACCGCGGGGACATTGGCATTGTCGGCGTGTCGAGCGAGCACCGGGCAGGAGAGCAGCGAAAACGGTGTTAGACGCGACTGAGGCGAGACCGTAATCTCGCCTCAGCTGATGTCGAGGCCCCCAAGGTCAAACCCGTGGGGTAATTCTGTGTCCGAGCGAGTTGCGCACTTACCACACGGCTTCTGCTTTCCGAAACTGGTTGAAGCAGGTTGCTTTTGCTGTCCCATGTGTCCCGGGGTGGGGCCACCTGGGACACCGGGTCGGGACGTGGGTGGTCGGGTCTTGAACTGTGTGAACACGGATTGGTCATTGCCGAGGACGGGTTCCGTGGGGGTGTCCCGGGATGTCCCCACGTTGGCTCGGGTGGCATTCGGCAGGCGCGAGTATTCGGCCAGGTGTGTCCCGGGTGGCATTGCTGGCGAGACCAACTTGCCGGGTATCGCCTATCTCGACAACTTGGTAACCACGATCAGTTCAGCGACAAATGAAGCCAATGTCCGGAACGTCGGGGCCTGGTGGAAGCGCGTTGGTGGTGCTCGTCGGCGAGCTCGGCATAGTGGCGGCTGCATGGATGCCGCCCTGTTGCTTCATCGCGGCGGGCCGGTTCGCGGTGGCGTATTGCTCTCCACAGGTCGCGCTCCGGGTCCGGCGGGCGGTAGGTCGAGTGTGTCGCAGGTGATCGGCCCGAGTGAATCTTGCGCTGCATCGTCGCTGATAAACGAACACCCGCTCGTCTATATGTCCTCTGAGCTGCTGGGCTAGTCAAAAATGACAGTAGACGAGCGATCGCACGTTCGTTACGCTTCGTGGGTCCGAGTCGATGAGGAGGAGCTGAGATGGCCAAGGACGACGTTCCCGTTGTGACCCGGAGCGGCCAGGAGGACACCGGTACTGGGCAGTCGGGTGGCGCGGTGCGCATCTCGGGTGTCGGTCCGCAGCGCACGCCCGCCACGAAGATCTGGTACGGCAAGGTCAGCAACGAGCCGGGGTACCGGTCTCTGCCGCACCACCACGGCGAGGCCGAGACCGGCGGTTACGTCCTCAAGGGCAAGGGGCGGATCTGGTTCGGCCCGAACTACTCCGAGCACGTGGACCTGGCCGAGGGCGACTTCGTGTTCGTCCCCCCGTTCATGCCGCACGTCGAGGGCAACCTGAGCATCACCGAGGAGCTGGTCTGGCTGACCTGCCGGACGCCGGACAACATCGTGGTCAACCTCGACGATGTCGACGACAGCACCCTCGACGGTTATCGGCGCGCCTGACCAGGCCCCCTTCGGAACAATCGGCGTCGAACGCCGCACGGCGGTAGGCGGCAGAAAGGCTCGAGCATGCAGAGCGGCATGGCAGGCGGGCAGGTGCGACCCCCCGGATGGAAGGTCGACGTGGTGGGGACGGACTCACCGGATCAAGCCGAGATCCGGGAACTGATCCGGTCGATCCTCGCCGACCACGCGCCGGACGAGCACGTCGCCCGGCTCGACGAGTCGGAGACCTTCGACGAGGAGTTCTACGACCACCTCGGTGCCGCCGGGCTCATCGGCCTGGGTGCTGACCCGGCGACCGGCGACGATGCGGACCCCCGTCACGAGATCGTGGTGCTGGAGGAGCTCGGGGCCAGCCACACCTCGATGGCCGTCTGCTTGGTCGTGCAGTACATGGCTCTGCGCCTGCTCAGCCACTACGGCGACGACGAGCAACGCAAGCGTGTGCTCGTACCGCTCGCGGAGGGGCACCAGCGCCTCGCGTTCGCGCTCTCGGAGGAGGACGGCGGAACCGACATCGCCCGAGCCATGCGCACCAAGGCCGTTCGGGACGGTTCAGGGTGGGTGCTTTCCGGTCGGAAGACGTGGATCTCGGGCGCGGCGATGTCCGGGCACGCGATCGTGTTGGCCCGCACGGCGGAGGACGCGCGCTCCGCGATCGACGGCATCACGATGTTCCTGGTGCCGCTGGATGCTGACGGGGTTTCCGTGCGCGTGCTCGACACCGCCGGCATCCACGGCCTCGACACCTGCGAGGTCACCTTCGACGAGGTCCGGGTTGACGACTCGACTCTGTTGGGTGAGGTCGGAGCAGGGTTCCGGCAGGTCATCGGAACCCTCAACGGTGAGCGGCTCAACGCTGCCGCCGTCGCACTGGGCATCGCACGCGGGGCACTGCGCAGTGCAGTTCAGTATGCCTCCCAACGGCAGGCGTTCGGCCGGAGCGTCGGAGCTTTCCAGGCGCTGCAGCACAGCCTCGTCAACGGAGCGGTCCAGGTCGAATCGGCCCGCGGGCTGCTGATAAGGGCGGCTGATGCCGCCAGCGACGGGAATGAGCAGTCGGACAACTACTCCGCGATGGCCAAGATCGCTGCGGCTGTTGCGGCCACCGACATCACCGATGCGGGGATGCGAGTCATGGGCGGAGCGGGGTACAGCCGCGAGTACCCGATGCAGCGCTACTTCCGCGACGCCCGCCTCTACACCTTCGCGCCGCTGACCAACGAGATGCTGCGCAACTTCGTCGGCGAGCGCTGGCTCGGCCTGCCGCGCTCCTACTGAACCGGAGTCGTTGAGACCATGAAGCTACTGTCCTACCGAAGTGCTGATCGTCGGTCGTGGGGTGCGCTCGTCGATCGCGAGATCGTCGACCTGGGGCGCGCGAACCCGGCCTGGCCGACCCTGGCCTTCGCGCTTGGCGAGGCTGGAGCCGACGGCATCGGACGCGCGGTTACCGCGGCGGCGAACACCACGCACCGGGTCGCGCTCGACTCCGTCGAGCTCCTACCGGCGGTGCCGGACCCGCAGAAGGTCCTGTGCGTGGGGCTGAACTTCGAGAAGCACCGCATCGAAACCGGGCGAGAGCGAACCGAGCACCCGGTGATCTTCACCAGGTTCGCGGACACCTTCGTCGGCCACGGCGCCCCGCTGGTCCGTCCGGCCGCGAGCGAGTGCTTCGACTTCGAGGGTGAGGTCGCCTTGGTGATCGGGCGCGGTGGCCGTCGCATCGCGCCGGAGGACGCGCTGGCGCACATCGCTGGAATCACCTGTCTCAACGACGGTTCGATCCGGGACTTCCAGTCGCACACCCACCAGTTCACCCCGGGCAAGAACTTCCCGGCGACAGGGTCGATGGGGCCGTGGCTGGTCACGCTGGATGAGATCGCCGACCTGGCGGAGCTGGAGCTGATCACCCGTCTCAACGGAGCAGAGGTTCAGCGCGCGCCGCTGTCGGACCTGACCTATTCGATCCCGGAGATCGTCGCCTACTGCTCGTCCTGGACCGAGCTGCGACCGGGAGACGTCATCGCTACCGGAACACCCGGCGGGATCGGTGCCCGCCGAGAGCCCCCGCTGTGGATGGAACTCGGTGATGTCTGCGAGGTGGAGGTGTCCGGGGTCGGCGTACTGCGGAACACGATCCTCGACGAGGGCTGAGGACGCCGGCCTCGCACGGGCTGACGTGTCCAGTGTGAAAAACGTACGCACGTTCATAGGAGGTGTAGATGGACAGCCCGCTCGTCAGTGTTGCCGAGCTGGGAGCAGACCGACCGCTCCTGGAGATCGAGTTCTTCCTCGGACAGCGCCACCCGTCTTCGCTCTGAAGGGGCGAGCGTCTGGAGTCCCCGGCCTTCTCGCTCATCCCACTCCTGAGCGAACCGTTGCGAATCGGTGAGACGTCGTTTCGCAAGTAACGAACGGATGATTGTTCGTTTCCATGTGAACTTTGGCCTCCGCTGCGGTCGGCCACCCCAGTCCGAGCAGAAAAGACTTCCCATGTCTGAATTCACCGAATCGACAAGACAGGCAACCCAGCCAACCCAGCCAGTTACCACGGGGCCCGCAGACGAGCGGGCCGCGCGAAGAGCCGTGGCCAGCGGAACGTTCGGCACCGCCATGGAGTGGTTCGACTTCGCCGTATACGGCACGCTGTCGGCCACCCTGTTCCCGAGCCTGTTCTTCCCGAGCTTCGACGACAACACGGCCGTGCTGGCCTCCTTCGCCACCTTCGGTGCGGGCATGCTGGCCCGGCCGCTGGGCGGCATCGTTTTCGGTGTTCTCGGCGACAGGATCGGCCGACGCAACGTGCTCATGTTCACGCTCGTGCTCATGGGTCTGGCCTCGGTCCTCATCGGGCTGCTGCCCACCTACGCCGTCGCCGGGATCCTGGCGCCGGCCCTGCTCGTGGCGTTGCGATTCCTGCAGGGCTTCGCCCTCGGAGGTGAGGCCAGCGGCGCGCAGATCTTGGTGGTCGAGCACGCGCCTGACGACCGCCGGGGCATGATGGGCGGGATCCTCGCGATCGGTTCGCCCCTCGCGCAGACGATGGCTTCGGTCGTGCTGGCGGGACTCGCGGCGGTGCTGTCCCAGGAGGCCTTCGCCTCGTGGGGCTGGCGAGTTCCCTTCCTGATGGGTGTGTTGCTCCTCGGCGTGGGCATGTTCATCCGCCGGCGTATCGAGGAGACGACCGCGTTCAAGGAGAGCCAGCAGCGAGCCGAAGCCTCGGAGGTTCCGCAGGAGCGGGCGCTCGCCGTGCTGCGGCGCCGTCCGGGAACGGTGCTCAAGCTGGTTCTGTCCTGGGGCGCATCGACGGGTCTGTTCTGGATCTGTGTCACCTATGCCGTGAACTACATGACCAAGGAGCTGGGATACGCCAACTCCGTGACCTTCTCGCTGCTGGTCATGGCGAACCTCATCTCCGTGCCCGCCGCGATCTACGGTGGCAGGTTCAGCGACCGCGTGGGGCGCAAGAAGACGTTCATCGTCGGCTTGACGATGCAGGGCCTTGCGGCCGGCACCATGTTCCCGATCATGAACAGCATGAACTTCCCGGCGAGCGTCGCCGTGGTCGCGCTCGCGCTGTGCGGTATCCAGATCACCGCGGGCACCCAGGCGGCCTTCTTCTCCGAGGCGCTGCCGACGAACATGCGCTACACAGGGTCCGCGCTGGGCATGACCTTCGCCGGGCTCATCTTCGGTGCGCCCATTCCGTTCGTGGCCGCGTGGATCTTCCAGAACACGAGCAACGGGACTCTCGCGCTCTCGGCGATCGGCGTAGGGCTCGTGTTGGTGTCGATCACCGCGACGGTTCTCCTGCCGGAGCACTACAAGAGGGCGCTGCACGAGGACCTCTGATCGCCGGTGATGCCGGGAGCGGCGGTCCTCCAGCGGTCGCTGTTCCCGGTATCCAGTCTGCTTCGCGAACAATCGTTCGCCTATGTGGGTGCCGTGACCTGCATTTCTTGACCGGGAATCACGCGCAAGCCTAGATTGAAAAAACGAGCGCACGTTCGTCAACAAGGGAGAGATCGATGGGCCAGGTGCCGCGAGAGCAGGCAGGACGAGGAGCCGCTGGGGCTCTGTCGAAGGTGCTCGTCGCCAACCGCGGAGAGATCGCGGTCCGGATCGTCCGCACGTTGGCCGAGCACGGCATCGCCAGCGTCGCCGTGCACTCCGACGCCGATGAGAAGGCGCTGCACGTGCGCATCGCCGACGAATCGGTCGCACTCCCCGGAACGGCTGCGACCGAAAACTACCTCGACATCACCAGGATCGTCCGCGCGGCGCAGGACAGTGGTGCGGACGCGATCCACCCCGGTTACGGATTCCTCGCCGAGAACGCTGAGTTCGCTCGCGCGGTCACCGACGCCGGGCTGGTGTTCATCGGCCCGAGCGGCGACGCCATCGAGGTCATGGGGGAGAAGGTCGCCGCGCGCCGGGTCGCCGCGCAGGCGGGTGTTCCGCAGGTTCCGGGCACGACCGAGCCGGTCACCAGCGCAAACGAGGTCCGCGCCTTCGGTGCCGAGCACGGTTACCCGGTGGCGGTGAAGGCGTCCTTCGGAGGCGGCGGGCGGGGGATGCGCACGGTCGCCGGGCCGGACGAGGCCGAGGAGGCCTTGGCCTCGGCCCGTCGCGAGGCCGGAGCCGCCTTCGGCAACTCCGAGGTCTACCTGGAGCGCTACCTGTCGGCGGCGCGCCACGTCGAAGTGCAGATCTTCGCCGACGCTCACGGCAACGCCGTGTGGCTGGGTGACCGCGATTGCTCGGTGCAGCGACGCCACCAGAAGCTGGTGGAGGAGTCCCCGGCGCCAGGGCTGCCGGACGATTTGCGGGCGGAGATGGGCGAGGCCGCGGTGCGGCTGGCGAAAGCGGTCGGCTACGTCGGTGCGGGCACGGTCGAATACCTCGTGGAGGACGGGCGGTTCTACTTCCTGGAGATGAACACCCGCATCCAGGTCGAGCACCCGGTGACCGAGGCCGTGCTCGGAATGGACCTGATCGCAGAGCAGCTTCGGGTCGCGGCCGGCGAGCGGTTGAGCGAGCCCACATCGGGCCCCGCCCCTCGCGGACACGCGATCGAGTGCCGCATCAACGCCGAAGACCCGGCGGGTGGTCTGTTCGTGCCCAGCCCTGGGCCGATCCACGCACTGCAGGCTCCGATGCGTCCTGGAGTGCGGTTCGACTCCGGGTACGAGAGCGGCGACGAGGTCGCGCCGCATTACGACAGCATGATCGGCAAGCTCGTCGTGTGGGGCCCGGACCGCGCCACGGCGATTCGGCGCACGCTGGCCGCGCTCGACGAACTTGTCGTTGACGGGGTGCCGACCACTATCCCTGCCGCCAAGGCCGTTCTGGCTCACCGCGACTTCGCCGGTGTCACGTTCACGACCCGGTGGTTGGAGCGCGCGGTCGAGTTCCCCGCTGCGGTTGGCCTCGTGACCGAGGAAGCGTCCGATGCCGAGGACGACGAAGGCGGGCGGGACGAGGTCTGGGTCGGCGGCCGGCGATACGTCATCCCCTTCTTCGCAGGGGCAGGTACTGCGGCCCCGGCGGAACCGCCCGCACGTCGGTCGCGGGGGAGCGGGACCAAGCGGAAGGCCGCAGGAGGGCCCGGTGCTGGCAGTTCGGGCGCGGTGAGCAGTCCGATGCAAGGCACCGTCATCGCGGTCAAGGTTGTCGACGGCGACGTCGTGACGGTCGGGCAGGTTCTGTTCGTGGTGGAGGCGATGAAGATGGAGAACCCGGTTCGCTCGACTGCCGATGGAACGGTCGGCGAGGTCGGCGTGGCGGTGGGCGACGTCGTCACCGCCGGCGCGCCGCTGGCCGTGGTGGTGCCCGCATGAGCGCCGGAACAGCACTGATCACCGGAGCCGCAGGCGGTTTGGGGTCGGCCATCGCGCGCCGGCTCGCGTCCCAGGGGCGTCCCGTGGTTTGCCTCGATCTCGACCAGGAAGCCGCGCAGCGGACAGCCGAAACCATCGGCCAGAACGGGGGGAGTGCTGTCGGATACGGCGTTGACATCACCGATGAGGCGTCAGTGCACGAGCTGCGCGAGTCCCTTGCTGGTCGGAGCATGTTGCCGCAGCACATGATCAACGCGGCCGGGATCCTGTTCCGCGGCCAACTCGACACCACCGACACCGCGACCTTCCGCAAGGTGCTCGACGTCAACGTGACCGGCGCCTACACGGTGACTCGCGAGTTCGCCGCCGACCTGGCTTCCACCGGCGCTGGTCGGGTGGTCAACATTGCCTCGATCGCTGGGATGAACGGCTACGAGTTCACCGCCTACGCCACCTCCAAGGGCGCGCTGGTCAACCTCACCCGGGCTTTGGTCCTCGACTTCTGGGGCAAGGGCGTGACTGTGAACGCGGTCTGCCCCGGGCCGATGCGCACGCCCATGCTCAACTCGGCTGCCATGGAGGCGTTCCTCCGCAAGACACCCACCCGGCACATTCCGAGCGCGGACGAGGTCGCCGGTTGGTGTGCGTTCCTGCTGTCCGAGGAGGCCGCGAACATCAACGGCCAGACCGTTGTCGTCGACGGCGGTGCGACCGCGGTCTTCCGCTACACCGAGGAGGAGGCGTGATGAAGCCGTACCGCTCCTTGCTGTTCGTGCCCGGGCACAAACCCGACTGGGCCGACAAGGGTGTGAGATCCGGAGCCCACGCGCTCATCTTGGACCTCGAAGACGCCGTCCCGGCTGAGGCGAAGGACGACGCCCGCTCGGCGGCTGCTACCACTGTCGACCGACTCGGCAAGGGCGCGACCGGTCTGGTGGTCCGAGTGAACCCGCTCGAGACGGATCTGTTCGGCAAGGACATCGCGACGGTCGTCCGCCCCGGGCTCACGGCGTTGCTGCTGCCCAAGGTCTACGGACGCGACGATATCGTCGCCTACGACGCGCTGGTCACCGCTGCCGAGATCGAACGCGGCCTGCCGCGCGGAACGGTGGGCCTGATCCCGTCCCTGGAGACGGCGCGGTCACTGACCAACGTGGACGAGATCGCCTCGGCTCCCCGGGTGGTCAGCCTGATGGCCGCCGCCGCGAAGGACGCCGACATCTCCCGCGAAGTCGGATTCACCTGGAGCCCGGCCGGGCTGGAAACCCTCTTCCTGCGGAGCAAGGTCGTGCTGGCAGCCCGCTCTGCCGGGCTTGAGCACGTCGTGCTCGGGTTGTGGCAGGAACTGCGCGATCTCGACGGTTTGCGTGTCTTTGCCCGTGCCAACCGCGATCTCGGCTTCGGGGGACAAGTCGTCATCCACCCGTCGCACGTCGGACCGGTCAACGAGACCTACACCCCCGATGCGGCCGAACTGGACCGGTTGCGACGGCTCGTCGCGGCCTACGAGGACGGAGCCCGCGCCGGTCAGGGAGCGGTGTTGTTCGAGGGCGAGCACATCGACCTGGCCCACGCGCAGAGCGCCCGATCCGTCCTGGCCGTGGCCGGGCACAACGAGGAGGAATGAGCATGGCAGGCCTGTACTTCGAGGAATTCGTGGTCGGTGAGGTCCACCGGCACGCCGTGACCCGCACGGTGACCGAGACCGACAACCTGCTGTTCACGACGCTGACCATGAACCCGCAGCCGCTGCACCTCGACGAGGAGTTCGCCAAGGGCTCGATGTTCGGCACCCGGATCGTGAACTCGGTGTTCACCCTGGGGCTGGTCGCGGGCATTCACGTCAACGACCTGACGCTGGGCACCACGGTGGGCAACTTGGGCTTCGAGGACGTGCAGTTCCCGAAACCGGTGCTGATCGGCGACACGCTCCGCGTCGAGAGCGAAGTGCTGGAGGTGCGCGAATCACGGAGCCGTCCGGAAACCGGCATCGTGAAGCTCGAGCACCGCGCGCTCAACCAGCGCGACGAGCTGGTCTGCCGCCTGCGCCGCGCAGCCCTGATGAAGCGCCGGCCCGCCGAGGTGACGGCATGAGCGCGGTGACCGGGCAGGGCCGGGTGTTCTGGGAGGACCTGACCGTCGGGGACGCGCTGCGGGGGCCGGGGGTGACGATCACCGACTCGCACCTGGTCCAGTGGGCGGGCCTGACCGGGGATTGGGTGTCGTTGCACCTGGACGAGTCCTACGCCCAGGAAGCGGGTTTCGCGGGCCGGATCGCCCACGGGCCATTGTCGCTGTCCCTTTCGCTCGGGCTGCTCACGCAAACAGGCATCTTCGGCAACGTGCAAGCCTGGCTCGGGCTCGACGAAGTCCGGGCGACGGCACCGGTGTTCATCGGCGACACCGTCCACCCGGAAGCCGAGATCGCCGCAGCCCGCCCGACGAGCAAACGGGACCGGGGAATCTGGACGCTCTCCTACCGGACTGTCAACCAGCGAGGCGAGACCGTGATGACCTTCGCCAGCAGCTTCATGGTCCGCCGGCGCCCCGAAGGCGGTGAACGATGAGGCCGGGTCTGGTCGGCGTCGTGACCGGGGCCGGATCAGGACTCGGCCGGGCGTCCGCTGAGCTGCTGCTGGACCACGGTGTCCGCGTCGCGGGGTGGGACATCAGCGACGACGGCCTGACATGGCTGTCCCGCCGCGAATCCGCGCGCACGACGGTCGTCGACGTCACGGACGCGGCTCAGGTCGCCGCAGCAGCGGACGAGGTGCGTGGCACGTGGGGCCGGGTGGACTTCCTGGTGAACTCCGCCGGCATCTTCGTCCTCGGCTCACTGGCCGACGTCGAGGCCACTGACGTGCGGCGGCTGTTCGACATCAACGTCACCGGAACGACGCTGGTGACACAGTCGTTGCTGCCGGATCTGATCGCTGCCCGCGGCGCGGTGGTCAACCTCTCCAGCACGGTGGCGCTGAAGGCCTCGGTCTCCAACGCCCACTACGCGGCTTCGAAGGCGGCCGTCGCCCAGCTCACCCGCTGCTGGGCTCTCGAACTGGCACCCCACGGAGTCCGGGTGAACGCCGTCGCGCCGGGCCCGACCAACACGCCCCTGTTCGCCACGGCGGGCATGGACTCCGCGACCACGGAGGCATTCCTTGCCCAGCGCGCCTCCACCATCCCGCTGGGCCGCACCGGGGAGCCCGTCGAGGTGGCCAGGTGGATCACTCGCTTCATCGACGACGAGTGGATCACCGGTCACGTCCTGCCGGTCGACGGGGGCACGTCGATCGCCTGAGCACGACACGAGCGGGCTAACAAACGGCTGCTTGTTCGCCATCCGCTAGAATGGCGGATGAGGAACACCCAGCGAGGCCCTTCGGCCTCCCATTACGGATCGGAGCACCGCATGCCGCGCCCCACGAACGGCGTTCGCACGCCTGATGCCATCCGTGAGGCGGCGATCGAGCTCTTCTACGAACACGGCTACGAGGCCACGTCGCTGCGCGAGGTGGCGGCCAAGGTCGGCATCCGCGTCGGCAGCTTGTACAACCACATCAGCGGCAAGGACGAGCTGCTCAGCTCGATCATGATCGGCATCATGGACGACCTGCTGGCCGCTCTGCGCAGCGTGCTGCGCGAACACGAGGACGATCCGGTCGCGGCCCTGCGCGCCTGCGTGGACACCCACATCCGGTTCCACGCCCAGCGTGCCCGTGAGGTCTTCATCGGCAACTCCGAGCTGCGGGCGCTGCCCGCCAAGGAACATCGGCGTGTGGTCGGCAAGCGCGACCAGTACGAGAAGCTCATCCGCGGTGTCATCGAGAAACTGTCCGCGGAGGGGAAGGCCGAGGTCGTCGACGCGCGGCTGCAGACTTACGCGATCGTCGCGATGGGAACCCACGTGGCGTCGTGGTACAAGCCGCGCGGCGGCATGTCCCTCGAAGCGATCGTCCAGACCTACACCGAGCTGATCCTGCGCCAGGTCGGAGTGCCCACCGAGGCCGTGGCCGCGATCGACAACTGAAACCGCACCAACCGACGACCGGGGTGACCGGGCTGAACCCGGTCACCCCGGTCGTCGTTGCTGCACTAACCGCGTACCCGGCGTCGCCGCCGCCGTAGCGCCTGGTCGGACTCGGTCAGCGGCGCCCCGGCAGCGACGGGCTCCGGCAGGTCTGGATTGGCGATGCAGGGCCGTCCGAACACGACCGCATCGACATACCCGCTGACCGCCGCGGACTCCGCAGAAGCGTCTGGTAGCCGCCTGCGGCCACGACCTTGGCCGCACAGCGCGCTACGCGTCACGTCCCGAGTGCCGGCGAGGTTCTCCGAACCGTCGATGCCGGGCTCAACGATGTGCAGGTACGTGGGTCATCGGGGCCATCACGAACCGGCCGCACAGCCGCAATGCTCCCAATTCGACCGGCTCGAACAGGGAGCTGAGCGCCATGTGCGCGTCCTCCTCGGGCCCGGGCTCAGACGGGGGTGACGGCCTGGCGGCGCGCGGCGGGCGGGGTGGCGCGACGCCGGTAGACCGACAGGCGGCGGCGCAGCTCGCCGCGCAGCTCATTGGCAGGGACGACGGCCTCGACGGCGTTCTCGTTGGCGATCTTGAACACGTCGATGCCCTCGGCGTACTCGGCCTGCTTGTCGGCCACGAAGCGCTTGCGCTCCTCGGGATCCTCGATGGCCTGGATGCGGTTGTAGTGCACACCGTTGACGGCGGCGTCCGGACCCATCAGCGCAGGCTTGGCGGTGGGCAGCGCGATGACGGCGTCCGGTTTCATCGGTGCACCGGACATGGCGAGGTACCCGCCGCCGTAGGCCTTGCGCACGAGCACGGCGATGCGCGGCACCCGACTCTCGGCGACGGCGAAGAGCATCTTGGCACCGTGGCGGATGATGCCCTGCTTCTCGACCTCCGAGCCGATCATGTACCCGGCGATGTCGACCAGGAAGATGATCGGGATGTTGTAGGCGTTGCAGGTCCAGATGAACCGGGCGGCCTTGTCGGAGGAATCGGGGAACAGCACGCCACCGCGCTGGATCGGCTGGTTGGCGATCAGGCCGACGCTGTGGCCCTCGATCCGCGCGTAGCCAGTGACCAGCTCGGGAGCGAAGAGATCCTTGTAGGGCAGGAACGAGTCCTCGTCGACCAGGGCGTCGATGAGCTCGTGCACGTCGTAGACCTCGGACTCGCGCTCCGGGACCACTTCTTGGACGGTTCGAGCCGAAGCGGGCTCTGCTGCCGGGGCTACCGGCGGTTTCTCCTCCCAGTTTGACGGCAGGAACGACAGCCAGACGCGGATCGCCGCGATGGCCTCTGCGTCGTCTTCCACCAGGCAGTCGCCGAGCCCAGAGGTGCGGCAGTGCATCTCGGCGCCGCCCATCTCCTCCAGTGTCACGTTCTCGCCGGTGACCATTTCGGCCAGGCGGGGCGAGCCGAGGTAGGCCGTGGCGTGCCCGCGCACCATGATCGTGAAGTCGCACAGGGCCGGGACGTAGGCGGATCCGGCGGGGGAGGGGCCGAACAGCGCGCACACCTGCGGGACGCGTCCGGAGATCTGCACCTGGTTGTAGAAGATGTTGCCCCACGCGCGGCGACCGGCGTAGCTCTCGAACTGCTCGTCGATCCGGGCGCCGGCGGAGTCGAACAGGTAGACCAGCGGGATGCCGGTCTCGTCGGCGATCTCCTGGGTTCGGGTGATCTTCTCGAACGTCCGCTTTCCCCAGGTCCCGGCCTTGACGGTGAAGTCGTTGGCGATGACCGCCACCTCGCGCCCGTCGACCTTGCCGATGCAGGTGACCACCGCGTCGCCGGGCAGGCCCTCGTCGTAGCGAGCCAGGAGGCCGTCCTCGAACGACCAACCGTCGTCGAACAGCAGCTCGAGGCGCTGACGGACGAGCATCTTGCCGGACTCGAGCACCTTCGCGCGGTTCTTCTCCGAGCCGCCGAGCCGTGCCTGCTCCAGCCTGCGTCCGAGTTCGCCGTGCACGTCCTCGGCGCTGGTCGCGGGGCGGTCCTGGATGTCGGTCATCAGCACTCCTGGTTACGCAGTTAAAAACGAACGAGCGACCGTATGTTACCGCGACTTGCTGGGAAGACAAGAAGTCGAGATAGACAAACGTGCATTCGTTTCCTAGGCTCTCCGGCAAGTTCGGAGTGTGCGGAGGAGACAACGATGTGGACCCTTGCCGACTGTGTGCGCCTCAACGCCCGCAGGCACCCCGACCGGGACGCGGTGGTCGACGAGACCGGCCGACTGACCCATCGCGAGCTCAGTACCCGGGCGGAGGGCATCGCCCGCGGGTTGCGGGCCTCCGGGATCAGGCGCGGTGATCACGTCGGAATCCTGGCCGGTAACTCGATTTTCTGCGCCGAGGCGTTCCTCGGCGTCATCACCGCCGGTGCCGTGGCCGTGATGTACAACTGGCGCTGGGCCACTGCCGAGCTGGTTCAGGGCATCGCCTCCACGGACGCCCGCCTGGTCCTGGTCGAGGCGCAGTTCGAGGACGCCCTGGACGCGGCGATGGCCACCGGAGATCTCGACCCCGCGTTGAGCGTGGTCAGGCAGGGCGAGGGGTTCGAAGGGCTCGTCACCACGCCGGGGCCGGCCGTCGAGCCGGACGTCGGACCGGACGACCCGATGTGCGTGCTGTTCACCGGAGGAACCACGGGGTTCTCGAAGGGTGTCGTGCTGGCCCATCGTTCCGGCATCGTGAACTCGGTCAACGAGCGGCTCGACGTGGGAATCGCCAGCGCAGCGGAGAACGTCGGGCTCAACGTGACGCCGATGTTCCACTCGGCCGCGCTGCTGTGCGTGTTCGCACCGCACTACATGAGCGGCGGCACCAACGTGATGCTGCATCGCTTCGACGAGCAGCAGATCGGCGAGCTGGTCGAGCGCGAGCGGATCACCACGTCGTTCATGATCCCCAACATGGTGCGCCGGCTCTTGCAAGCGGGCATCTTCGAAACCCCGGGATTCCAGAAGTACCTCCGCCAACTTCACAGCGGTGGAGGGCTGCTGCGGATGCCGGACAAGCGAGCCGTGCGCGAGCTGACCCCGCAGGTGCGCATGTACTTCCGCTACGGGCTCACCGAGGCCGGACCGATGGTGACCCGGCTGCTCGACCGCGACATCATGCGACCCGAGCTCGACGGCTCCATCGGCCAGGAGTACTCCATGGTCGAGGCCCGGGTGGTCGACGTGGTGACGGGCGAGCCGCTCGGGCCCGGTGAGCTCGGTGAGATCGCCGTGCGCGGGCCGGCGGTGATGCTCGGCTACTACAACAACCCCGAGGCCACGGCCGCGGCCCTGCGCGAGGGATGGCTGCACACCGGCGATCTGGTGACCCAGGACGAACAGGGCTACTTCTACTTCCGCGACCGCGCGAAGGACCTGATCAAGTCGGGCGGGGAGAACGTCTACGCCTCGGAGATCGAGCAGGTCCTCTACACCCACCCCGCTGTCATGGAGTGTGGAGTGCTGGGCGTCTCCAGCACCGAGTGGGACGAGGAGGTTCGGGCCGTGGTGGCGCTGCGACCCGGTCAGAGCGCGACCGAGGGCGAGCTCCGCGAGCACCTGCGTCGTTCGCTCGCCGGGTACAAGATCCCGAAGCGCTTCGTGTTCCTCGAGCCGGGCTCCATGCCCGTCAACCCCAGCGGAAAGATCGTCAAGAGCAACCTGCGCCAGCTCGTCGGCTGGTAGCGGAAAGGACCCAGTGATGTCGGTCAAGATCGTCGCGATGTTGAAGGCGCTGCCCGGGTTGTCGCGGGAGGAGTTCCTCACCTACTGGCAGCAGGAACACCCCGCCCTGGTCTGGCAGCTGCCGGGCCTGCGCGCCTACCGGCAGAACCCGGCCATCGAACATCGCAAGTCCTGGCCTTACGACGGAATGGCCGAGCTGTACTTCGACACCGTCGACGACGTGCGCACCGCCTTCGCCTCCCCGCAGGCCGAACCCCTCCACGAGCACGAGAAGCACTTCCTCGACACCATCGACTGGTTCATCGCCACTGAGACGACCGTCGAACCCGTTGGCAGCGTCGATTAGTGAAGTTGGCACGGAGCGGACGTAAATCGGCGCACATCGCTACGGCTGGTCGATCGATCTCCTATCAGGATGAGTGCGCATCGAAGCGTCACGTCCGGAGAGGCAGAGGTGTCACGGCCGAGTGCGCCGCCGTCTCGAAAGCCCTTGTATTCCAATCGGAACCGTCGTGGACATAGGGCGCTGAGGGAACCGGGCGTCGATCCAGACGGTCTCGATGGCAGTCGCAGGTCTGAAACCACAGTTGTGCGAGGAGGCACACCCATGGGACGGATGGACAACAAGATCGCCTTCATCACCGGTGCGGCCAGAGGGCAGGGGCGAGCTCATGCCCTGCGGCTGGCCGGCGAAGGCGCGGACATCATCGCCACGGACATCGCCGGGCCGGTGGACACCGTCGGCTATGAGGCGGCGACCGCGCAAGACCTCGCCGAGACCGTGCGCGCTGTCGAGGCGCTGGGGAGGCGGGCGGTGTCCTTCACCGCCGACGTGCGCGATTTCAATACTCTTCAGGCCGGGCTCGACGCAGCCGTCGGTGAGCTCGGTGGTCTGGACGTCCTCGTCGCGAATGCGGGCATCCTCAATGACGTCCGCAACAGCTGGCAGCTCGACGAAGCCCAGTGGCAGACAATGATCGACGTCAACCTCGGCGGGGTCTGGCACTCCACGAAGGCGGCGATCCCGCACATCATCGATCGCGGGCCGGGTGGCTCGCTGATCCTCATCAGCTCCACCGGCGGGTTGCGCGGCATCCCCGGGATCTCGCACTACAACGCCGCCAAGCACGGCGTCACGGGACTCGCCCGCACCCTGGCCAACGAGCTCTCCCCGCACCGGATCCGGGTCAACTCCATTCACCCCACGAACGTGCGCACGCAGATGATCGACAACCCGAGCAGCGCGCGCATCTACTGTCCCGATCTGGAATCACCCACGCTCGAGGACGCGATGCCCACGCTCGCCAGGATCAACATGTGGGACGTGCCGTACGTCGACACAGACGACGTCGCCAACGCGGTGCTCTTCCTCGCCTGCGAGGAGTCCCGCTACATCACCGGCACCGCGCTGCCGGTCGACCTCGGTATGAGCATGAAGTTCTCGGGAGCGTAGACGCACCCCTGCCTCATCGCAGTTGATCGGCCGAAAACCCGCTCACAGCCTCAAAGGAGAAGCGTGGGATGCCAGAGATTTCGAAGTCGATCAGAAACCGATCGGTCCAAGAGGAACTCACCAAGGAAGATCACGCGAATGCCAAAAGCGCGGTCATGTCCAGCAAGTGCTGTCGGAGAGGTCGGAGGAGCGGACACCAGTATTGCGCGTCTTTCGAACGCATCCGATCCAAGTGGTCCGAACTGCGTTGGTGCTGTTCCAAGGTTTCGGGGTGACCCTGGTCTTCGGGTTCGGGCTGAGCTACGCGACCCAGCCCCAGTTCGGCATCGAACTGCCCTATTCCACGATGCTTTGGGTGGCAATCGTCTCCAATGCATCGGCACTGATCACGCGCCCGCTGTTCGGGATGCTCGCCGACCGGGTGGGGCGCCGACCGGTCATGGTCACCGGTCTTCTCGGGTCCGCCATCGTCGGGTTCGGATACTTCACAGCGATCGCGGACCGCAACGTTCCGCTCGTCTTCGTGCTGGGGATCCTTCTGGCCGGGGGTGCGCTCGCTGCGACGACCGGGGTCTTCATGGCGTTCATCGGCGAGCAGTTCGACACGTCGGTTCGAATGTCGGGCAGTTCCATCGGTTTCATGCTGGGAATCTCGGTCGGTGGATTTGCTCCGACGATCGCCGCGGCTCTGGTCACCGAAACCGCGTGGATTCCGGCGCCACTGCTGCAAGCGGCCGGGATGCTTGTCACCGCATCCGCTGTCTTCTTCGCGCCCGAGACCTGTCGCGTGCCCTTGCGCGACCTGGGTAAGGCCAGCCGTTGAAACGGGAGTTGGGTTCACAACCTCCAGGAGCGGATGCGTGTCATGACCGCGTGCGACGAAGTCGATGGGCTCGTCGATTTCAGGACGTACCAGCAGATCTGCCGGGTCAGTCCCAGTACTGCTTCTACGTCGACACCAAGGAGTGGGACCGGCTTCGGATGTTGTTCAGCGAAGAAGCCACTTTCGCCGGTTTCTCCTACACAACAGACGATCCCTATGACTTCGTCCGTGGCGTGTCTTCGTTCCTGGAGAGTGTGCGCTCCGTACACCACGCGATGATGCCGGAGCTGCGAGCGATCGACGAGCGTCGAGTCCGCGGCCGGTGGAGCATGCACGACATGCTCACGTGGGAGCCGGATTCCTTCGTCTACAAGGGAATCGAAATCCCCGGAATGCACGGCATCAACGGGTACGGGTACTACGACGAGGAGTACACGCGGGTCGGCGGCAAGTGGTACATCTCGCACATGCAGCTGACCCGTCTTCGGATCGACCCGCTCTTCGGCGGACTTGTCGAACCGCCCCGCTATGACGTCCCACCACCGGATACGGAGTGGTTTGTCCCGGATCGCTGAGGGGCTCCACCAGCTCGGCTGCCACGCTCACCCCAGAGGTGTACGGCAGCCGAGCGGGGCGCTCATCCCCAGTTTCTGGCGACGGCTGCGAGCTCGTCGAGCTTCCGCAGGGATTCCGCCTCGGGCATGGTGGGGAGCCGGAACGTGACGCGTTCTGCGCCGATTTTGGCCCAGGCATCGATCGTCGCCGGCCGCGGTTCGACGGCGGACACGGTCATCGGCACATCTGGCCTGCCCTTCTCTGCGAGAACCTCCCGCTGGCGCTGAACGTCGTCGATCGGGATGAGAGCTCGGGGCAGCCAGGCATCACCGTGCTCGACGACCCGGGCCAGGGCGGCATCGCTCTCCCCGCCGAGGTAGATCGGTGGGTGTGGGGACTGAACCGGCTTCGGCCAGCAGTAGAGCGGAGCGAAGTCGATGTGTTCACCGTGGTATTCGGCTTCGTCCTTGGTTCAGAGCTCCTTGAGCGCTGCCAGTTGCTCGGTCATCAGCCGTCCGCGCCGACGGGGATCGACACCGTGATTGCGCATCTCCTCGCGATTCCAGCCTGCCCCGACGCCGAAGAGGAGGCGTCCGCGGGAGATCAAGTCGAGGCTGGCTGCGGATTTCGCGGTGTGGATGATGTCCCGTTGCGGCAGCAGCACTATTGCGGTGCCGAGCAGCAGGGTGCTGGTGGTGGTCGCCATCGCGGTCAGAGCGACGAACGGGTCGAGCGTGCGGTAGTACTCGCGGGGGAGGTCGTCGCCCCCGGGAAACGGTGATGTCCGTTCCTTCGGGATGTGCGAGTGCTCGGCGATGAACACGGAGAGGCAGGGTCGATGGCTGGGGCGACAGGATGGCATGCACGGCATGTGCGGGAAGGTCGTGCTGATCGTCGCCATCGGTAGTCACGTCTCGTCCTGGTACAAACCCCGGGGCAAAATGTCGCTCGACACCATCGTCGACACCTACACGGAGATGATCTTCCGGCAGATCGGGTTCGCGTCGGTCGCCGCGCCTGCAGTTTCGAGCCCCTTCTGGTGATCGGCCGGTCCGGGGACGCCACGCCGCACCCGCGGCCGGCCGATCGCGGGTCATCAGAACGCGCTGTCGAAGCCGGCGAACAGTCGTGCGATGCGCCACACTCCGTCTTCGCCCTTGTGCAGGTCGCACCGGTAGAAGCCTGACGTGACGACGTGCACCGCTCCGTCGCTGCTGGAGGTGAGCATCAGGTACGAAACGGTGCTCGCGGTGGAGGCGTCGAGGTCTTCGACGATATCGGAGACGAGCATGTGGCGACGTTGGTCGTTCTGGACCGTCATGTGCCCTTCGAGGAACTCCGCGATCGCCGGCCATCCCCGGAACGGCCCGATGTCGGTCTTTCCTGCCACGCTTCCGAGGAATTCGGCGTCGTCGGTAAAGCAACCGCGCAGGACCTCGAGACGCCGTTCATCGTAGGCGAACCCGTATCGATGCAGCGTGTCGATGACGTGCGCGCGGTCAAGCTCCTGCTGGTTTTCCTGGACAGCCTGGGGCGGTTTCAGGTTCAGGATGCCTTCGGCATGTCCCCATGCGGGGGTGGTGTTGGTTCCGTTGGTCACCGATCCTCCTACGTTGTTGTACTGGATTGGTAGCCCGTGACGCGTTTCGGGGTGTTGGGCGAGATGCCGGCCGGATGGCCGTCTCCGGTCGCCCGGCACGCGCGTCATCAGCTGCTCGTCGTGGCTCGGTCGAGCGTCGGGTAGTCGATGTATCCCTCGTCGCCGCCTCCGTAGAAGGTGGCGCGGTCCGGTTCGTTCAGGGGCGCACCGGCGATGAAGCGCGCGGGCAGGTCGGGGTTGGCGATGTAGGGTCGTCCGAACGCAACCGCGTCGGCGTGGCCCTTGGTCAGGATCGCCCCGGCCGATGCGGCGTCGAAGCCGCCGGCCGCGATGATGTTTCCGCTGTAGTGGGTGCGGGCCCACGAGCAGTCCAACATGTCGGCCGGCCGGCTCGCGACGGACTCGGATCCGTCGATGCCGGGCTGCACCAGGTGGAGGTAGCCGAGGTTCGCCTCGTCGAGCATTTCGAGTACGTGGGCGAACAGCGCCTGCGGGTCCGAGTCGGCCATGTCCTGGTATGAGCTGCTCGGGGAGAGCCGGACACCGACCCGTTCCGCGCCGATCGTGGCGCTGACCTCTCGGACGATCTCGTTCAGGAGGCGTGCCCGGTTGGCGATGCTCCCGCCGTAGCGGTCCGTCCGGTGGTTGGAGTTGTCCTGGAGGAACTGGTCGACGAGGTAGCCGTTGGCGGCGTGCACTTCTACGCCGTCCAGGCCCGCTCGGACGGCGTTCGCGGCGGCGCGCGCGTACTGCGCCACGATGACCGGGATCTCCAGTGTTTCCAGGGCGCGCGGCTCCACGTGCGGGGTTCTCCCGCCGCGGGCGAAGGTGATGCCGTCGATGGCGATGGCCGACGGCCCGACCTGTGGCTGAGCGCCTGGCTGCAGGGATGGGTGAGAAGCACGGCCTGTGTGCCACAGCTGGGCGACGATCGTTCCGCCTTCCGCGTGCACCGCGTCGGCGACCTCCGCCCACGAGCGCGTCTGCTCGTCGGTCCAGATTCCGGGTACCTTGGGATTCCCGACGGCGACGGGCGAGATGCAGATACCTTCGGAGACGATCAACCCGGCCGTGGCCCGCTGGCGGTAGTAGACCGGAGCCGAATCCGGCAGCGTGCCGTCGTGCCGGGCGCGGCTTCGGGTCATCGGTGCCATCACGAACCGGTTGCGCAGCCGCAGGGCGCCGAAGTTGATCGGGTCGTACAACGAACTGTCAGCCATTTGCTGCTTCCTCCTGGGGCTGGGGTGGACGGAACAGGCCGGTGTCACGGACTGGCGGCGGTCGGCCAGCGGCGTGGCGCGGGATCGGTAGATGTTCAAGTGCGCGTGCAGTCCGCGCAGCTCGTTCGCGTACTCCTCCGGTCCAGCGAGACGGGCTTGCTCCAGTACGGGGGCTAGCCGTGCATGTCCTCGGCGCTCGTTGTGGGGGCTCGTGAACGAAAGTCATCGTGGCTCCGAACGGGTCTGGAAAAAACGAACGAGCGACCGTATGCTACCGCTACTAGCGGCCAAGGCAAGGTGTTTTGGCTGTGAAAAACGTACAACCGTTCGCCTAGGATTGCCGAGGAGGTCTGAGCGTTCGGAGGTGGCCCTACGGCGGAACGGCGAAGCTCTACTTCGACTCAGTCGACGACGTCCAGGCGGCGTTCGCCTCACGCAGCCCGAGCCGCTACGGGAGCACGAGGAGTATTCCCTCGACAGCATCGACTGGTTCATCGCGAGCGTCAGTGTGTGCCGATCGAGTCGTGAAGCCGACCGCGGGTCGGTGGTTTCTCGGACATGCGTGCCGCGAGATGGGCGGCCGGCAGAACAGCGACGACAAAGGAGTTGTCCGCATATGAAACGATTCGAAGGCAAGGTCGTTTTCGTCACCGGTGTGGCGCGTGGTCAGGCCAGGCAGCACGCGGTGCGCTTCGCCCGGGAAGGGGCCCACATCGTCGGCCTCGACCTCGCCGACGACATCTCCACGGTGCACTACCCCTCTGCCAGTCGCGCGGACCTCGACGAGACGGCCCGCCTCATCGAGACGGAAGGCGGGAAGCACGTCCTGCACCAGGGCGACGTTCGAGATCAGGCTGCGATCGACAAGGCGGTGCAGGACGGTCTCGAGCGCTTCGGGCGGATCGACATCGTTCTCCCTATGGCCGGCATCACCTCGCTCGGAGCGTTGTGGGAGCTCTCCGACGAGCAATGGAATGAGATGATCGGCATCAACCTCACCGGGGTGTGGCGGACGCTGCGCGCCACCATCCCGCACGTGATCGCGGGCGAGAGCGGTGGGTCGATCGTGCTCACCGGTTCGATCGCCGGCCTGATGGGCATGCCGTACCTCGGGCACTACACGGCGTCGAAGCACGGGATCAACGGGATCATGCGATCTCTCGCCAACGAACTCGCTCCGCATGCGATCCGGGTCAACAGCGTCAACCCGACCAACGTGGCCACCCCTATGATCCACAACGACGCGACCTACCAGCACTTCTGCCCGGACGTTCACGGAGCGACGCAACAGGACGCGATTCCGGTCTTCCAGTCCTACAACCTGCTGCAGACGCCCTGGATCGAACCCGACGACGTTTCGAACGCGGTTCTGTGGTTGTGCTCCGAGGAAGCTCGCTACCTCACCGGGGTCGCACTTCCCGTGGACACCGGGACGACCGTGAAGTGGCCCGGGAACTGAGGGCGCGGACTTCCGCTGAGAAATGTTGCGGGTCAACGACGGGAAGGAACATGACGGCGAGGACCAATGCGGCTGAAGGCCGATTGGCAAACAAGGTCTCGCTGATCACGGGGGCAGGGTCGGGCCTCGGGAGAGCCGCCGCCGTGCGCTTCGCCGCGGAGGGCTCGATGGTCGCGTGCGCGGACGTGGTCGAGGAGAACGCACAGCTCGCTGCGGAGGAAATCATCCGTGCCGGTGGTCAGGCGTTCGCGGTGAAGGTCGACGTCACCGCGGCTTTCGAGGTCGAGCGGATGACTGCGTTGACGATCGAGCGCTTCGGTCGGATAGACGTCGCGTTCGCCAACGCCGGCATCGCCGGTACCGGCAATGCGAAGGACCTCACGGAGCAGGATTGGGACCGAGTGATCGACATCGACCTCAAGGGTGTCTGGCTCACCTGCAAGTACGTTCTGCCTGAAGGTGACTCCTGTGACGGCGTTTTCGTGACGGCCGGGTCGGTCTGTTCGGGTGTCGAGCGGTTCCCGAACAGCCCCGACCCGCGGTACTGCAGCGTCGCGAGAGGGTAATGACGGCCCGCGTTGCTGCTCATCGACGGGTCACCCGAGCAGTGGGAAGCTCTTCAGGAGCTGCTGGAGTTGAATGACCTGTCGGGGGATGAACTCGGCGATAGTGGTACCCACTACTTCGGAGTTCGAGGTGATGTCAGCGGAGATGCGCTGCACCTCGGAACTGGTGAGTCCGCCAGGTTCGACGCCGAGCCCGAGGACGATCTCCTCGCTGTCGATGGCGTCGACGTCGAAGTGGATCGCCACTCGTGAGCATCCGGTGGCGGTGATCCAGTCGAGCAGTGGGCGGGTGGATTCGCGCAGCTGGTCCGGAACGAAGGTCTCGATACCCCATTCGGCCACGTTCGGGAAGTCGTCTTCGGTCCAGGAATGCAGGCCGACCAGGGCGATCTTGTCCGGCGAGATGGTGGCAGGCAACAGGTTCTGGACGTCGGGGTCGCCGTGGCCGGTCAGGGTAGCGACGGCCATGGCGTGGTAGCCCTTGTACTCGCTGTTGGGTGTGCCGATGTCGGGGTGGGCGTCGATCCAGACGATCGCGAGGTCGTCGCCGTAGCGGTGGGCGAGTTCGGCGAACGGAGCGATGCTCACGGAGCATTCGCCGCCGAGGGTGGTGATGCGTGCTGGGGCGTGTTCGCGGATGACCTCGAATGCGCCGGCGAGTTGGTCGAGGACGACTTGCTTGGCTTCGACGCCGTCGCGTTGTTCGAGCCCGTAATCGGACATGGTGACGGGTGCGGTGGCGGTGGGCCCGTGATGTGGTGGCAGGACCGCTTCGAGTACGGCTGTGCCGGTGGCGTAGCCGCGGCGGGCCACGTCGAAGGGGAACTCCGGGGCGAACGCCTCGACGCTCGAGGTCCCGGCACCTTGCCACTGTGGCCAGACGAGTCGCAGGTGCGTGTCGCGTTCGGAGTGGGGCATGGGTAGCTCTCCAGTCGTGTGATTTTTGCGGTCGGGCTAAGCGGTGGGGATTCGAAGGCCATGTCCGAAGGAGAATGTGGGCGCGTCGGTGTCGAAGGGAACGTCTGACCGGCTTTCCGCGACGGCCTCCATCGATGATGGGAGATCGAAGGGCAATGTGCCTTCCGGTCGGCGGTGTCCGAACAGGACGTCGAGCACTGCGCGGTCGGAGGCGCCGTAGTTCGCGATGACCGCCGCGGCTTCACCGAGCAGCTCGGGGATGACGGCGGGCCGGTCGAGGTAGATGTCGACGATCGTCGGGACCTGGCGGCACACGTTCAGGATGTCATCGCGTTCGTGCTGGGAGAATTCCAGGCTTCCTGCACGGAAGAACTGTTCGAACTTGCCGCTGCGCCTTTCGAACGGTGCTTTCACTCTCAGCAGCGCGAGGTCGGCGTCGGCCAGATCGTCGACGAGGTCGGCGTACTCGGACGCGGCGCCGTCGATCCCGGGTGCGTAGAGCCGGGGACGCCCGGGCACAGGAAGGACCGGCGAGTCGCCCCCATTGGTGAGCACGGTGATAGACCGGCACTGGGCGTCATAGCCGGCCTCGACGAATTCTCTGGCCGATACCACCGATTCGGCCTGGGAGGGGTCGACGAGGGGATCGTCGAACAGACCGAGGACGAACTTCTCCCGCAGCAGTCGTTGAGCGGATTCGTCGATCCGCGACATCGGGATGCGTCCGGATTCGACGAGCCGGACCACGAGTTCGGTGCAGTGCTCGCCACCGAATTGGTCGACACCGGCCAGCAGCGCACGTTCAAGGCGTTCCAGCGGCGTGCGGTCTTCCAATCCCCAGGCGCGTGCCGCGTGGCGCTCGCCCCACACGGTGCTGTCGTTGATGAGGCTCCAGTCGGCGCACACGATTCCGTCGAAGCCGCACTTCTCGCGGAGCAGCCCGGTGATGACGCCCTTGTTGAAGCCGAAGCCGACCTCTTCGTGGTCCGTCCCGACAGGCATCCCGTAGTAGGGCATGACCTGGGAAGTTCCGGCCTCGAAGGCGGCTTCGAAGGGCCGCAGGTGATGCTCGAAGTTGTTGCCGGGGTAGACCTGCTCGCGGCCGTAGGGGAAGTGCGCGTCCTCTCCGTCCTTCTGCGGACCGCCACCGGGGAAGTGCTTGGTCATGGTGGCCACGCTGGACGGGCCGAGTCGGTCGGTCTGGAAGCCTCTGATGTAGGCGGCGAGCATCCGGCAGGTCAGGCCGACGTCCTCCCCGAAGGTGCCGTTGATGCGCGCCCAGCGCGGTTCGGTGGCGAGGTCGACCTGGGGGTGCAGGGCCACCCGAATGCCGACGGCGAGGTATTCCTGGCGCGCGATGTCGGCGAACTCCCGGACGGTCCGCTCGTCGCCGATCGCGGCCAGGCCGAGGGGTTCGGGCCATTGCGAGAAGTAGCCGGCGGTGAAGCTCGTGCCCGGGTTGTCGGTGAAGGCGTGTCGCGGGTCGGTGGACAGCGTCACCGGGATTCCGAGGCGTGTCGCGGCGGCAGCCTCCTGCAACCGGTTGTGCCAGCGCGCCATCGTGGCGGGATCAGCGCTTCCCACCACGTTGAAGTGGGTGAGGTGATTCTGGCCGATCATCTCCAGCGTGGGTGGCAGTCGGTATTGGCTGCTGGCTCCGGCGAGGGCGCCGCCTTCGCCGATCTCGACCATCTGGTGGAACATCAGGCCCGCCTTTTCTTCGAGCGTCATGCGCTCCAGCAGGTCTGCAACGCGTTCCTCCACGGTCAAGGCGGGGTCGAGGTAGTCGGGTGCGCGCTCGTCGACGCTGGTCATTCGGTTGTCTCCTTGTGTTCGCTCATGAAGGTCCCGAGTTCGGTCAGGGGGAGTGTGAGCACCGACGGCCAGTCCATGAACCGTCCGGTGTCCTCGTCGAGCGCGATGCCCTCCGGTGACCGCCATGCCACGGCCGCGTCCTGTTCGCTGTTGAAGGTGTATTCGGAGTACGCGGCGTAGTCGCCAGCGTCGGCGCCCCGGAACCCGTCCTTGCGGATTCTGGTCTGGCGGTATGCCAGGAGTCCGGGGAGCTTCTGCGCCAGCGGGCGGTGAACGTCGCGGTAGTGGACGAAGAACTCGTCCTCGGTGATGCCCGGTTTCGGTCGGGTGAGAAACGCCAGCGTGTAGACCATGGGCCCTTCCTTTTTCGAACGCGACATGATCAGCGGGAACGGCGGATGAAGGCGATGGGAACGGCTCCGACGACGGCGAAGGCCGCGGCGAAGAGGTAGAGGGCGGTAAAGTTCTGGCCACCCAGCGTTGCGAAGAGCACGGCGGCAAACGCCGGGGCGACCGACTGGGGAAGCACGTTGGCGATGTTGAACACTCCGAGGTCCTTGCCCGCGTCGGATTGATCGGGCAGGAGTTCGGTGACGAGCGCGAGGTCGACGGCCATGTGGACGCCGATGCCGAGCCCCACGACGGCCACACCGATGTGGAACGTGCTCAGGTCGTAGGCGAAGGCGATCGCCGGGAACCCGACAGCGGCGAGCAGAGCCGCGACGACGATGAAGATCTTACGGCGACCCGTCCGGTCCGAGAGGTATCCGCCACCGGCCGAGCCGACGAGGATCCCGGCGACGAGCACCAGGGAGGCGAGTGACACGGCGTCGGCCACGGTGTAGTTGCTGAACCCGAAGCGGTTGATGAGCAGGAAGGACTGGTAGGTCAGCAGGGTCATCCACGCGAGGCAGATGAAGAACCTGCTCAACCAGGCCCATGCGAAGTCGGGGTTCTTGACCGGGTTGACCCAGAACGTCATCAGGAAATCGCGGACACCGATCGGCTCGCGGGTACCGGTGTTGGCGGGCTCGCGCAGCACGGGAGCGAACGCGCACACCAGGACCAGCCCGATGAGGGCAGGAGCGAGGAACATCAACAGTGTGCTCGAGGCGAAGAAGCCTGCCACGTAGGCGGAGCCAGCCAAAGCGGCGTAGTTGCAGACACCGGTGACGCCCGCGACGCGGCCTCGCTGCTGCGGCGGAACGTAATCGGCGAGCACGGCCATCAAGGCCGCCATCGCGGCGTTGTAGGCGAGCTGCGCCGCGCACCAGGCGGCCATGATCGCCGGTACCGATTCGGCTATCCCGACGAGCCCGACCGCGGCGGTCCCGGCCAGCATGCCCCCGACGAAGTAGGGACGGCGCCTGCCGAACCGGGAGCGAGACCGGTCTGAAAGGCGTCCGAAGAGCGGATTGCCGAGCAGGGCGAACACGGCGCCTGCTGCGGTTACCGTCCCGTAGACGGTCACGGCGTCGTCCGGCCGGACTTCTCGGATCCGGATCGAGATCGTCACGAGCGCGGGTGCGTACACGGCCAGCCAGAGGCCGAGGTTCGCGATGGCGAGCATGACGACTAATCCGGTGGTCCTGGCTCTGGAGGGCACCGGCGATGCCAGCACGGTGTTTGAGGCCATTGGTTCTCCTTCAACGGCTACCGCATCCATGCGCGGAAGGTGCGAGCAACCGTAACCCGAACACCGACCAAATGGTAGGGATTCGCGTTGTAAACGTCTCGTGACGGACTGTGCACCTCCGGTGCCGCGGTGCGTCGGGCCTATGCTGGGACGGTGACGAGTGAGCAGGAGGCGACGACCGGACGCGGCCCGTACGCGCAGGGCGTCGCCGCGCAACAGCGGATCTTGCGAGAAGCGGCGGAGCTGTTTGGACGGCACGGCTTCCGGGGCGCCTCGCTCGATGAGATCGCGAAGCGGTCCGGGATCACCAAGCAGGGTCTGCTGCACCACTTTCCGAACAAGAAGTCGCTGCTGATCTCGGTGCTGAAGTATCGGGACGAAGCCGACCTCGCGAGCTGGCCGGGCACACCCGACTCGCTGGTCGGCAGCGCCGTGCTCGATGCTTGGGACCGCACGGTCGAGCGCAATGCCGAGCAGGCCGGCCTGGTGCGGTTGTCGCACGTGCTCTGCGCGGAGTCTGCGGGGGAGGATCACCCGGCCCGCGAGTTCTTCCTCGATCACTTCAAACTGGGGTACGACTCGCTCGTCGGCGCGTTCGAGGCCGGCGTGGAGGCCGGTGAGCTTCGACCGGACTTCGACTACGGAATCATCGCCCGACAGGTGATCGCCATGCTCGAGGGGCTGGAGAACCAGTGGCTCGTTGACCCCGCCAACGTCGACATCGTCGCACTCTTCCACGCCTACACCGCACAGCTGCGAACAATCATCTCGGCCTGATGCGGCGATGCTCGGCATGCCAGCGATGCGGTGAACCGCAGTAATGAAAACCAGGCCAGCGCGGCGACCGGACGGAGTGTGGCGATGGCCACTAGCAGTGCGGGTCGGGCCGATAGCGTGGCCTGGTGCTGATCGCAGCAGGGGTGATCGTCAGTGCGCGACGGTGAATAGCCGTTGGTTGTGCTGCGGGCGTTCGACCTCGTCGATCACTGCCACGGCGAAGTCTTCGGTGGAGATCGAGCTGTTGCCGGATTCGTCGGTAACAAGGCTGTCGAGCGCGCTGCGGTAGGCGCCGGTGCGTTTTCCTGGGGCGATGTGGGCGGCGGGACTGATGTTCGTCCAGTCCACGTCGGTGACCGTGCGGTAGTAGTCGAGGGCGTCGCCGTGGGCATGCATGATCTGCAACAGGTTCTCCGGTAGGTCGGGTGCGTCCCAGACCTGCTGGCCCTGTGTGGTCTTAAGTGAGCCGGCTCCACCGACGGAGATCAGCCGGGGCGCCTTGTCACCGAGGGCTCGCATCGCCTCGACGAGTGCGATCGCGGAGGGCTTGATCGTTGCCTGGTGCGCGGCGCCGTTACCGCCTCCCACGGCACTGATGACTACGTCGTGCTCCTCGGCGACCTTGGTTACTGACATTGTTTCCAGGACATTGCCAGTCGTGATGGCTTCCTTTCCTGGAACATCTCGATCGTGTTCCGGAAGATTGACGGCGAGTGGAAGATCGTCCATGGCAACTGGGCGCAACGCCGGACGCGGTGATGAGCTTGCCAGTGCCCGGCCGTTACCCCTCGATGCTTGATGCCGGGGGCTCAGAGCGGCACCGGATATGTGTCCTGTGCGATTGCAACGGCTTGGCACCGAACCGCAGCAGCCTAATCCGGCAGGGTGTCCAAGTTGTGGCGTGGACATCGTTAAGCCAATCACGCACCGCGCATCACCCGTCAGCTTCGTGACCATTGCCATAGGTCAATAGTCCAATGTGGAGTCATGTATAGTCCGCATTGTTTTCGCGCCGAGTTTCATGTGTTGCACGGCGTACAAGGGTGACGCGTGTCGTTGGGCAGGACACGGCTGGATGGCACGCGCTGCCCTGGGACGCGTGCCATCCAGCCGTGGGAGTTGGTTGCTGGTTCGTGTCGCGGTGTTAGCTTGCGATCCATCTTCTATCGACGTGGATGATCTCGCCGTAGCTGTAGGCAGCGCCAGGGCTGGCCAGGATTACTCACCGGCTGGGTCCGGGTGAAGGTCGGCTCTGTTGTTGGAGTTGGCGACGTCCCCGGGGAGTTGGACGGGTTTGGGTAGCGGGCCCGGGCGCCACCATCCCCAGTGAACCTCGCCGTGCACCTGCATCGCGGCAGCTGCCGGTAGGGCTTGTGGTTCGTAGGGGTGCACGGCGTACAGCGATCCCCAATCGCGGTTGATGTCGTTGGCCAGGTAGGTCGGCAGCTCGACCATGCTCGTGGCCACGTTGAGGTAGCCGAAGGGTCCTCCGCTGTCCGGTGAGGACCAGCCTTGGCCGATGTCTCGGACTTCGCCGCCTCCTGAAACGCGGAAGCGCGGTAGCTCGGCGATGCCGTGGTGGATGCTGGTGATTTGCAGGCAGGGGTGGGCCAGTGCGGCGGTCCATTCCACGAACGTTGGTGCTTCACCGACGAAATCGGTCATGCGGGTCAGGTGCGGAGCGCGTGGTGCGCTGACTGCCAGCCAGCCGTCCTTGCCGAGCGTGCGGTCGTGCGCGGTGATTCGCACCTTGGTCGCGCCGCGCGCTGAGCCGTCGATGCTGATCCGGTGATCGCGCCAGCTCGGGTCGGGTCCCTGCGCCACGCGGGCCCGGTGCACGACCTCGAATCCCTGCGGGGTGTCCCGGCCGAACTCGACCACCAACGAGTTGGGTGCGGTGGTGGTGCCGGCCGCGCTGACCACGAGGGGAGTCTCGCCTGCAGTGGCCGATCGTGGGAGGTCGTACCAGGGAGTTCGGAGCTCGGCGACGCCGGCGGGCGCGCCGTGGCTGCCCCACACGGGTGCGCGGTCGGAACCGAATCGGTGTGGTGGTGTCCAGTTCGGCGTACCGGAGGCGTTGGTGGTCGAGGGCAAGCCGTCCCGGCGGAATCCCGAGTTCGTATCCCCGTTGATATCTGTCGGCTGGTGTGCGGAGATCGTGAGGACTGCTGCGAGTGGATCGCGTTCGACGTCGATGTAGTCGGAGAGTCCGCGGCTGCGGCCGAAGAGCTGCCGCACGTTGTCGGTGGCCATGTTGTAGGTGTGCCACCGTTCGGGCATGACCTTTGCCAGCGACGCGAGCTCGGCGAGCATCAGCAGTGCGCACACGAGCGACAGCGGCGCGGTCCCGAGGCGGAGTGCCCGGGATCGGTCGGACTCGGCGGGGTTGGGTGTGCGGGCGGGGTCGAAACGCAGGTGTTCGATCAGTGCGACCACGGCCGCCCCTGCTGCGATCAGTAGTGCGATCCTGCTGGCGGCGTAGCCCTTGATCGAGGGTGGTTTGTCGAACCACGGCACGCCCCAACCGGAGACGTACCACCAGGAGTTGTTGCCGGTGAAGCAGAAGGCGAGCACGACCATCAGGCCTGCGAAGAACCCGGCGCGGTTGCGCCGTGATCGCAGGACCGTCCCACCGGTGGCCAGCGCGGCCAGGGCCGCGACGGCGCCACCGACGGCCGCGAGCACACCGAAGTGGTGGGTGTGCTTGGTCGGGGTGAGCGCGAGCGCCACGAAGTACAGCCCCGTGACGGCGAGCAGCCGTCGGCTCGGCCTGAGCGCGGCGCCGCGAATACGCCCTCTCCGCAGGAGCACGACCGCACACGTGGCCGCGCACAGCATGATCAACAGTACCGCGAACGGCGCGTGAGGGAGCCATCGGCGGTCTGCCCGAACAACAACGTGTAGCGGCTCAGCTCCTGGTACCAGCTCTGCGACGGGCCGATGTCAGTGCGCACAGCGGTGGCATCGGCGACGGAACCCCAAGTCTGGTCGCCGAAGGCCGCGGCAAGCACCACAAGACCGGTTGCCGCGATGGGGGCCAGTATCGCAGACCACCCGGACTGCTCGGCCCGTCGGCGCACCAGCTGCAGCAGCGGTTTCGCACCGGCCAGGAACGGAAGAGCCGCCACCATCCCGTGCGGGTTGACCGCCACCGAGAACGCGGCCACGATCAACCCCAGGGCCAGCGGGGTGAGGCGGCGGGTTGCAATGGCGTTCTCGGCCGCACATAGGGCCAGCAATGTCGGCACCACCACGATGGGCTCTGGGCGCAGCCCGTTGTCGTAGGGCAACCAGCAGGCGAGGAACACCGCCGCGGCAGCCCACCCGGCGGCGCCGCTGCGCCGCACCTGGCCTCCGAGGCGTGGGAGCACGCCCCGGCTGATGAGCGCCCAGCTGGCCATGCCCATCGCCAGAGCTGGCAGCCGCACCCACGGCGTGGCGGTCGAGATCGATACCCACCACGCCTGGATCTCCACGAACCAGCCCATCGGGGCGCCGGTGCCGGAGAACCACCGGTAGAAGTCGTTGACGTAGCCGAGGTCGTCGCGCGTGCGGGCCATGGTCAGGAAGTGGCCGTCGTCGGCGGTCATCGCGCCGATCAGCCACCACGCCACCAGGGCTGCGGTGACGACCACGTCCCGAGCGGTGGGTCGCCACCGCGCGCGGGTCAGTGCCCGGGGACGGTGGGCCGCGGTGACGTCATGCGGCGGAGGGCGATTAGGGACCCGGCGCAGCCCAGCAGCGCGAGTGCGATGACACCGACCTTGAGCCCGGTGGGGCTGGTGTCGTAGCGGTTGTCGACCTCGGCGGTGAACGCAACTCCCCGCACGTCGTCGACTGCGGAGTCCAGCTGTGAGTAGATGCCGGTCAGCTGCGGGCGGGAGTCGCCCGTGACCTCAGCGATCCGCTCGTTGCCGACGACGGCGCTGGTCTCGTTGCCGTCTGAGCGCACGGCGATCGTGCAGGCGCCCGGGGGCAGGTTGCCCGCGCCGAGCTGCTGACCGCGCACGATCAGGCGCAGCTGCCCATCGTGCACGTCCAGTCGGAGGCCGGTCAGATCGCCGTAGGGTGATTCCGGAGGGTTGGTGCTCAGCAGCGCGGCCGGGCCTGCGCTGCGGGCGTCGAGTCCGCGCGCGGTCGCGCACGGAACACGGAGGTCGAGGCTCAGCGGTGAATAGGCGACCAGGGGAGCCGATACCGCACGGGTGCCCTGCGCGGTAGGCCATTCCAGCGTCGTGCTCTGGTGCTCGACCGGCATGAAGGGGACGGCCAGCGCGGCCACCGAGCCCAGGAGCCCGAACAGGATCGCCCACCCGCGGGCGCTTCTGAACAACCGCACGGTCAGTTTCCCAGACGAGGTCGCACGGCGGAGGAAGTCGCGGCAGCGCAGCAGGCGAGCGCGACCACGACGATCATCGCCCGCTGCAGGCCGAAGTGGTCCCCGAGGAAGCCCAGCAACGGCGGCCCCACCAAGAAAGCGATGTAACCCGCGGTCGCCACCGCGCTGACGCGCCTGGCGGCGTCACCGCCACCGTCACCGGCGGCAGAGATCGCCAGCGGGAAACCGAGGGAACCGCCCAGTCCCCACAGCACCACGCCGGCGACCGCGATGCCGGGATGGGAAGTCGAGATCACCAGCACGATGCCCAGCGCGGTGCACAGCGCGCTAGTGCGCACAACTGGGGAGCGCCCGAAACGGGAAACGAACCTGCCACCCAGGAAGCGTCCTGCGGTCATGGACGCGGCGAAGACGGTGAAGATCAGCGACCCGGCAGTGGGCGAGTAACCGTGTGCGTCGACGACCAGCAGTGCGAGCCAGTCGTTGGCCGCGCCTTCGGCGAGCGCCATGCCCAGCACGACGCACCCGATGAGAACGATCCGACGCTCGGGCCACACCGCGAGCTGCCGACGCGTCGCGTCCCCGAAACCGCGCCTCGGCCCGCCGCGTTCGACACCGAGGCCACCGGGGATCGATGGCAGGACCAGCACCGTCGCGATACTCGCGGCCACGGCGACCCCCAACAGGTTCCACACGACTCCAACACCGACGTGGGTGAAGGTCAGCCCGAGCAGCGAACCGACGACCGTTCCGGCGCTATAGGTGCCATGCAGCAACGGCAGTAGCGGTCGGTCTTCGACGCGCTCGACGTCGGCCCCATCGACGTTGATCGCGATCTCCGAACACCCCATGCCGAGGCCGAACAGCAGGAGACCGGCGAACGCCGACCACGTCGAACCGATCGCGGTGGCCACTCCGAGGACGGAGATCCCGGCGATGACGAGCGCGGTGCTCATGGCGATCACGCTCTTGGTGCCGAACCGGCGCACGAGCAGTCCGGACGCGAGAATCCCGGTCATCGAGCCGATGGAGAGCCCGAACAGCACGAGCCCCATGCGCCCGGTGGAGGCTGACAGAGCATCGCGAATTGCGGGTGTGCGCACGACCCAGGAGGCCAACGAGGCTCCGAGCAGAAAGAAGATCACTTGCAAGGCTCGTCGACGCCCATTGGTGCCGCTTCGGTCGAGGATCGGAGAGGTGGCGTGAGTGGTTCCGGGGTGTGCAGGCATGGCTTCCGTCGTTGCTTAGCGGTGGAACGTGTGATGTGTACGAGCGTACATTTGATGAGTACGATCGTACTCATCGGGGGTTGTGCTGGCAGATCACACCGGGTAAGCACCGCTGTGCCCGGCAGGGGGAGAGGTGCTGCCAGGTAGAGTGTGTGGGCTTGATCAGAGTTCGTCGGCCAAGTTGCGGGTCGCGCTGGTCCGCCGGGGCGTGACAGGACGCCGCGATGGAGGTGGTGGAGGACATGTCGGGGAGCCGTCGCTTCGACCCTGAGCGGCGGACGCGAATCATCGATGCGGCGCTGGAGCTCATCGCGGAGGAGGGCGTGTCCGGAACGTCGCATCGCAAGGTCGCAGCGCGCGCCGATGTGCCGCTGGGGTCGATGACCTACCACTTCGCCAGCATGGACGAGCTGCTGCGAGAGGCGTTCAGTCGCTTCACGTACGCGGTCATCGCCAAGATCGAACGACGACTCGCTGCGGCGCGTGACCTCGAGGAAGCCCGCGAGGCGGTGGCCGACATCGTTCACGAAGACTTGTTCGCCACCGATCACGACCTGGTACTCACCCACGAGCTGTACGCCCTCGCCGCCCGCGAACCGGCCTACCGGGAACTGATCACCGAGTGGATGCAGCGCAGCCAAGAGGCTCTGGCGCGCCACTTCACTTCGGAAACGGCCCGCGAACTCGATGCCCTCATCGAGGGGCTCACGATCCACCGCGCCCTCGGAGCCGGTGAGCACGACCGCCAATTGACCCTCGATGCCATCCGCCGTCTCACGTCCGCACAAGAAGAGGTAGCACCGCGTCCAGGGCTGGCCTGACCATGCGCTTCGGTGTCACTGTGGATGGCTGAAAGGCTTGCTGGTGCTGATCCACTGCGTTTCCTGCGGACCGGCGGCTTCATCGGATGACGAGCCGCCGGGCGGCCTAGCGTCTTAATGTGGAGCTAAGGTGCAGCGGCGTTCCTGCCGCGGGGGTGCGCCGGCCGTCGCCCGAAGCACGGGCGATTGTGCGATGGGCGACGAGGAACTCCACTCGAGCTCGACCGCAGGCCACGAGCCGCTCGAACGGTGCCTTCCGTTCGGCAGTCGACCGTACTCCGGTTCGGCCTTGACGGTGATGATGAGCTCGTCCAAGTCGTCGGTGATGATCAGGAAGACCTTGCCTGCCATCTTGTAGACGTCCAGCTGTTCGGTGAACGGGCGCCCGTGGGTGACCGCCGGCAGTGCACGGGCCGCTTCACGCGCGGTGTCCTGGAGCTGCTCGCCGGTCGTGGTCATGACGCAGGTCAGGAGCCGTGGCCGTAGGTGTGCGGGTCGATGGGCTGCCGGTACTTCGGGAGTCCGGCGACCACGAGGCGGTAGGACCCGGTCACCAGCTCCCTGACCAGCTGTTCTTCGAGGGCGTCTGCGCTGTCCATGGTGATCCAGTGCTTCTTGTTCATGTGGTAGCCGGGGGTGATGTTCTCGTACTGCTCGCGAAGGGCGAATGCTTCTTCGGGGTCCGATTTGAGGATCACGACGGGACGCCTGGGGACCTCGGTCATGAGCATGAAGACCTTGCCGCGCACCTTGAAGACGTCCCAGTCATCACCGAAGGGATGCTCCAGGCCGGCCCCGGGCAGCTCGTCGGCGCAGTCGGCCGCGGTCTTCAGCAAGGTCTCTCCGTCCAAGGTCCTCAACTCCCTCCTGCCCTGGCCATTGACGGCATCTTCCGACGGGTTGTCCGGTCTGCCCTCCCATTGTTTCCCGACGTCAGGCGCCCCAACCAGTAAACTGCGGACACATGATGGTCACCAGGCGACAGACCTTGAGATCGAAGCAGCGTTCTTCCAGGCCGGACGGTTTCGTCGCCCGTGCTGATGCGGCCTCCGTCCCGCTGTACAGCTTCCAGCCACCGGTCGGGACTCCGTACGGCCTGGAAGTGACCACGATCGAGGATTTCTACGCCCACCACGACGACTGGCCGTGGAATCCCGCCCGTCCGGGACGGGCGACCTTCCACTACCTGATCCTGGTCACCGAAGGTGCGCTGCGGCACGAGGTCGATCACATCACTCACCGCGTCGCTCCAGGTCAGTGGCTGTGGGTGCGGGCAGGCCACGTGCAGTGCTGGCACGAGCCAAGCGCCGCACGAGGGCCCTTCATCCTGTTCGAGCCGGAGGTGGTCCGGCCCGATACGGCCCGCTTGTTGACCTCCCTCACCTCGCCCGGCGCCCCTGCCGTCCTGGTACCGCATGGTGACGATGTCCCGTGGCTGGAGCAGACGGCGTTCCAGCTTCTCGACGAACACCGGGCGCTGGGACGTCGTTCACTCGCGGCGCACCACGCCTTGCGTTGCAGCCTCCTGGAGGCCTTGCTGCTGCGTCTCGCTCACTCGCCAGGCGTCCCGAAGTCTCCGGCTGACACTGGAAGCGGTTCCAGCAGCACCCCAGGCACTGCAACCAAGAGCGCCCTCGATCGGCATCACACCTACGCGCGATTCCGGGATGCCGTGGAGCTCCACTTCCGCGAGCTTCATCGAGTCGACGACTACGCGGCGATGCTCGGCTGCTCGGCCCGCACGCTCAGCCGCGCCGCCCGGACGGCGACCGGAACGGGAGCGCGGGAGGTCATCAATGAGCGGCGACTGCGCGAAGCGCGCCGTCTCCTCAGCCACTCCGGGTGGAGCCCCCAGGCGATCGCCGCTCACCTCGGCTTCACCGATACCGCCAACTTCGGCCGCTTCTTCCGCCACCGCACCGGACTCACCCCCGCCGACTACACGGCTCGGGGTTGCTCCTAGTGCTCCTGCCATGCGGCGGGGTCGGGGCAGCCAGGTAGGACAGCAAGGGCTCAGGTGCGGTTGTCGATGAGCTTCGGTGGCTTGTCCACGGTGATGGGTGGATGTGCTCGTTCCCATAGTTCGACTTCTACGAGGGCGTGCTGGGCGGTCGTTCCTTGGGAGAGGCTCGAGGAGGGCCTGTCTGCGGTCAGCACGTTCGGATTGCCGTGGCGGCAGAAGGAGGGGTCCGACGGGTCGGGGTCGTACCAGGCTCCTGTCGAAATCTGCACGACCCCAGGGCGGATGGCATCGGTGATGATGAGCCCGGCCAAGCACGATCCTCGATCGTTTCGGATTCGTACGACGTCGCCGTTCCGCAGTTCGCGAGCGGCCGCGTCGACGGGGTTCATCCGGGCCGGTTCACGTCCGTGGAGTTTGCCTTGCTTGCTCGTGGCGCCGACGTCGAGTTGGCTGTGCAGTCGCGTCTTGGGCTGGTTCGAGATCAGGTGCAACGGATACGGCTGATCGCGCCATTCGCGTGGTTCGAGCCAAACGGGGTGACCAGGACAATCCTCGTAGCCGAAGGAGTCAATCTTCTCCGAGTAGATCTCGATCCGACCCGATGGCGTCCGTAGACGGTGGTTCACGGGGTCGTTCCGGTAATCCGCATGAAGGACCTGTCCGGGATCCAGCACGGGAATCTCGATGTGGTCGCTGTTCCAGAAGTCCTCGAAATTCGGAACGGTATGGCCCCTCGACGCCAGCCGCTCCCGCCACTCGCTGTACAGGTGCTCGAGCCACTGCTTGACCGTCCTGCCCTCGGTGAACGCTTGATTCAACTCGAGTCGTTCTTCGAGCGCCCCGAAGATGGCGTAGTCGTCGCGCGCCTCGCCGGCAGGTTCGGTGAGTGCCGGCATCGGGAAGAACAACGGATCGTTGCGACCGGCTCCGAAATCGTCCCGCTCGATCGTCATCGTGGCCGGCAGCACGATATCGGCGTTGCGAGCTGTGCTCGTCCAGAACTGCTCGTGGACGACGATCGTCGAGGGGCGCTGGAAGGCGCGGCGGAGCCTCGCGAGATCTTGGTGATGGTGGAACGGGTTACCTCCGACCCAGTAGACCAGGTCCACTTGCGGGAAGGTGAGCTCTCGTCCGTTGAACGGGATGACGTCGCCTGGGTGGAGAAGCATGTCCGCGATCCGCGCGACCGGGATGTAGGACTTCTCCGGGTTCGTTCCCTGCGGAAACCGCGGCGGGCTCGTGACTCTCTTAGCGAGCCCCACGTCCGCGGACGAACCGTACCCGTGTTGGAACCCGCCGCCCGGCAGACCGATCTGGCCCAGCATCGCGGCAAGGGTGACGCCGAGCCACACGGGTTGCTCGCCGTGATCTTGTCTCTGCATCGACCAACTGACGTTGATCATCGTGCGGGACCCGGCCATCCTGCGGGCAAGAGCGACGATCGTGTCGGTGGAGATCTCGGTGATCTCGGATGCCCACTCAGGAGATTTGGGCTGACCGTCGCTGCTGCCGCGGACATAGGCGATGAAGCGGTCGTAGCCAACCGTGTGCGTCTCGAGGAAATCGAGGTCAGCGAGTCCCTCGGCGTCCAGGACGTAGGCGATCGCCAGCATCAGGGCCGCATCTGAGCCAGGCCGTGGCGCGATCCATTCCGTGCCCGACTCCGCGAACGCGTCGTCGCGGATCGGCGTGATGTCGACGAAGTGGCAGCCTGCCTCCCGCGCGCGCTCGACTTCCGAGCGAGTGGAATGTCGGGCGATGCCTCCGGGCCCGACGGCGGAGTTCTTCTCGGACAGCCCGCCGAAGGAGATGAACAGCTCGGTGTGCTCACGGATGACACTCCAGGTCGTAGCGTCCGCCATGATCTCGGTGACCGAACCGATCACGTGGGGGAGGAGCGCCCCGGACGTGCCGTAGCTGTAGTCACCGACGGCGGAGACATAACCGCCCAGGCAGTTCAGGAATCGATGGAGCTGGCTTTGTCCGTGGTGGAACCGCCCGGCGCTTGACCATCCGTAGGAGCCGCCGTACACGCCAGACGAGCCGTGCGTGTCGTAGACGCGCCGGAGCTCGGCGCTCAAGAGATCGAGTGCTTCGTCCCAGCTGACCTCGACGAACGGCTCATCGCCTCGCCCGCTGCCGCCTGGGCCTCGTTGGAGCCATCCCTGCCGGATGGCCGGGAGCTTGATGCGGGCGGGATGGTGCTGGCTGCTCGCGACGTTGTGGATGATCTGGCGCGGGTCGGGATCTCCGTGCCACCCGGTCACAGCGCTGAGCGATTTCCCGTCGGACTTGGCCTCGAGGACGCCGAAGTGCGTCAAGTGGGAAGACCTCATCGTTCGTGGTGCTCCTTGCTGGTGTGAGCTCCAATGTTTACATCCGAGCCTGCTCGCGGAAGTCGGGTCCTGGACGAAACATGGTGGAGATTCCCCGGAGCCTCGGTGGCATCAGTGTTCGAGGCGGGTTCGGAGTTCGTCGAGGAGTCCGGAGGCGGCGTCGGCGATGACGGTGCCGGGGGGGAAGATCGCCGAGGCTCCGGCTTGGCGGAGTGCGTCGAAGTCGGAAGGTGGGATGACGCCGCCGACGACGATCATGATGTCCTCGCGGCCGATGGCGGCCAGTTCCTCGCGCAGCGCGGGCACGAGGGTGAGGTGTCCGGCGGCGAGGCTGGAGACGCCGATGATGTGCACGTCGGCTTCGGCGGCTTGGCGGGCGACTTCGGTGGGGGTTTGGAACAGCGGGCCCACGTCGACGTCGAAGCCGAGGTCGGCGAAGGCGGTGGCGATGACCTTCTGGCCGCGGTCGTGGCCGTCCTGGCCCATCTTGGCGACCAGGATGCGGGGTCGGCGGCCTTCGGTCTCGGCGAAGGCCTCGACCTGCTGGCGGGCGGTGTCGAGCTGTTCGGACGGGCCGGATTCTTCCCGGTACACGCCGGAGATCGTACGGATCTGGCCGGAGTGGCGGCCGAAGACCTTCTCCAGCGCGTCGGAGATCTCGCCGACGGTGGCCTTGGCGCGGGCGGCGTCGACGGCCAGGGCGAGCAGGTTGTGGGCGAGGTCGTTGGGGCGCTCGTCGGACAGCGAGGCCTCGGCGGCGGCGGTGAGCCGCCGCAGGGCGTCCTCGCACGCCTGGGTGTCGCGTTCGGCGCGCAGCCGCTGGAGTTTGTCGAGTTGCTGGTTGCGGACGTCGGCGTTGTCGACCTTGAGGACCTCGATCTGCTCGTCGCCGTCGTAGCGGTACTTGTTGACGCCGATGAGGGGCTGGCGGTTGGAGTCGATGCGGGCTTGGGTGCGGGCGGCGGCTTCTTCGATGCGCAGCTTGGGGATGCCGGCGTCGATGGCCTGGGCCATGCCGCCGGCGTCTTCGACCTCGGTGATGTGGGCCCAGGCGCGTTCGGCGAGGTCCTGGGTGAGTTTTTCGAGGTAGTAGCTGCCGCCCCAGGGGTCGATGACGCGGGTGGTGCCGGATTCTTGCTGCAGCACCAGCTGGGTGTTGCGGGCGATGCGCGCGGAGAAGTCCGTCGGCAGCGCCAGTGCTTCGTCGAGGGCGTTGGTGTGCAGGGACTGGGTGTGTCCCTGGGTGGCGGCCATCGCTTCCACGCAGGTGCGGGCGACGTTGTTGTAGACGTCTTGTGCGGTCAGCGACCAGCCGGAGGTCTGCGAGTGGGTGCGCAGCGACAGCGATTTCGGGTTGGCCGGGTCGAACTGCTTGACCAGCTTCGACCACAGCAGCCGCGCGGCGCGGAGTTTGGCGACCTCCATGGCGAAGTTCATGCCGATGCCCCAGAAGAACGACAGCCGGGGCGCGAAGGAGTCGATGTCCAAACCGGCCTGCTTGCCCGCGCGGAGGTATTCGACGCCGTCGGCCAGCGTGTAGGCGAGTTCGAGGTCGGCGGTGGCTCCGGCTTCCTGGATGTGGTAGCCGGAGATGGAGATGGAGTTGAACTTCGGCATCTTCTGCGACGTGTAGGCGAAGATGTCGGAGATGATCCGCATGGAGGGCTGCGGGGGGTAGATGTAGGTGTTGCGGACCATGAACTCCTTGAGGATGTCGTTCTGGATGGTCCCCGCGAGTTGTTCGGGTGCGACACCTTGTTCTTCGGCGGCGACGATGAACAGCGCCATGATGGGCAGCACCGCGCCGTTCATGGTCATCGACACGCTCATCCGATCCAGCGGGATGCCGTCGAAGAGCTGCCGCATGTCCAGGATCGAGTCGATCGCCACGCCCGCCATGCCGACGTCCCCGCCGACGCG